>NZ_JBVIPD010000006.1:43758-256903 GCF_055578235.1 Streptomyces sp. NPDC033136
CCTCTCACGGCGGGTTTGTGGGGTGGTGGGGGTTAGGTGGGGTGTTTTTTTTTCCCGGGCCCGGCATTTCACCCGGCGCTTTCCGCCGGGCCTTTCCATGAGCTCACGCAACCCGCGGGAATGACGATCGAATACCTGCGGAAGGCGTAGGGAACCCCTCGTCCGTGTGACGGGCCGTGCCGGAAACGCCTGTCGTTGTCTTGTGACAGAAGCGTGACCGGAGGCGGAGAGTGACGAGGCGACGGCCCGGACTTCCGCGGTAGCCGGGCAGGACATAGCGTGGCGCCATGGCACCGACTCCGACACCTTCCGCGGAACCCGACGACAGCCCGGACACCTATGTCGGCCTGGAGGCCGACCGGGCCGAACGCCTCGCGCGTGAGCGCGGCTGGCCGACGGTGCGCTCGCTGCCGCCGGGGGCGATCATCACGATGGAGTACCGCGTGGGCCGGCTGAACTTCGAGGTCAGGGGTGGCCGGGTGGTGCGGGCCTGGAAGGGCTGAGACAGGGCGAGGGCCCCGGTTCCGCTCCGGAACCGGGGCCCTCGCCCGTGCCGGGACGGGATGTGCGCACCTCGGACGGGATGTGCGCGCCGTTCACGCGGCTGTCCGCCGTGGTCAGCCGCCTCTCAGGGGCGGACCGACGACGTCGTGCCGCGCGGGTGGCGCTCCGGGTGCGGCGGGCGGCGGCTGCCGGCCGGGGCGGTCGGCGTGCGCTCCGCGCGGGATGTGTGCGGGCCCGGCGCCAGGCAGACCGGAGTACGGGGCGAGCGGGCCGCGACGTCCTCCCGGTCGGAGGGCAGCGGCGTGACCACCACGGGCGGCGCGCTGACGGGGGCGGTGGCGGCACGGCTCCAGCGCTCCCGCAAGTGGTCGCGCAGGTCGAAGATCCGGGCCTCGGCACGGGCGATCAGCGGCTCGAACCACGGCAGGGCGAGCAGGATCAGCAGCCCCGCGGCCCACCCCAGCAGCACATCGCTCAGCCAGTGCGTACCGAGGTAGACGGTGGCCATACCGACGCCGAGCGAGGTCACCGCGGACACGGCGGACAGCCAGCGGCGCGCTCTCGGGGTGGAGGCCATATAGGCCAGGATTCCCCAGGTCACCACGGCGTTGGCGGTGTGACCGCTCGGAAATATATCGCCGCCGCGCCACATCTCGTTCGAGCCGATCACGGTCGCGTAGTGCGGTCCCAGCCGGCCCATGCCGTACTTGGCGGCGCCGACCGTGACGTTCAGCAGCAGCAGCGAGACGCCGAGGGCGAGCAGCGGACGCAGGGTGTGCTGGCGCCAGGAGCGCCAGCCCAGCCAGGCCGCGACCATCACGGCGGTCGGGCCGCGCTGTCCGAGGACCACGTAGTAGTCGACGAACCAGTGGATCTCCGACCACTGCTGGTAGGGCCGGAAGAACATGACCTGCCAGTCGAGCCGGACCAGCCAGGACGTGATCACCACGGCCCACACGATCGCGCCGTAGAAGGCCAGGGTCGCCGCGAAGAGCACGACGCGGTGCCTGCTCATCTCCGGCGCATCGATGTGGGCCGGTCGTTCCGGCTCACGGTCCAGCCGGGCGAACACCCGGTCCAGACGGGTGAGCTTCGGTTCGGTACGCACCCGATCGACGTTACAGCGAGTGAGCTGGGATCCCGGTCGAATCAACGGCTTTGTGATGACGATGTGATGTGGGATTCCCCTCAGGAGCAGGATTATTTCCGGCGAATCTGCAATCCCCGGCCGCTGTGGCCTTCAATTCCTTTGATCATTCCGGATGCGGGTTTTGTTGACCTTTTGAATTCGTTCACCGGGGCATGGTGCGGAATTCTCCCGGCGCTCACAGCGGGTCAGGGCGGACCGGACCCGTTCAGCCAGAACGCCCCGTACCCCGCGCAGACGACCGCCACGCCCCCGAGCACCGCCGCTGACCTGCGGGGACGCAGCCCGGCCAGGGCCAGCGCGAGGGGCAGCAGCAGGGGGAAGGCGGGCAGCAGCAGACGCGGTTTCGAGCCGAAGTAGCTCGACGCGCACAGGGCGAGCGCGGTGACGACGCCGGTGTAGACCAGCAGCGGCAGCGGCTGGCGCTGACGTACGCCGGTCGCATACAGCCAGACGACTGACGCGACCCCGAGGACCAGCCCCACCCCGGCCAGGGCCGACGGGAACGACGTGAACTTCTCGGCGACGAACCGGGCGAAGGAGTAGCCACCGTCGAAGCCGTTGCGCCATCCGGCCTGCACGTCGAGATAGCCGAGCGGGCCCCGGCCCGTGTAGTGGCCGACCCAGAGCACGTAACCGGCGGTGCCGAGGGGGGCGAGGAGCATGCCGAGGACGCGGCGGTCCCGGGGAGCCGGGCCGGGCAGGCCGTCCGCCGAGGCCGCACGCCCGTCCCGCGTGAAGGAGCAGGCCGCCGCCACCCACACCGCCGCCACCACCGCCATCCCCACCGGACGGGTCAGGCCCGCCAGCAGGGCCAGCGTGCCCGCCGTCACCCAGCGGCCGGTCAGCACCGCGTACAGCGACCACGCGGCGAGGGCCGTGAACAGCGACTCGCTGTACGCCATCGACTGCACGATCCCGACCGGCAGGACGGCCCACAGCAGGACCGCGCACACTCCGGCCCGGCGGCCGTACACCCGGTCCGCCACCGCGAAGATCCCCCACGCCGCGGCGAGCGAGGCCAGCAGACTGACGAGGAAGCCCCCGTCCGCGTACGACAGCGGCGACACCGCCGCCACCAGCCGCTCCAGCCAGGGCAGCAGCGGGAAGAACGCCAGGTTCGAGTGGACGTCGCCGTTCGCCAGCCGCACCTCGTAGCCGTAGCCGAGCTCGGCGATCCTGACGTACCAGAGCGCGTCCCAGCGGGCGGTCAGCAGTGTGTACGCGCTCTTGTCCCGCGCCGCGCTCCACAGGAACAGGACCAGCAGGCCCAGGGCGCGGACGGCCGCGTACCCGAGGAGCGCCGGGGCCGCCCGGCGCAGCGCCCCGGCGCGGATCGGGGCCACGCGTGTCTCAAGATCGGTCACGGGCCCGATTATCGACCGGGGCGGGAACCGGCAGGCCGGCCAGGGCGTGACCGGGAGAGGGGAAAGTGACGCACACCACACCTCTGGGTCGAACGTGTGAGAGGTCCGCCACTGGGCTCCGGCGTGGATTCGCGTACGCTGACGTGTCACTCGCTGTTCGTTTGCGCGGGCCGGAGACCACCGCTCCTCTCCGGCCGAGTCGCGGGGGCGTCCCCCACTCCGTGAGCCCGCCGATCGCGAGGAACATCTGGGAGGTACGTACATGTCCGGGACGACCACGGCCGCCGCCGGGCTGCGCCGTCGGGCGGCCGGGGCCGGTGCCAACCGCTGGGTGGTTCTGGTCGTCCTCTGCGTCAGCCTGCTGCTGGTCGCGGTCGACGCCACCGTGCTGCACGTGGCGGTCCCCGCCGTCACCGAGGACCTCAGGCCCGGCGGGATGGAGCTGCTCTGGATCGTCGACGTCTACCCGCTGGTCTGCGCCTCACTGCTGATCCTGTTCGGCACGCTCGGCGACCGCGTCGGCCGCAGAAGGGTCCTGCTCCTCGGATACGCGCTGTTCGGCGTCGCCTCGGGGCTCGCGGCCCTGGCGGACAACGCGCAGCTGCTGATCGTGGCGCGGGCACTGCTCGGTGTCGGCGGCGCGATGATCATGCCCGCGACGCTGTCGATCCTGCGGCAGGTCTTCCCCGACCGGCGCGAGCGGGCGCTCGCGATCGGCATCTGGAGCGCCGTGGCCGCGGTGGGCGCCGCGGTCGGGCCGCTGCTCGGCGGCTTCCTGCTGGAGCACTTCTGGTGGGGCTCGGTCTTCCTCGTCAACATTCCGTTGATGCTGGTCAGTCTCCCGGTGGGGCGGCTGCTGCTGCCCGAGTCGAAGGGCGAGGGCGACGGGCCCTGGGACGTGGTCGGCGCGCTGATGGCGGCGGCCGGCCTGTTCGGCGTGGTGCTGGGTGTCAAGCGGCTCGGGAGCGGCGAGTCGGTGGGGAGCCTGCTCACCGTGCTGCCGCTGGTGGGGGGCGTGGTGCTGCTGGTCGCCTTCGTGCGGCGGCAGCGGCGGCGGACGCATCCGCTGGTGGACCTCAGGATGTTCGCGCGGCCGGCGTTCAGCACGTCCGTCGGGTGCATCGTGCTGGCGATGCTCGCGCTGGTGGGGCTCGAACTGATCGCGGCGCAGTACCTGCAGCTGGTGCTCGGGCTGTCGCCGCTGGAGACCGGTCTGCGGCTGCTGCCGCTGACGTTCGCGGCGATGGCGGCCGGGCTGGCCGGGGCGCGGATGCTGCGGCGGTTCGGGCCGCGGCGGATGGTGTGCGCCGGGTTCTGCCTGACCGCGTTCGCGGTGGTGCTGCTGACGGCGCTGGGCCGGACGGACGACTGCGCGCTGATGCTGAGCGGGTTCGTGCTGCTGGGCTTCGGGCTGGAGACGACGCTGTTCGGGGCGTACGAGTCGATGCTGAGCGAGGCGCCGCAGGAGCAGGCCGGTGGGGCGGCGGCGATCGGGGAGACCTCGTACCAGCTGGGAGCGGGCATCGGGATCGCGCTGCTCGGCACGGTGATGAACGCGGCGTACGCGCCCGGGTTGTCGGGTGTGCCGGGGGTGCCGGAGTCGGCGTCCTCCGCCGCGGGGCATTCGCTGGGGGAGGCGTACGAGGTCGCCGCGCAGCTGGGCGGCGCCGCCGGGGCCGCTCTGCGGCATGCCGCGCGGGACGCGTTCGTGCACGGGCTGCATGTGACGCTGCTGGTGAGTGCGGGGTTGTTGCTGCTGGGTGCGGTGATGGCGCTGCGGTTGCCGCGGGTGATGCAGTGCGAGCCCGGGGCGGTGGAGGTGCCTGCACCGAGGGACGCTGCGGAGTCGCGCGTCTCGGTGTGATCCTTCGCCCACTCACGCGCCACACTCACGCGCCACACCCGCGCGCCACCCGTGACTGTCGCTCGCGGGGTCAGGGTCGCCTGCAGGGGCGAGGCGCCGTCGGTGGCCTGCGGTTCGCGGATTGCGGTTCGCGGATGGCGGCGGGCCCGCGGGCAGCCGCCGATGGCGCGGTGCCGCCCGTGAGCGAGCCTCGCCTCTCAGTTCGTGGCTACGGGTGGTGCGTGGGTGTGCGGAGCCGTAGCGTCTTGGGCTAGCGGTGCTAGTTGAAGAGTCTCGGAGGATGTCGTTCATGTCCGGTTCGTCCAAGCTGCCTCCCTTCGATCCCGCCGATCCCCTCGGCCTGGACGACCTGCTGGAGCCGGAGGACCTCGGGATCAGGGACACCGTGCGGTCCTGGGCCGCGGACCGGGTGCTGCCGTACGTCGCCGAGTGGTACGAGAAGGGGGAACTGCCCGGGATCCGGGAGCTGGCCCGGGAGCTCGGGAGCATCGGCGCCCTCGGGATGTCCCTGGAGGGCTACGGCTGTGCCGGCGCGTCCGCCGTGCAGTACGGGCTCGCCTGTCTGGAACTGGAGGCCGCCGACTCCGGCATCCGCTCCCTCGTCTCCGTGCAGGGCTCCCTCGCCATGTACGCGATCCACCGCTTCGGCAGCGAGGAGCAGAAGCGGCACTGGCTGCCGCGTATGGCCTCCGGCGAGGTCATCGGCTGCTTCGGGCTCACCGAGCCCGACCACGGATCCGACCCGGCCTCCATGCGGACGTACGCCAAGCGCGACGGCACCGACTGGGTCCTCAACGGCCGCAAGATGTGGATCACCAACGGCTCGGTCGCCGGCGTCGCCGTCGTGTGGGCGCAGACCGAGTACGGGATCCGCGGGTTCGCCGTGCCGACGGACAGCGCCGGGTTCACCGCCCCCGAGATCAAGCACAAGTGGTCCCTCAGGGCCTCCGTCACCAGCGAACTCGTCCTCGACGACGTACGGCTGCCCGCCGACGCCGTCCTCCCGGACGTCACCGGCCTGCGCGGACCGCTCAGCTGTCTGTCCCACGCCCGGTACGGGATCGTCTGGGGCGCCATGGGCGCGGCCCGCAGCTCGTTCGAGGCCGCGGTCGACTACGCGAAGTCACGGGAGCAGTTCGGGCGGCCCATCGGCGGCTTCCAGCTCACCCAGGCCAAACTCGCCGACATGGCGGTGGAACTGCACAAGGGGATTCTGCTCGCCCACCATCTGGGGCGGCGGATGGACGCCGGCCGCCTGCGTCCCGAGCAGGTCAGCTTCGGCAAGCTCAACAACGTGAGGGAAGCGATCGAGATCTGCCGCACGGCCCGCACGATTCTCGGGGCCAACGGGATCTCGCTCGAATACCCCGTGATGCGGCACGCGACCAACCTCGAGTCGGTGCTCACCTACGAGGGCACCGTCGAAATGCACCAGCTCGTGCTGGGCAAGGCGCTCACCGGACTCGACGCTTTCCGTTAGGCCCTGTCCGGTGACCCCGCGCGGGGGCAGGGCCGGTGAGCGGTCCTGCCTCAGCTCTGGTTGAAGAAGCCGTCCGTGCGGTGCGCGGCCGGGTCGCCGTTCACGATCTCCGTGTTGGCGGGGGTCAGCAGGAACACGCGGGTCGACACTCTCTCGATCGAGCCGCGCAGGCCGAAGATCAGCCCGGCCGCGAAGTCGACCACGCGCTTGGCGTCGGCCGCCTCCATGGCCGTGAGGTTCATGATGACCGGCACGCCGTCGCGGAACAGCTCGCCGATGGCGCGGGCGTCCCGGAAGCTGTCGGGGGTCACCGTGCCGATGCGGCGGCCCTTCTCCTCGGCGACGTCCGAGGCCACCTTGACGCGCGGATCGGTGACCCAGGCCTCCCCGGGCTCGGTCCCGTCGGAGTAGTCGTCGTCGTAGTAACGCTCGTCTTCGTTGTCGTCGACGAGGCCAAGCCAGGCACTTGCCTTGCGTACCGATCCCATGGACGCCTCCTCTCACAGCGGTCTTTCTGCTTTCCGCATCCCTATGGTCGTCCATGATGCGGATGGCGCGCCAAGTGGATAGACGCCGCGCGGGGGGTTTGTGACGGTACTGGTGCACAGCGAATCCGTCGAGAGTCCGTATGTCCCAAGGGCCGTTTCCCAAACGGCTGCTGACTGTGAGTGAAATATGATTCTTCTCGGCGTACGGGTGACGGCCGGGGCGTACGGGTGAATGCGCGGCCCGATACGATGCCGCAGCTCAGCGTCGTAACGAAGCTCGGGGGAGCGCCGTGTTCGGAATCGTCAGGCCCTGCAGGCACCGTCTCGGAGAGAAGCTCAGCAGTCAGTGGATGGCGCATTTGTGCGGCCTGTGCCTCGCGCTGCGCGGAGAGCACGGACAGTTCGCTCGCATAGTGACGAACTATGACGGCCTTCTCATATCCGTTTTGACGGAGGCTCAGGCCGCGTCCGGCGGGGCCGCGCGGCGTACGGCCGGGCCGTGCCCGCTGCGCGGCATGCGCACCGCCTCCGTCGCCCAGGGCGAGGGGGCCCGGCTGGCGGCCGCCGTGTCGCTGGTACTGGCCTCCGCAAAGGTACGGGATCACGTCGCCGACGGCGACGGGCTGATGGCCCGCAGGCCGGTGGCGCGCGCCGCTCGCCGGGTCGCCGCTCGCTGGGACTCGGCCGGTGCCCGTGGCGGCACCGCTGTGGGGTTCGACACCGCCCTCCTGGTCGACGCCGTGGACCGGCAGACCGGGATCGAGGCGCTGGCCGGGCCCGGGACGCCGATCCTGACGGTCACCGAACCGACCGAGACCGCCACTGCCGCGGCCTTCGCGCACACCGCCGTCCTCGCCGGCCGGCCGCACAACGCCGTACCGCTCGCCGAGGCCGGACGGCTCTTCGGGCGGCTGGCCCATCTGCTGGACGCCGTTCAGGACCGGCACGCCGACGCCGCGTCAGGCGCCTGGAACCCGATCGCCGCGACCGGCACCTCCCTCACCGAGGTCCGGCGGCTGGCCGACGACGCGGTGCACGGCGTCCGGCTGGCACTGCGGGAGGCGGAGTTCACCGACGGGCGGCTGGTGCACCGGCTCCTCGTGCACGAGCTGCGCACCTCCGTCGACCGCGCCTTCGGTGTGGCCGCCTGCGCCCACGCCGCCGGTCCCTACGCACCGCCCGGCACCGGCGCCCCGGGCGGTCCCGGCGCTCCGCCGCCCCCCGAGCCGCCGCGCGGCAACCGGCGCGGGCTGCTCGCCGGGTGCGCGGTGTGGCTGGGGCTCGCCTGTACGTGCCAGATGTGCTGCGGCACGTATCACGATCCGTGGACGGGCGAGCGCAAGGAAGGGCAGTGCGGCAACTGCGACTGCGGCGGATGCGGGGACTGCTGCAGCTGCTGTGACTGCTGCGGCAAGTGCTGCGACAACTGCGGCTGCGACGGCTGCGACTGCGGCTGCAGCTGCTGAGGCACCGTCAGGCGAGCCGGCCGTCGTGGCCTCGGCCCTCTTCGTCCTCACGGCCGCTCCCTGCTGGTGCTCTACGTCGGCGCCCCGCTGGCACGGCGCGGGGCCCCAGGACCGAGGGTGATCCGGATGGTCGACTTCCGGACATCCCCGGGCTCTGGCGGGCCGACGGCGACGCGGTTTCTTGCCGACCACCGCCGAAGTCGTGCTGAGCACCACCGAAACGGACGACCTCGCGGTGGGCGGACGGCCTTTCGGCGGTGAGGTGCGGCTCGCGGCCGAGCCGGGCCCGGCGGGCGGGGCGCGGGTGGCGTACGGCGAGCGAAGGCCGGTTGCGCTGGTGCGCGAGGGGGCGTGGGGCGTACACGACTTCGACCCGGAGTCCGCCCGCGCGCCGGGGGTTCCGCGGCCTCCGGGGCACGCCGTACGCCCCGCGCCGGGCGGTGCCGGGGCGCTCGGGCCCTGAAGTGAGGCGGCTTCCGGGCCGGCGGGGCAACTGAGCCTGGCGGTGGGGCCGTGAGGCGCGGACGAGGGCACTCACGCACAGAACGCTCGAAGGGTGACGGCCGAAAGGCACCCTTGCGCCGACCGGCCGTTCGGCCGAATACTCCCCCTCAGCGCTTGTCAGGGGCACGACGTGTTCGGAATCCGAGCACCCGGTCCCAGGCTGCGCCTCACGGGCCTGAAACCCCACGAGGGCCCCCTACTTCCTTTGTGGAGGAACGAAAAGTGAGGATCAAGCGCACCACCCCCCGCAGCGGCATTTCGAGACGGACCCGGCTGATCGCCGTTTCCACCGGCCTGGTCGCCGCCGCAGCGATCGCGATCCCCAGCGCGAACGCGTCCGAGACCCCCACCGCCTTCAGTGCCGCCGAGCTCAAGAGCGCCAGCGGGTCCATGCTGAAGGCCGACATCCCGGGCACCGCCTGGGCTGTCGACAGCAAGACCAACCGGGTGCTCGTCACCGTGGACAGCACGGTCACCCAGGCCGAGATCGCGAAGATCAAGCAGCAGGCCGGCGGCAACGCCGACGCGCTCACGATCAAGCGGACCCCCGGCACGTTCAGCAAGCTCATCCAGGGCGGCGACGCCATCTATGCGAGTAGCTGGCGCTGCTCCCTCGGCTTCAACGTCCGCGCCAGCAACGGCACCCAGTACTTCCTGACCGCCGGTCACTGCACCGACGGCGCGGGCACCTGGTACTCCAACTCCGGCCGCACCTCGGTCATCGGCTCGACCGCCGGCTCCAGCTTCCCGGGCAACGACTACGGCATCGTCCGGTACTCGGGGTCCGTCAGCCGGCCCGGCACCGCGAACGGCGTGGACATCACGCGCGCGGCCACGCCCAGCGTGGGCACCACCGTCATCCGTGACGGTTCCACGACCGGTACGCACAGCGGCCGGGTCACCGCCCTCAACGCCACCGTCAACTACGGCGGCGGCGACATCGTCTCCGGCCTGATCCAGACCACCGTCTGTGCCGAGCCGGGCGACTCCGGCGGCCCGCTCTACGGCAGCAACGGCACGGCGTACGGTCTGACCTCCGGCGGCAGCGGCAACTGCTCCTTCGGTGGTACGACGTTCTTCCAGCCCGTCACGGAGGCCCTGAGCGCCTACGGCGTCAGCGTGTACTAGGCCTTCCCGGGCAGTAGTCCGAAGGGCTTCGAGCCCCCGCACGCACCGCGTGCGGGGGCTTTCCTTTTGGGTTGGGTCGAAGTGTTCGGTGGGGACTTCGTGGAGATGGTGCGATGGTCCATCAATGTACTTTTTCTGAGCATGAGTTGGGGTTGGCCGGAGGGAAGGTTTTCGGCCACGGTCAGACCTCTCGGAGTGCGCACATATTACTCGTGCGTAATGTTTGCAGTGTGAACGGGTGTTGGTTGAGCCCGATTTGACCGTGCGCGGTCAAAATGAGGGCCGTACGTCGCGTCATCTACGCGCGTCCTGAACTCGACCTTGTGTGCTCCCCGTTGTCCTCGGAATAGTGACGCTCGTCAACGAAGCCTTCCGGTCCGGTGAGGTCCCCACAACCTCCCGCACCGACCCCCCACAGGAGGACAGAAGTTGAAGCACCGACGCATACCCAAGCGGCGTGCAGCCGTGGCAGGTGCGGGCATCGCCGCACTGGTCGCCGCGGGAGTGACGTTCCAGACCGCGAACGCCAGCGAAACCCCTGAGGCGTCCGCACCCCGGACCCTGTCGGTCGCGGCGGCCGGAAAGCTCGCCTCGACGCTGGCGAAGGATCTGGGAGCCGACTCGGCCGGGACGTACTACGACACCAAGAGCAAGAGCCTCGTGGTGAACGTGCTCGACGAGGCCGCCGCGCAGGCCGTCGAGAAGGCCGGCGCCAAGGCGAGAATCGTGGCGAACTCGCTCGCGGAGCTGAAGAGCGCCCGCAGCACGCTGAAGCAGGACGCGACGATCCCGGGCACCTCCTGGGTGACCGACCCGACGACGAACAAGGTCGTCGTGACCGCCGACCGTACGGTCTCCAAGGCCGAGTGGGCGACGCTGACGAAGGTCGTGGACGGGCTCGGGGCGAAGGCCGAACTGAAGCGGACGAAGGGGGAGTACAAGCCCTTCATCGCCGGTGGCGACGCGATCACCGGCGGCAGCGGCCGCTGCTCGCTCGGCTTCAACGTGGTCAAGGGCGGCGAGCCGTTCTTCCTGACCGCCGGGCACTGCACCGAGGGCATCTCCACCTGGTCCGACTCCAGCGGCAACGAGCTCGGCACCAACGTGGACTCCAGCTTCCCGGGCGACGACTACGGGCTGGTCAAGTACACCTCGGAGGTCGCGCACCCCAGTGAGGTGAACCTGTACAACGGGTCGACCCAGAAGATCTCCGGTGCCGCGGAGGCGACCGTCGGCATGGAGGTCACGCGGAGCGGGTCGACGACGCAGGTGCACGACGGGAAGGTCACGGGGCTGGACGCCACCGTGAACTACGGCAACGGCGACGTCGTGAACGGGCTGATCCAGACCGACGTGTGCGCCGAGCCGGGTGACAGCGGCGGGTCGCTGTTCTCGGGGAGCAGCGCGATCGGGCTCACGTCCGGCGGTAGCGGTGACTGCACGTCGGGCGGGGAGACGTTCTTCCAGCCGGTGACGGAGGCGCTGTCCGCCACGGGGACGCAGATCGGCTGAGGCGGATCGGCCGGCCCGGATCAGCTGACCCAGCGCGGCCGGCTCGTGAGCTGGTGAGCCCCGCCCCTCGTGTGAGGGGCGGGGCTTTCGCCTGCGGGTGTGCGCCTGCGCCGGGGTGGCCTTCTTGTCGTACGGAGGTGCGGCCCGTCCGTGCGGCGGGGCTGCGGGGTCCTGCGGCGGGCTGCCGCTGCCACCGTGATGGCCGTTCCCGCTACCGCTTACGCCACCAGGGTCAGCAGTGATGTGGTCATCCGGGGCGGGGCGCCGCCCGCGCTGGGGTTGCCGAGGATGACCACCAGCAGGATGACCAGGCCGATGCCGATCGTGCCGAAGAGGCCCTGCAGGGCGAGGGTGGCCGCTCCCACGGTGCCGCTGGGGTCGACGATCAGGGCGGCGTCGATGTCGCGGTTCTCGATCTGGTTCCGGGCCGTCGCCTCGTCCGGCAGGGCGCGGGGGTCCAGGGGGTGCCCGGGAGCCGTTCCAGGCGGGTCATCGCCTGCTCGGACGCCGCCTGGGGGGCCACCAGGCCGAAAGGCACGTCCCTGGGTTTCGGGTCGTGCAGTGCTCCCACGTAGGAGGCGTGAACAGCAGCTGGAGCGCGATCACGCCGACGACCAGCAGGGTGGCCCGGGGTGTGACGGCGTCTTTCATCTCGGGGGCGAACGAGCGGTGCGGCATGCCTCCACGGTCGGGGGGTTCAGGGTGTTTCCGCAGGTGGGGCGGGGTCGAACGGATGTCGTACACACATTCGAAAATTGGTCTATGGTGGGGGTGAGGTAGCTGGGAACAGATGTTCGAGAGCGGGTTGCTCACAAGTGCGGGAGGTGCGTGTGCCGGGGTTCACGCATCTGCACACCGTCTCCGGATTCTCGTTGCGATACGGGGCCTCGCACCCGGAGCGGCTGGCCGAGCGCGCCTCCGAGCGGGGCATGGACGCCCTCGCGCTGACGGATCGCGACACGCTCGCCGGTGCGGTCCGGTTCTCGAAGGCCTGCGGGAAGGCGGGGGTCCGTCCGCTGTTCGGGGTGGATCTGGCGGTGGCGGGAGTGGAGCCTCAGGGCGGGACCGGGCGGCAGGGGCGGCGCCGGACGCCGGTGCGGGGTGGTGCCTTCGTCGACGAGTCGGCTCCTCGGGCGATCTTTCTCGCCCGGGACGGGGCCCGGGGGTGGGGGGAGCTGTGCCGCCTCGTCTCGGCCGCCCATGCAGGGGAGGGGACGCCCCTGCTGCCCTGGGACCGCAACCATGCCGAGGGGCTGACCGTGCTGCTCGGGCCCGACTCCGATGTCGGGCGCGCCCTGGCCGCGGGCCGGCCCGACCGGGCGGCGCGGCTGCTCGTGCCGTGGCGGGAGGTCTACGGCGACGACCTGCGGCTGGAGGCCGTCTGGCACGGCCGGAAAGGCACGGGGCCCGGGTCGCTGCGGCTGGCCGCCCGGACCGTCGGGTTCGCCGCCGAGCAGCGGATCCGCCCCGTGCTCACCAACGCCGTACGGTACGCCGATTCCGGGCTGGGTCCGGTCGCCGACGTCCTGGACGCCGCCCGGCGCCTGGTGCCCATCGACCCGGCCAGGGAACTGGACTCCGGTGAGGCCTGGCTCAAGGGGGCCGGGGCCATGGCGCAGGCCGCCGAGCGGATCGTGGAGGCCGCCGGGTTCCGGCGGGGCACCGCTCACCGGCTGGTGGAGCAGACCGAGGCGACGGCTGCCGAGTGCCTGGTCGATCCCGAGGACGACCTCGGGATCGGGACCGTCCACTTCCCCGAGCCGCATCTGGTCGGCGCCGGGCGCCGTACCGCCCAGCGGACCCTGGCCTCGCGGGCGGCGGCGGGAATGGTGCTGCGCGGGTACGGCCGGCGCCGGGAGTACTGGGAGCGGATGCACCATGAGCTGGACATCATCGCCCACCACGGGTTCGCCTCCTACTTCCTGACCGTCGCCCAGGTGGTCGACGACGTCAGGGAGATGGGCATCCGGGTGGCCGCCCGGGGGTCCGGGGCCGGGTCGCTCGTCAATCATCTGCTCGGGATCGCGCACGCCGACCCGATCGAGCACCGGCTGCTGATGGAGCGGTTCCTGTCGAAGGAGCGGGTCGTGCTGCCCGACATCGACATCGACGTGGAGTCCGCGCGCCGGCTGGAGGTCTATCGCGCGATCATCGACCGGTTCGGCACCGAGCGCGTCGCGACGGTCGCGATGCCGGAGACGTACCGCGTACGGCACGCCATCCGCGACGTGGGGGCCGCCCTGTCCATGGACCCGGCCGAGATCGACCGGGTCGCCAAGTCCTTTCCGCACATCCGGGCGAGGGACGCCCGCGCCGCGCTGGAGGAACTGCCCGAGCTGCGTGCGCTGGCGGGGGAGAAGGAGAAGTACGGGAGGCTGTGGGAGCTGGTCGAGGCGCTGGACGCCCTGCCGCGCGGGGTGGCCATGCACCCGTGCGGGGTGCTGCTGTCCGATGCTTCGCTGCCGGCGCGCACGCCGGTCATGCCGACCAGCGGCGAGGGCTTTCCGATGTCGCAGTTCGACAAGGACGACGTCGAGGACCTCGGGCTGCTGAAGCTGGATGTGCTGGGGGTGCGGATGCAGTCGGCCATGGCGCACGCGGTGCGGGAAGTGGAGCGGGTGTCGGGAAAGAGGGTCGAGCTGGACGCCCTGCCGCCGGGGGACCCCGCGGCGTACCGGCTGATCCGGTCCACCGAGACGCTCGGCTGCTTCCAGATCGAGTCGCCCGGGCAGCGGGACCTGGTCGGGCGGCTTCAGCCCGCCACCTTCCACGATCTGGTCGTCGACATCTCGCTGTTCCGGCCCGGGCCGGTCGCCGCCGACATGGTGCGGCCGTTCATCGAGGCGCGGCACGGGCGGGCGCCGATCCGCTGTCCGCACCCGGATCTGGAGGAGCCGCTGATGGAGACGTACGGGGTCGTCGTCTTCCACGAGCAGATCATCGACATCGTCGACATCATGACCGGGTGCGGGCGCGGCGAGGCCGACCGGGTGCGGCGCGGGCTGTCCGATCCGGAGTCGCAGGGGCGGATCAAGGTGTGGTTCGCGCAGCACGCGGCGGCGCACGGCTACGACGCGGAAACGATTCGGCGGACCTGGGAGATCATCGAGGCCTTCGGGTCGTACGGCTTCTGCAAGGCGCACGCGGTCGCCTTCGCCGTGCCGACCTACCAGTCGGCGTGGCTGAAAGCGCATCACCCGGCCGCCTTCTACGCGGGACTGCTCACGCACGACCCCGGTATGTACCCGAAGCGGCTGCTGCTGGCGGACGCGCGGCGGCGCGGTGTGCCCGTGCTGCCGTTGGACGTGAACAAGTCGGGGGTCGCACACCGTATCGAACTGGTGTCCGGTAAATGGGGTCTGCGACTGGCGCTCTCCGATGTGCACGGCATCACTGAGGCCGAGGCGGCGCGGATCGAGCAGGGGCAGCCGTACGCCTCGCTGGTCGACTTCTGGGAGCGGGGCCGGCCCAGCCGTCCGCTGGCCCAGCGGCTCGCACAGGTGGGCGCGCTGGACGCGTTCGGCGCCAATCGCCGTGATCTGCAACTGCATCTGACCGAGCTGCACCGGGGCGCGCGGGGTGCGGGCGGTGGCCAGCTGCCGTTGGCCGGAGGCCGGAAGACCGCCCCGGCCGGGCTGCCCGACCTCACCTCGTCGGAGCGGCTCAGCGCCGAGCTGGGCGTGCTGTCCATGGACGCCTCGCGCCATCTGATGGACGACCACCGGCAGTTCCTCGACGAGCTGGGCGTGGTCTCGGCGCGGCGGCTGCGCGAGGCCCGGCACGGGGAGACGGTACTGGTCGCGGGCGCCAAGGCGGCCACCCAGACGCCGCCGATCCGATCCGGCAAGCGGGTCATCTTCTCCACCCTGGACGACGGCACGGGCCTGGTCGACCTCGCCTTCTTCGACGACTCGCACGACGCCTGCGCCCACACCGTCTTCCACTCCTGGCTGCTGCTGGTGCGCGGGGTGGTGCAGCGGCGCGGCCCGCGCAGCCTCAGCGTGGTGGGCGCCGCCGCCTGGAACCTCGCGGACCTGCTCGAAGTGCGCCGGGAGGAAGGGCTGGAGGGAGTCGCGGCCCGGCTGGCCGGTGCCGGCGCTTCCGGTGGCTCCGGTGATTCCGGTGATTCCGGTGATTCCGGTGGTCCGGGTGAGGACGGTGAGGGAGCCGCGCCCCGACGGCTGGCCGGTTCGGACGGGGCGCCCGCGCCGGCGGGTTCCGCGGCCCGGGATCCGATGGAGCAGCGGAAGATCCGCATGGCCACGGGGTACGAGATGCACCCCTGGGCCGACCTGCGTCCCGCGGGTGAAGGACCCGCGGCGGGAAGAAAGTTGTGGCACCAGAGTCCGGGGAGTGCGGGATGACCATCCTCTGCGTACGTTTCCAGCTGCCTTCGGCGGGCGAGGCCGATCTGCCCCACCTGATCGGGATGCTCGAGGAGTTCACCCCGGTCGTCCAGGCCCTGCCACCGGACGGGGCGCTGGCCGATCTGCGGGGTGCCGAGCGGTACTTCGGGCGGGACGCCGTCGAACTGGCGTCGGTGATCCGGGTGCGGTCGCTCGCGCTGTACGGCGTCGACTGCGTGATCGGTGCCGGGCCCGGGCCGATGCTGGCGCGTGTGGCGTTGCGCGACGCCGTGCCCGGGGTGACGTGCGCGGTGCCCGAGGAGCCGGATGCCATCGCGGAGTTCCTCGCGGACAAGCCCGTCGCCGCGCTGCCCGGCGTGGGCGGCGCGACCTCCCGCACCCTGACCGACTACGGCCTCGACACTCTCGGCCGGGTCGCTGCCGCGCCACTGTCCACGCTGCAGCGGCTGATCGGCGCGAAGGCCGGCCGCGAACTGCGCGAGAAGGCGAGCGGCGTCGACCGTGGCCGGGTCGTACCGAACGCCGTCTCCCGGTCCCTCGCCACGGAACGCCCCTTCGAACGCGACGAGCTGGACCCGGACCGGCACCGGCGGGCCCTGCTGTCGGCCGCCGAGGAGATCGGTGCCCGGCTGCGCGCCCTGGAGAAGGTCTGCCGCACCCTCACCCTCACCGTGCGCTACGCCGATCGGTCCGCCACCACCCGCACCCGCACCCTGACCGAACCGACCGCACACTCACCGGCGCTGACCAGGACCGCGTACGGCATGTACGAGGCGCTCGGGCTGCAACGGGCGCGGGTGCGGGCGATCGTCCTGCGCGCCGAGGGGCTCGACCCCGCCGGCCAGGCCTCCCACCAGCTGACCTTCGACTCCGTGGACGAGAAGGTCCGCCGCATCGAGGAGGTCGCGGACCGCGCGCGAGCGAAGTTCGGGCCGCGGGCGGTGATGCCCGGGGGACTAGGAGGACTGGCGGCGTAGATCCTTCCGCGTGACGTCAGTTGGCCCACGGCGGCACGATGCGGGTGCCGTCGGTGAGCCGTGCCTCCAGACCGGTCGAGGTGGTGACCCAGGAGCAGGCGGTCCGGTCGGTGGGGTTCTCGACGCTCAGAACTCCGAGGCCATGGCCCTACCCCTTGCGGACCATCGTCCACGAGCTGACTGGCGGTCTGCTGGTCACCCCGAGGTGGGCGGCCAGGTCGGTGACCGTCGAGCCGTCCGGGGACGCCGAGCGGCGGCCGCATCCCGAGGACGCGCGGGCGCGGCTGGTCGTGCTGACCGGGCGGGGGTGGGGCTGTACGCGGGCGGCGGAGGAGGCGGCTGCGGATGCCGTGCGGGCGTGGGGGGACGTGCTGGGGGAGAGGGAAGCGCGGGCGCTCGGGCAGCAGTTGCTGCGGATCGCTCCGCGCGGGCCCATGCGGCCTGCCTGGTGAAGGGGTGTCAGGCGGGTACGCCGCCGTCGGTTACCACTGGATGTTTTTACTGACGCGTAACTTCCCAGTTTGACTACTCGCCCGTAACTTGACGAGTGAACAGCATCCTCGTGATCCGGATCACAGGGCGTCGTGCCGTCGCACCTCCCTTGAGCCGCAAGGAGATCACCCGATGCTGCCCTGGAAACGAATGCTCAGACCCCTGGCCGCGCTGCTGCTGACCGCCGCGGCCCTCACCGTCCCCGCCACCACCGCCCAGGCCGCCGGTGCACCGAGCGCCGGCTGGAACGACTACTCCTGCAAGCCGTCCGCCGCCCACCCCCGCCCCGTCGTCCTCGTCCACGGCACCCTCGGGAACTCCGTCGACAACTGGCTGGGGCTCGCCCCCTATCTGAAGGTCCGCGGCTACTGCGTCTTCTCCCTCGACTACGGGCAGCTCGAGGGCGTCCCCTTCTTCCACGGCCTCGGCCCCGTCGAGAAGTCCGCCGCCCAGCTGAGGGACTTCGTCGACAAGGTGCTCGCCGCCACCGGCGCCGCCGAGACCGACGTCGTCGGACACTCGCAGGGCGGCATGATGCCCCGCTGGTATCTGCGCTTCCTCGGCGGAGCCGCCAAGGTGAACGCCCTGGTCGGCGTCGCGCCCAGCAACCACGGCACCGATCTGAACGGCTTCACCCGCCTGCTGCCGTACTTCCCGGGCGCCGCCGACCTGCTGGCGAAGGCCACCCCGGCCCTCGCCGACCAGGTCACCGGCTCGGACTTCCTCAAGCGGCTCAACGCCGGCGGCGACACCGTGCCCGGCGTGCGCTACACCGTCATCGCCACCAAGTACGACCAGGTGGTCACACCGTGGCGCAGCCAGTACCTGAAAGGGCCGGACGTGCGCAACGTCCTGCTCCAGGACCTGTGTCCGGTCGACCTGTCCGAGCACGTGGCCGTCGGGCTGCTGGACCGGATCGCCTTCCATGAGGTGGCCAACGCCCTCGACCCGGGGCGCGCCAGGCCCACCACCTGTGCTTCGGCCTTCGACTGACACGTGTCTGCGAAACGATTCGGGGCCTGTCCGGCCTGAGCCGCCGGACAGGCCCCGAGTCAAGGGGTCAGCGGCCGTGCCGGCCGCCGATCGCGACGTACGGGGTGCTGCTGTCGCCGCACGAGGAGCCGGGAAATCGCCTGCTGAAGGCGGGTGAGGGAGATCCTTATGGCCCGCTTGAGGGAGTGCTCAGACTGGCATCAGGTAGGTAGCGTCATGGCATGACGGACGAGGAGATCCGGCCGGCCGGCGCCGCTGACGTACCGGTGGTCGAGGGCGTGATCGACGCGGCGTTCCGCCCGTACATCGCGCGCATCGGACAGGTGCCGCAGCCCATGGAAGAGGACCACGCGGCGAACGTGACCGCGGGCAAGGTGTTCGTGACGGGCGATCCCGTGACCGGCCTCGTCGTCGTGGAGGCCTTCGAGGACCATCTCTTCCTCGACACCATCGCCGTCCACCCCACCGCGCACGGCAGGGGAGTGGGGCGACGGCTGCTGCGGTTCGTGGACGCACACGCGCGTGCGCTGGGGCTGCCCGAGGTCAGGCTCTGCACGAACGCGCTCATGTGGGAGAACCGGAAAATCTATCCGAAGTACGGCTACGAGCTGGTGGAGCGCCGTACCGACGGACCCTACGACCGCGTCCACTATCGCAAGCGGCTGCTCTGACGCGTGCGTCTCATGACCGGCACCGGCCGCTCAGGCGTCCGGCCACCAGGTGCGTGCGATGTCCTTGCGGACCTCCGGGCGCCCGGCGGGGCGCTCGTCGGCCTCCTCGCGGATCCGGCGGACGTCCGGCTTCTTCAGGGGCTTCTGCACGGTCACACGGCGCATGGCTGCCTCCTTCAGGGTCTACCGGGTTCCGCGTTCTCACGGAGGTAGACCTTTCGGGGGAGGGTTACTCATCGCTCCTGGTCTGTCAGTGGCGGCAGTCACGATTCGAGTGTCAGTGGCAGGTGTCACTCTTGAGCCCATGGCACCTGACAGGGAACAAGTGACCTGCTCCGACGTGGACTGGGACGCGCGCGCGGCCTCCTTCGACGAGGAGCCGGACCACGGGCTGCACGACCCCGAGGTGCGCCGCGCCTGGGCCGGGCGGCTGCGCGGCTGGCTCCCCCGGCGGGCGGGAGACGTGCTGGAACCGGGCTGCGGCACCGGCAGCCTGTCACTCCTCGCCTCCGAGCAGGGGCACCGGGTGACGGGCGTGGACCTGTCCCCGGCGATGGTGGGGCTCGCCCGGGAGAAACTGGCCGGGCGCGACGCGGTGTTCCTCGTCGGGGACGCCGCGTCACCGCCCGTCGGGGAGCGGCGCTTCGACGCCGTGCTCGTCCGGCATGTCCTGTGGGCCCTGCCCGACCCCGGCCGCGCCCTCAGGCACTGGCACGGACTGCTGCGACCGGGCGGGCGGCTCGTGCTGGTCGAGGGCGTGTGGGGAAACACCGACCCGGTCGGCATACCGGCGGAGCGGCTCACCGGCCTCCTCGCCCCGATCGCCGGGCAGGTGCGCGTGGAGCGGCTCTCGGGTGACCCCCTGCTGTGGGGCAAGGAGGTGACGGACGAGCGCTACGCGGTGGTCGCGCAGGTCCGGGCCTCAGGCCAGGAGAGCGGTGAAGTCGCCGCCGCGGGCGCGTGACTCCAGTTCGTCGAGGGCGGCCAGGGCGGCTCGTGCCGCATCCGGGTCCGCTTCGGTGAGGCCGCTCTCGGCGAACTCGTCCTCGTCCAGGCGTCGTACGTCCGTGCCGTCCGCGGAGCGCCACAGGTCCAGGTCGAGGTCCTCCACGACGAGTTCCCGGCCCGAGAGGACGGCGGGGCGGGTGATGTCGCAGTACCAGCCCTTCACCGCGCCCGTGGGCGAGCGGACCTCCTTTACCGCGTACCAGCGGTCGCGCCAGTAGTGCTCCGTGAAGACGTCCCCGGGCTCGAAGCGGACGAACCCGAAGTCGCGGACGCCGCTGCCCGCCCACGGGGCGCGGACCGCGACACGCGTGCCGTCGTCCGTCAGCAGCTCCCCGGTGTAACGGATCTTCGTACGGCCCGCCTTGACGAGCACGACGT
The DNA here is from genome assembly GCF_055578235.1 of Streptomyces sp. NPDC033136. Lineage (NCBI taxonomy): Bacteria > Bacillati > Actinomycetota > Actinomycetes > Kitasatosporales > Streptomycetaceae > Streptomyces > Streptomyces sp. NPDC033136. Next base: position 64,105 of record NZ_JBVIPD010000006.1, read on the forward strand.
CCAGCCGGCCAGGCCGGTCAGCCGAGTTCGCGGACATGGCGCACTTCCTTCGCGCAGATCTCGTAGCCGAACCACTTGTTGATGGCGATCATCGGTTCGTTACCGGTGTCGTTGCCGGTGAACGCCTCCGTGTACCCCGCGGCGCGGGCGCGATGCAGGGAGTCGTTCTTGGCGAGCTTCGCCAGGCCCCGGCCGCGCAGCGCCCGGGCGGTGCCGGTCATGGCGGTGCCGTAGCGGAAGTCGCCGTCGGTGTACGCCACGCTGAAGGCGGCGGGGCGGCCGTCGACGAGGGCGACCGTGGTCAGCTCGCGGTTGAGGAGGGGATGCTTCCAGGTCTCCTCCAGCCACGCCTCGTAGTCCGTGAACTCGGTCTCGATGTCGCTCGGTTCGTCCGACATCGTCTCGGCGTCCAGTTCGAACAGCGGGCGCGGATCGTCCGCGAAGTCGGTGGCCGTGCGCAGTTCGACGCCGGCCGGCGGGTCCTGGCGGGACGGCAGAGTGCCGGTCAGGTCCAGGCGCAGGAAGTAGGCGGAACGGCTGGCCCGGAAGCCGTGCCGCTCGGCGAAGGCGCGGTTGGCCGGCTCGTCCAGCACCCAGGCGAACAGCTTCCGCACGCCGAGCCCCGCCAGGCGCTCCTCGGCGGTGCGCAGCAGGAGCGAACCGGCGCCCCGATGCCTGCGGTCGGGGCGGACGTAGATGTTGGCGGAGCCCTGGCCCGGCTCGGGGCTGTCGTGGGCGACGCTGATCTGCGCCGTGCCGACGATTTCCCCGTCCTCCTCGGCGATCAGCTGCCCGAAGTGCGCGTCCGGGTGGGCGTGCGTCAGGGTGTGCACCACGGACTCGGGCGTGGACAGCATGTAGGGCAGGGCGAGGCGACGGGTGTCGGAGAACCCCTCGGCGTCGGCTCGGACATCGGGTCGCAGGTCGCGCACGATCATGGTCATGGAGGCGGACGCTACGCGGGGACGCACCCCGGATGCCTCTCATTTTCCGGCGGGTACGCGACAATCGGGCTGTGACCTTGAAGATCGACATCGATGACAGCGCACCGCCGTACGAGCAGGTGCGGGCGCGGATCTCCGAGCAGGCGCGGTCGGGTGCGCTGCCGGTGGGGTACCGGCTGCCGACCGTGCGGGGGCTGGCCGAGTCGCTGGGCCTGGCGGCGAACACGGTCGCCAAGGCGTACCGCGCGCTGGAGGCGGACGGGGTGATCGAGACGCGGGGCCGTCACGGCACCTTCGTGGCAGCGGCCGGCTCGGCGGCGGACCGGGAGCTGGCATTGGCCGCGCAGGCCTATGCGGAGCGGGCCAGGAGGCTCGGACTGGACGAGGAGGTCGCGCTGGCCGCCGTCCGGGACGCGCTGCGGGCGGCTCACGGGCAGTGAGGCATCGAGAGGTCGGCTGAGCCGGGCTCGGCGCCGACGGACCGGGTCGCCGGGTGGAGGGCCGTCGCGGCGGGACACGGACAGCGGCGGTCATGTGCGGGCAGCAACGGTCATGGCGGTCATGCGCGGACAGCGGCGGTCGTGTGCGGACAGCGGCCGTCACGTCCCGACCAGGTGCTCCGGCGTCCGTGTGATCTCCAGGCCCGCCGACCTCCCCGCCCGGCCGAACGCCATCGCGTCCTGAACCGCCGCGCCGCCCGGGTCGTTGTTGAAGTACGCGTAGACGTCCTCGCCGTCGGGCCAGGTCGTGGCGATGCGGTCGATCCAGGTGGCGAGGGAGCGGCGGCCGTAGCGGGGCCACGGCCGGGCGCGGCCCTGGTGGAAGCGGACGTAGCCCCAGCCGGTGGTGCGCCACAGCGGCGTCGCGGGACGGGCCAGGATGTCGGCCCAGCACAGGGCGGCGCCCCGGGACCGCAGGACCGCGCGGACCTCGGGCGTCCACCAGGAGTCGTGGCGGGGCTCGACCGCGACCCGGGTCGAGGCGGGGAAGCGGGCCAGGCAGGCGTCCAGCAGTCCGGGATCGGCGCGCAGGGTGGGCGGCAGCTGGAGCAGGACCGGGCCGAGGCGGTCGCCGAGGCCCGCCGCGTGGCTCATCAGCCGGTGCACCGGCTCCTCGGGGTCCTTGAGCCGCTTGATGTGGGTCAGATAGCGGCTCGCCTTGACCGCGACCACGAAGTCCGGGGGCACCCGCCCCCGCCAGTCCTCGAAGGTCTCCCGGGCGGGCAGCCGGTAGAAGGCGTTGTTGATCTCGACGGTCGCGAAGTGCCCCGTGTACTCCTCCAGCCAGAGCCGCATCGGCAGCCCGGAGGGGTACAGGACGTCCCGCCAGTCCTTGTACTGCCACCCGGACGTGCCGACGAACAGGGTCATAGCCCCATGAAAGCACCGGCCCGCCCGGACCTCCTACAGATACAGCCCGGCGTCGACGCCCCCGCGCGGCTCCGGCAGGGCCGTCGGGGACGTGCCCCGGCGCAGCGCGTACAGCTCCGCCAGCGTCGCGCCCTCCCGGCCGACCCCTTCCTCCCGGCCCAGCCAGCCCACCGCCTCCTGGCGGGTCAGCGGGCCCACCTCGATGCGGGCGAGGCAGCGGCCGGGGCGGACCACCGCGGGGTGGAGGCGCTCCAGGTCCTCGTTGGTGGTGACGCCGACCAGGACGTTGCGGCCCTGGCCGAGCAGCCCGTCGGTCAGGTTCAGCAGCCTCGACAGGGCCTGGCCCGCCGTGTGCTTGGCCTCGCCGCGGATCAGTTCGTCGCAGTCCTCCAGGAGCAGCAGCCGCCAGCGGCCCTTGCCCGTGGCGTCCTCCTCGCCGATGGCGATGTCCATGAGGTAACCCACGTCGGAGAAGAGGCGCTCGGGATCCAGGACGCAGTCCACCTGGCACCAGTCGCGCCAGGAGCGGGCGAGGGTGCGCAGCGCCGAGGTCTTGCCGGTGCCCGGCGGGCCGTGCAGTAGGAGGAGGCGGCCCGCGATGTCCTCGGGCGTCGTCTTCATCAGCCGGTCCATGGCGTCCGCCACCGGCGCGGTGTAATTGGGCCGGACCTCGTCCCAGGTGCCCGCCGCGATCTGGCGGGTCGTGCGGTGCGGGCCGCGGCGCGGGGAGACGTACCAGAAGCCCATCGTGACGTTCTCCGGCTGCGGTTCGGGTTCGTCCGCCGCGCCGTCCGTGGCCTGGCCGAGGATCTTCTCGGCCAGTTCCGCGCTGGTCGCCGTCACCGTGACGTCGGCGCCCCGGTTCCAGCGGGAGATCAGCAGCGTCCAGCCGTCGCCCTCCGCGAGGGTCGCGCTGCGGTCGTCGTCCCGGGCGGCGCGCAGCAGCCGGGCGCCCGGTGGCAGCAACGTCGCGCCGGACCGTACGCGGTCGATGTTCGCGGCGTGGGAGTACGGCTGCTCGCCCGTCGCGAAACGGCCGAGGAACAGCGCGTCGACGACATCGGACGGGGAGTCGGAGTCGTCGACGTTGAGCCGGATCGGCAGCGCCTCGTGCGGGTTTCCAGACATGCCGCCATGATCCGGCACGGGGACGCCGCGTGCACCCGGTTTCCCCGTGCACGCGGCATGTTGCTCCCGCGCAGGTCAGCCCCCCGAGCGGGAGAGCAGCCCGCGCGCCCGCCGGGCCCCGCGGACCAGGGCGTATCCCTTGGTCAGGGCGCGGTCCCCGGCGAACGTACGGGCGATCGCGCGGCCCTCGACCACCCGCTCGAACTCCTCGATACCCGTGCTGCGGCGCACGGTCACCCGCCGCAGGGCGTACGGCCCCTGCGCGCGCCGCGCGAGGCCGTTGCCGACGGCGAGGGCCTGGGCGTACCCCGTCTCGCGCACCGTCTGCCGGACCCGGCGGCTGGAGTAGCCGTAGGGGTAGGCGAACGAGGCCGGTACGGCACCCAGCTGGTCCGAGAGGATCTCCTTGCAGTGGATCAGCTCGAACCGCAGAGTGGCGTCGGAGACCTGGTCGAGCTGCGGGTGGCTGTGGCTGTGCCCGCCGATCTCGACGCCTCCCGCCGCGAGTTCGCGGACCTGGTCCCAGTCCAGCATGGTGTCCAGGCCGCCCCCGGTGTCGTACGGCCCCTTCAGCCACCCGGTCGTGACGAACAGGGTGGCCGGGAACCCGTGCTTGGCGAGCGCGGGAAGGGCGTGCCGGTGCACGCCCTCGTAGCCGTCGTCGAAGGTGATGAGGACCGGCCGCTCGGGCAGCGGCCGGCCCGAGCGCCAGCACGCCGCCAGTTCGGCCGTGGTGACGGGCCTGAGCCCCCGGTCGGCTAGCACCGCCATCTGCTCGGCGAACGCCTCCGGGGTCACGGACAGCACGCGGGTCGCGTCGTTCGGGTCGGTCGCGACCGCGTGGTACATGAGGATCGGTACGGGGGCGTCGCTCACGGACTCGCCCCTTCCCTCGCCGCTCCCTCGCCCGGCCCGCGCGGAGCCGCCACCTCCACCTCGGGCACCGAGAACGTGGTTGCGCCCCGGCGCGCCCGGACACTGCCGACGACGTATCCCCCCGCCGCCGTCAGCACTCCCGCGACGATCGCGCCGGCCCGCCCCGCACCGCCCGGCCGGGCCAGCAGGGCGTCCCACAGGCCCCGGGCCACCCCGGCCGGCAGGACCCGGGTGGCGTACCGGCGTTCGGACTCCAGGCCCTTCTCCGCGCCGACACTCCGGGCGACCAGGGCCTTGGACAGGCCCTCGGCGTAGGCGCGCGTGCGGAAGTAGCGGAAGTGCTCGCGGGCCTCGGGCACCCGGTGGTGGATCACCGCCCGGTCGTCGATCAGCAGCACCGCGTCGGGCCGGGCGCGGCTGAGGCGGATGCACAGTTCCGTCTCCTCGCAGCCCAGCGGGCGTTTGTCGCCGTCCCGGCCGATGCCGGTGGCGAAGCCGCCCGCCGCGTCGAAGGCACTGCGGCGGAACGAGGCGTTGCCGCCGAGCACATTGCGCACCCGGACCCGGCCGGGCGGCAGGCCCCGGTACGTGCAGCCCACCACCCAGTCGAACTCCTCGGGGAACCAGTCCGGGCGCCGCCCCGACGCCCAGACCGGCACCGTACGCCCGCCGACCGCCATCACCCGCGGGTCCGCGTACGCCCCGGTGAAGTGCCGCAGCCAGTCGCGCTCGGCCACGGCGTCGTCGTCGAGGAACGCCACGATCTCGCCGCGCGCGGCCGCGATGCCCGTGTTACGGCCGGCGGACAGGCCGCGGGGGCCCGCGTTGGCGAGCACCCGCACGTCCCCGGCCTCCTTGTACTCCTTGCCCAGGCGGTCCAGGAGAGCCTGGTGGTGGTCGACGACCAGCAGCGTCTCCAGCGGCGGCCGCGACTGCGCCCGCACCGAGGAGACCGCCGCGAGGATGTCCTCCCAGCGGTCCTCGGTGTACGCGCAGATCACGACGGAGACGTCGGGACCGCTCAAGACACCTCTCCCCGCGTCGCGGCCGGCATCGGAGGCCGGGCCGAACGGCGGCGCAGCGCACGGCGGTTGGAGCGCTCCTGGAGGATCACCCTCAGCACGCGCAGCCCGTCCCGCACGGCCCGCAGATTGCTGGTGCCGTGGATGCGCAGGTATTCGTGGCTCGGGATCTCCTGCACCTTGAGCCCGGCCTTGACGACCCGGATGTTCATCAGCGTCTCGACCTCGAAACCGGTGCAGTCGAGGTCGATCTTGTCGAGGCAGTGCCGCCAGAAGGCGTTGTACCCGTAGCACAGGTCGGTGTAGCGGGCGCCGAACTTGCGGTTGACGACCGTGCACAGCGCCCAGTTGCCGAGCTTGCGGATGAAGGTCATGTCGTCGGTGCCGCCGCCGTTGGCGAAGCGGGAGCCCTTGGCGAAGTCCGCGCCCGAGACCAGGGCGGAGACGTACGAGACGATCTCGTTGCCGTCGGCCGAGCCGTCCGCGTCCACCATCACGATGATGTCGCCGGTGCACGCCTGGAACCCGGTGATCAGAGCGTCGCCCTTGCCCTTGCCGCGCTGCTCCACCACCTTGACCTCGGGCCACAGCTCGCGTGCCACCGCGACGGTGTCGTCGGTGGAGTCGCCGTCGACCAGGACCACCTCGTGGATCCAGTCGGGCAGGGTCTTGAAGACGTACGGAAGGTTGTCCGCCTCGTTCATGGCCGGGATGACCACGCTCACGGGCGGCGCTATGGCCAGGTGCGAGGAGACGGGCCGGTACTTCCCGGCGGTCGGCGGATGCGGGTCCGTCGCGGCCGGCTGCAGAACTGAACTCATGAGTCTGGTCCCTCTCGTCCGGTGGACCGCCCCCCCAGGGCAGTCCGGATCCAGTCCGGTTCGAAAGGGGGGTTCTCACCCGTGGCACGCCGAGATGGAGCTTCGGGCACGCCGGGTGAGCTGGCAAAGCTGGACGGCCCCGAAAAAGGGCAGCCGACCGCGCGGCACGGCCCGGAGACCGTTGCGGTCACCGAGCACGGCACCCCCCTACCGCGCCCCGCGCCGGTACGTCGCGGTCCTTGAGCCCTCCCCTGGAGCCGCGTACTGACGGACCGATGCGGGTGAGATGTATGACGGTATTGACGATTGAACCCGTATGGCAAGACCTGGAACGGCCTCTCACGTTTTTGTTGGTTTTGCCGGTGCGGCAGGCGCTCTGCGGGGCGCAAGTGGACAGGTTCCCGTCCATGAACGACCGTTCCCCGGAGGCGATCAGGGCCTCCGGGGAACGGGTGTTCACGTGCGTGTGCAATGGCGTCACTGCATGAGCTGCAGCAGCCGGTTCGGTGAACCCGAACCCGCGCTCGTGACCTTGCCGTGAGCGCGTGCCTGGGTGGGGGCGCGCCATGTGGGGGTGTGCGCATGCTCGCGCACGCGGGCGGGGAGGGTCGCGTTTCGTCCCCGGGCGGAGTAGAGCCTGCGCCGTCTACCGGCGTGGAACAAGAGAGTTGAGCACCCGTCGACAAACCTGCCACCCGCCCCGGAAAGGAACGGAATTCTTGGCATGGACACTTCCAGTCAACACGCGTAGCTGCTACGACGGTTATGGCAGAGATCCTGCTAAAGGGAGGTTCCATGAGACGTTCCCGACTTGTCGTCCTCGTGAGCTCGCTCCTCCTCGCCGTCGGCACCGCCCTCACCGGGGCAGCCGCGGCGCAGGCGTCCTCACTCGCCGCAACTGGCGGCTATGCAGCGCTCGGTGACTCCTACTCCTCCGGAGTCGGTGCCGGCGGCTACATCAGCTCCAGCGGCGACTGCAAGCGCAGCACGAAGGCCTACCCCTACCTCTGGGCCGCCGCCCACTCACCCTCGACCTTCGATTTCACGGCCTGTTCCGGCGCCCGAACGGGTGATGTTCTGTCCGGACAGCTCGGCCCGCTCAGCAGCGCCACCGCCCTCGTCTCCGTCACCGTCGGCGGCAACGACGCGGGATTCGCCGACGTCATGACGACCTGTGTGACCCAGTCCGACAGTGCCTGCGTCTCCCGCATCAACACCGCCCGCGCCTACGTCGACTCGACGCTTCCCGGCAAGCTCGACAGCGTGTACTCGGCGATCCGCTCCAAGGCGCCCAACGCCCGTGTGGTCGTCCTCGGCTACCCCCGCTTCTACAAGCTCGGCTCCACCTGTCTCGGCCTCTCCGAGACCAAGCGCAAGGCCATCAACAACGCCTCCGACCACCTCAACACCGCCCTCGCCAAGCGCGCCGCGAACCACGGCTTCGCCTTCGGTGACGTCCGCGCCACCTTCACCGGCCACGAGATCTGCTCCGGCGACTCCTGGCTGCACAGCGTCAACTGGCTCAACATCGGCGAGTCGTACCACCCGAAGGCCCCCGGCCAGTCGGGCGGCTATCTGCCGGTGCTCAACGCCAACGACTGACCGCTCAGCCGGAGTCCGTGCCCGACTCCGTGTCCGAACCCGTGACCGAAGGAGAAGGGGAGGCCCCGTCCGTCGGGGTCTCCGTCTCGCACGTGATCGAGAACGGCACCGACTCGGACGTCGTGCGCACCGGCTCCCGCACCTCGACACCGATCTCGTTCTCGAACCTCCCGGTCTCCTCCTTCGTCGTCACGGTCACCGCGTCCCGCTTCGTACGGCCGCCGCCCTCCGGGAACGACAGCGTCTTCCAGCCCCCGTCGAGCACCGAACCGTCCTGCGTCACCCAGCGGTAGCGCACCTCGGCCGGCAACCGCCCCACCGTGAACGTCGCCGTGAACCTCGGTGCCTGGGCGTTCGGCGGCGGACACGGGCCCGTGTACTCCGTGCGCGTGCCGTCCAGGCCGACCCGCACCGACTGCGGTGGCGGACTGCTCTCCTCGCTCTCGCTCTCACTCGGCGTCGGGGAAGGACTGGACTTCCCGCTCCCGGTGTTCTGCGGCGGACTCTTGGTCTCGGCGGGCGTGCTCGCCCCGGCACCCCGGTCGCCGTTCCCGTCTCCGTCCCCGCCGTTCAGCAGCGCGTACGTCAACCCGCCCACCGCGAGCGCCAGCGCGGCCACGCCCGCGACCAGCGCGCGGCCGGTCCGGCGGTCATGGTCCTGCCGGCTCGCCGTCGTCGTCGCCCCGGCACGGGACGACGACGGCTGACCGGGGAAGGGCATCGGGGGTGTGGGGGAGGGCTCGGCGTGGACCGCCGCCGTCGGCGGATACGGCACCGCCCGTGCGGTGTCCGCGCGGGGCGAGCCGCCCGCACCGATGACCCGCAGGTCCTGCTCGGCCCGCTCGGCCGGCAGCCGCTGCCCGGGATCCTTGCGCAGCAGCCCCTCGATGACCGGGGCGAGCGGACCGGCCCGGTACGGCGGCGGCAGCTCCTCGTCGACGATCGCGCGCAGCGTGCTCAGCGGGGTGTCGTGACGGAACGGCGAGTGACCCTCGACCGCCGCGTACAACAGCACACCGAGCGACCACAGGTCGGACTCCGGACCCGGCGTACGGCCGAGCGCCCGCTCCGGGGCGAGGAACTCGGGCGAGCCGATGACCTCCCCGGTCATGGTCAGCGCGGAGCTGCCCTCGACCATGGCGATCCCGAAGTCGGTGAGCACGATGCGGCCGTCGTTCGCGATCAGCACGTTGGCCGGTTTCACGTCCCGGTGCAGCACCCCGGCCTCGTGCGCGGCGCGCAGCGCGGCCAGCACCTCGGCGCCGACCTGCGCGGCACGCTGCGGCGGCATCGGGCCCTCGGCGTCCAGGACCTCGGCCAGGGACAGGCCGCGGACCAGCTCCATGACGATCCACGGCCGGCCGTCGTCCGTCGCCACGTCGTACACCGTGACCACGTTCCGGTTGGCGACCCGGGCCGCCGCCCACGCCTCCCGCTCCAGCCGCGCGTACATCCGCTGTACGTCGTCGCCCCCCAGCCCGGCCGGGGCGCGCACCTCCTTGACGGCGACCTCGCGGTGCAGCACCTCGTCACGGGCGCGCCACACCGTCCCCATACCGCCCTCGCCGAGCGGCGCGAGGAGCCGGTAGCGGCCCGCGATCACCCGCTCATGGCCCGCTTCTTCGGACACGGCGCCCCCGTTCGCAGCCGGGCGAATTCTCCATGAGGTCTGTTTTCCCCACGACGTCGGATTTCCTCACGAACGTAACTCAGCCGAGCGCGGATGCCGCCCCCTTGAACACCAGTCCGGCCCCGAGAACGACGACGGCGAAGGCCGAGCCGAGCGGCGCGGTCCGGCGCACCAGGGCCGCCATCGGGCCCGCCGTCCAGCGCGGGCGCCGGTCCATGAGCCGCGTCATGCCGCTGCCCGCCTTGACGACGGCGTACCCGGCGGCCGTGAGGGTGAGCGCCAGCCCGACGCCGTACGCGACGACGAGCAGCAGACCGAACCAGGCCTGCCCGAGGGCCGCCGCCCCGACCAGCACCACCACGGCGGAGGGGCTGGGCACGAGCCCGCCCGCGAAGCCCATGAGGATCGTGCCGCGGAGGGTGGGGGCGACGGAGTGGGAGTGGGTGAAGCCGCCGTGGGTGTGCTCGATCGTGTGGGGATGCGAGTGGGGGTGGGGATGGTCGTGTCCGTGGTCGTGATCACGGCCGTGTGCATGGTCGTGGCCATGGCCGTGTGCATGGTCGTGGTCGGGGCGGTGATCCTGCGCGTGGCTGTGGCTGTGGCTGTGGCTGTGGCTGTGGCTGTGGCTGTGGCTGTGCGCGTGGCTGTGGCCGTCGCTCTTGTCGGCGTGGGCGTGGCTGTGGCCGCCGTGGCCGTGTGAAAGGGCGGGCGCGCGGTTGCGCAGGGCGCGGCGGACCAGGCTCGCGCCGGCCAGGGTCACCAGGAGCCCGCTGGCGACGCCGAGCCAGGCGACCACCGAGGGGGCCGCCGCCGAGCCGGCCGTGACCAGGAGGCCCAGGGCGACCACGCCCAGGGTGTGGGTGACCGTCACCGAGGCGGCCATGGGCAGGACGTCCTTCATCCGGGCCTGGCCGCCCCGGGCCGCGGCCGTCGCGGCCATGATGGTTTTGCCGTGGCCCGGGGCGAGCGCGTGCATCGCCCCCAGGACGACGGCGATGCCGAGGGCCAGCGCGGCGAAACCGGCGGTGAGGTCGTGCCGGGCGACCAGGTCGTCCAGGGCGCGCGTCCAGCGGTCGGCGCCGCGCGGCAGCACAGAAGCCGCCGAGGCGTCCGACTCCTCCTCGGCCAGGGCCGGACCGCCGGGGCGCACACGCAGTGCGGCGGACGCGGTGTCGGCGGGGGAGGACAGCAACTCCTCGGGATAACGGGTCAGTTCACCGGACACCGACTTCTCGGGCACGTCCGACGCGGTGAGCGTCATCCGGTCGCCCCGCGCCGTGATCTCCCGCCAGCCCGGGCCGGAGGCGGCACCGGCGCCGCGGAAGCCGAGGGACACCGTCTCCTTCTCCGACGGCAGGGGGGCGGTCAGCTCGCACTCCACGCGGAGGGTGTCGAGGCCCGCCTGCCCGGGCCGCACGCGCGCGTGGCTGCGCTCGGCGGTCAGGGCCGCGGTACGGCCGTCGACGGTGACCCTGCTGTCCGCGGCCGCCTCGGCGCACCGCTCGCGCGCCCACATGCCGATGCCGAGCCGCTCGATGTCCGGCCCCGCCTGGGTCGCCGGGATCTCGGCGAGGTCCTCGACGTGGTGGACGCGTAGTTCGCCCGGCGCGGCGACGAGGCCGTCGTAGCGGTTGACGGTGAAGTTGCCCAGCGGATGGGCGCTCGCCGTGGCGGCGGGCAGCAGGGTGAGCGCGCAGGCGGCCGTGAGGACGGCGGCGCCGGACGCGAACAGCCGGCGCAGTGTCACCGGTTCCCCTCCAGGTCTTCGAGTGCGGTACGGGCCTCGCGCGCGCCGAGGGGCGAGAAGCCGGGGTTGAGGTCGAGTGCGGCCTTCAGGTGCTCGCGGGCCGCGCGCTCGTCGCCGGCGGCGCGTTCGATGATCCCGCGGTGGTAGAGGAAGGCGGCGTTGCGGTAGCCCGTGGCGGTCGCCCGGCGGGCGTACGGCAGGGCCTCCTCGGCACGGCCGTTGACGTGCAGGGCCCAGGCGAGGGCGTCGGCGGTGTGGACACTGTGCCGGCGGTCCCACTCGGCGCGGGCGGCGCGCAGGGCCGCCTTCTTGTCGCCGTGGTCGGCGGCGGCCATGGCCGCGTCGAGGTCGGCGTTGACACCGCCCGCGCGGGCGAGGGCCGTCCAGGCGTCCACGAGGGCGTACTGGTCGCCGGCCTTCGCCCGGTCGCCGTCGGCGCCGCGGTGCTCGTACAGCTCGCCGAGGGCTACGAGCGGCCCGGGCAACGGGAAGCGGGTGACGACCTGCTCCAGCCCCTTCACCGCGGCCGCGCGGTCACCGTTCGCGGCCTGGGCGCGGGCACGGCCCTCCAGGGCGGGCAGGTACTCGTCGTCGGCGGCGAGAGCACGGGCGTAGTGGCCGAGGGCCGTGTTGTACTCGCCCTGGTTCCAAGCGAGTTGACCCAGGGCGGTGGCGACGTACGCGACGTCGGCGGGCGCGTCGGCCGAGCCCAGGGCACGCTCCAGCACCTCACGCGCCGTGCGGACGTCGCCGCGCAGCTCGTGCACGTACGCGTACCGCGTGAAGACGGGCACGCCGGGACGCCTGTCGTCGGCGGTGCGGGCGGCCGCGGCGGCGTCGTCGTACCGGCCGAGCTCGACGAGGGCGTCGACACGGGTGCACAGGGCGCGCTCGTTGTAGGGGTTCTGCCGCAGGGCCAGGTCGGCGTGCTTCAGGGCGCCGGGGAAGTCGTGCCGGGCGGCGGCCAGGGCGGCCCGGCCGGCGAGCGCCTGGTCGTTGCCGGGCTTCAGCGTGAGGGACCGCCGCAGGGCGCGTTCGGCCTGCGGGTACCGGGAGGGGTCGCCCTTCGTCCGGGCCTGCTCGACGTAGGCGACACCGAGGGTGGCCCAGCCGCCGAAGTCCTTCGGCTGGGCGCGGAGATGCTCCTGCAGGGACACGATCCCCGTGTCGAGATCCCCCCGGGCGAGATCACCGGGCGACAACGCCCCGGCCGCCGACACGGGACGGGCCCCGCCGTCCTGTCCGCCCCCGACCGCGATGGCCCCACCGGTCACGGCGACCGCCAGCAGCACGGCACACGCGCCCAGGTGCAGCGCCCGCCACCGCCGCCCCCCGTCGGCGGCCCGCCGCAGGGCCGCGACTCGCCGGCCGGCATCCTCCGCGGCGGGCGCGTCAGCGGGGTCGGCGTCCGAATCCGCGTCGGAACCGACGCTGGTGCTGGTGCTGGTGCTGGTGCTGGTGCTGGTGTCCGTGCCGGCCTCCGCCTCTGTCTCCGCCTCCGCTTCAGCAACCGTCTCCCCGCCCACGGACCCCTGTCCGTCGGCCCCGGGCTCCGGGTCCGCCGACGACGGGCTGTCGTCGGCGCGCCTCTCCGGTGTGCTGTCCGTCGTACGCGGAGGCATGGGCTCTCCTCAATCGGCTGTGCTGAAGCGGGAGTCGGCGACGCGGCCCGCGCCGTGGGGGATGGGGAACGGGCCGCGCCGGTCGGGGGAGCGGAACGGGTCAGTACGCCCGGTTCCGCATGCGGCGCCACCACATGAGTGCCGCCCCGATCAGGACGATGCCGCCCGCCCCGGCTCCGGCGGACGCGGCGATCAGGCGCATGTCGTCCGAGCCCTGCGCACCGGCCGGCTGGAGCGCGTCGCCCAGCTGGCTGCGGACGTCGTTGCCGCCGTCCACGCCCTTGGCGAGCGGGCCGCGCGAACCCTCGGTCGGGTTGGCCAGATAGGGGAAGGACTTGCCGAACTTCTTGTCGTTCTTGTCGACCGCGTCACCGAGGTCGTTCTTGGCGCCGAGCAGCTCGCCCTCGACGACCTGGAGAGACGCGTCGATCACGTCGTCGGTGAGCCGCCGCCCGTTCGGGAAGCCCGCGGTGTCACCGTCCAGGACACCCAGCCGCTTGGGCTTGGCGGCCGGCTTGATGGAGGTGTTGAGCCGCAGCTGCTCCGACGGCGTCACGTGCGGCGGCTGGTTGAGGTCCTTGACGCCCTTGAGGAAGACGTCGACCAGGTCGTTGCGCGGCTCGGCGGGCGCCGGGATCTTGTAGATCGCCTCGATGAGCTTGGGCAGCTCGGGGTTGGTGACGTTCTCCAGGAACTGGGCGTCGTCCCGAGGCGCGGACGCGTTGAACGTGTCCTTGTCCTTGAGCGGGTTGACGACCTCGTTCACCAGCGGGTTGCCGAGGCGCGAGACCTGCCTGAAGTGGCCCTGGGCGTTCTTGCGCTGCGTCGTGGACCAGATGCCGACGATCGGCTGGTCGTGCGACTCGGTGATGAAGCTGTTGGGCACCTGCAGGGCGATCGAGTTGACGTTGTAGCCCTTGAGCGTGTCGTTGCCGACCTCGGAGAGGTTCCCGCCGTACAGCAGGTCGAAGACGCGCAGGTCCAGGAAGAAGGGGTCGTCGGCCTGCCCGGCGAACGTCTGGGCGCCCCCGGCGAGCTTGTGCACCGCCTGCTCGCGCAGGGTGTCGTAGTCCGGCATCGACGCCTTGCCGACGTTCGACGGCGCCACCGGCACGTCGTCGGCGACCTTGGTCTTCGACACCGCCTTCAGATTGCGCAGCTTGATCAGCTCGAGGTCGTACGTCTGCGTGATGTTGAGGTCGGGGTCGTCGAGGCTCTCGACCGGACCCGTGTTGTACAGGAACGTCTTGTCGTTCTTCGTGTGCGTCTTGAACGTGTACCGGAAGAGCAGGTCTTCCTTCGCGTCGCCGTCGCTGTCGATGCGCAGGTCGTACTGCGCGTCCTCGGCGAACGTGAAGAAGTTCGGCCCGCCGGCCGGTTCCTCGAACGGGATCCAGTTCGCGATGATGGTCGTCGTGTCCGGCTTGTCCGGGCTGACGAACGCGTACACGTCGGTGTTGTCGTACTGCGGAGTCCCCGAGATCAGCGGGGCCTCGCGGTGGCTGGAGGCGGAAGCCGCCTCAGGTTCCAGCGCGGTCACACCGGCGGCTGCGAGCCCGCCGGCGGCCAGCGCGCCACAGATCACGGTCGCGATGCTCGTGCGTCCCGCACCGGTCCTGGAGATAGGTGTCATGCCGTCCGTCCTCCGTGCCAACTTGCCTGACACACGCCATTCGGAGCGGTCGGCGAAGCGGATTGGTCGAATCTCAAACGTTCTTACGGCGGGTGGGCGAAGTTGTTTCATCGCGACCCGACCCGCGTTTTCGGCGCGTTGATCCGTAACCCCATCCGGAGGTGTGTGTGTTGCGGGTACCTCGGGTGAGGGGACAGGCCCGGTGCGGCCTCGGAGAGGGGGACCGAGTGGAGGCGGACGAACTGCTGCTGCTCGTGGCAGGAGGGGACCAGCGGGCCTTCGAGGAGCTGTACGGGCTGGTGTCCGGCCCGGTGTTCGGACTCGTACGGCGTGTCGTGCGCGACCTCGCCCAGTCGGAGGAGGTGGCTCAGGAGGTGCTGCTCGAACTGTGGCGGTCCGCAGCGAAGTTCGACCCGGGGCGGGGCAGCGCGATGTCCTGGATCCTCACCCTCGCCCACCGCCGTGCCGTCGACCGGGTGCGCAGCGCCCGTGCGGCCGGCGAGCGCGAGCAGCGTGAGGCGCTGCGCGCGAACCAGCCGGCCTTCGACCACGTCACCGAGGAGGTCGAGGCCGGTCTGGAACGCGAGTGGGTGCGCCGCTGCCTGGACCGGCTCACGGTCCTGCAGCGCCAGTCGGTCACGCTCGCCTACTACGAGGGCTACACGTACCGTGAGGTCGCCGAGCAGCTCTCCCTGCCGCTGGGCACGGTCAAGACGCGGATGCGCGACGGTCTGACCCGGATGCGCGAGTGCCTGGGAGGTGCGGCATGAGCCTCTTCCGCCGCGAGGACCCGCACTCGCTCGCCGCGCCCTACGCGCTCGACGCCCTGGAACCCCCGGAGCGGATCCGTTTCGAGAGGCACATGAAGGACTGCGACCGCTGCACCGCCGAGGTGCGTGCCCTGACCGAGGACGCCGTCCGGCTCGCCTGGTCCACGGCCGCCCCGCCCCCGGCCGCGATGCGCGACCGGGTCATGGCCGCCGTACGGGCCACTCCGCAGGACCCCGCGCCACAGGAGACGGCGCGTGACTCGGCACGCGCGCACGCGCCCCAGCTGCCGCCGCACGTGTGGGGCACCCGCCCGCCGCCGCGGCAGCGGGCGCGGCGCCGGATCCCGCTGTTCGCGCCCTTCGCCACGGCCACCGCCGCCGCGGCCCTCGTCGTCGCCTCGCTGTTCGCGGTGCAGGCGAACCGGGCCCAGGACGAACTGACCGCCGAACGCGACCGGTCACGTGAGATCGCCCACGTCCTGGCTGCTCCGGACGCCCGTGCGAGCAGCGGACAGGACGGACGGGGCCGCACCATCGGGGTGATCGCCTCCGCCACGGAGGGGAGCGCGGTGGTCACCCTCGGCGGATACGGCGCCCCGCCGGGCGGCCGCGTGCACCAGTTGTGGCTCATGCGCCCGGGCGCGCAACCACGCTCCCTGGGGCTCTTCGAGGGCGACACGCCCCTGGTCGCGACGGGTCTCGGCACCTCAGGGACGTCACTGGCCGTAACCGTCGAGCCCGACGGTGGATCGCCGCAGCCCACCACCCAGCCGATCGTCCAACTCGCCCTGAAATCTGTTGGATTCGGAGAGTAATCGGAGATACATCGTCAACCCCCTTATGGGGAAGGTGAATCCTGTGACCGCGATACATGTGTGCCCGGACGGGGCGATAGGGTTAACCTGCCCGGGCCGGGTGGACTCGTACGGGTGGGGAGTGACATGGAACAGATAACGATGCGCAGCAGGGCCAGGGTCCCTGCGATCACGTGCGGGAGCAGCGCGAGCAGTTCGCGCCTCGACCGTCACCTCTCGGTGTTGGGTGGCCCTGCCGTCCCGCAGGGGGAGACGGTCGAGGCGACCTCGCTGATGCGTGAACTGACCGCGCGTCAGCCGCACGACCGCAGTGGCAGGGGCGCGCGCGTGCGTCGCGTCTCGCTCTTCGCGCCGCTACGCCGGCTGCGCCGCTCACTGTTCGGCAGCAGGTAGGGGCCCGCGCTCGGGCGGTCACACCGCCCCCGGCGCCCGCCGCGCACTCGTCGTCCGTCATCCCCACGGCACGCAGCGGCGCCAGGTGCATCCCGAGCGCGGCACGCCCCCTGTCGGTGCCTCATCCCCGCCCGGCAGTGACCGGGGGCGTCGTCCGGATCCGGTGTCCCGGCCGCCGGTTCACCGCTCCCCGTGCGCGTACTGACGCACGGCCAGCGGCACGAACACCCCGAGCAGCACGGCGCACCACAGGAGCGACCCCGCGACGGGGTGGGCCACCGGCCAGGCCGCCCCGTCCGGCACCGGCGTGTTGCCGAAGAGGTCCCGCAGGGCCGTCGCGACCGCGCTGATCGGATTCCACTCGGCGACCGTCCGCAGCCACCCGGGCAGTCCGCTCGTCGGGATGTACGCACTGGACAGCAGCGGCAGCAGGAACGTCGCCCCGCCCAGCTGACCGGCAGCCTCCTCGTTCCGGGTGAGCAGGCCGAGGTAGATGCCGGCCCAGGTGCACGCGAAGCGGAACAGCATCAGCAGCGCGAACGCCCCCACCGCTTCGAGCGGACCGCCCTCGACACGCCAGCCCACCGCGAGACCCACCAGCAGGAACGGCACCGTCCCGGCGGCCGTCACCACCAGGTCCGCGGCGGCCTGGCCCAGCGGCACGGCCGCCCGGCTCATCGGGAGCGTCCGGAAGCGGCTGGTCACACCCCGGTGCGTGTCCTGGGCCGCCTGGAACATGCCGGTCATGATGCCGCCCGCGGCGGTCGCCACCAGCAGGCCCGGCACGAGGAACGACCGGTACGCCTCGCCCGGCACCGCCAGCGCGCTGCCGAAGACGTAGCCGAAGAACAGCAGCATGCTGACCGGCATCGTCTGGGTGAGGATCAGCAGCCCCGGGTTGTTCCGCAGCCGCAGCAGCTGGCGGCCCAGCATCGCGGTCCCGTCGTACGCCAGCATGCTCACGCGGCACGCTCCTTCACGTCGGTCGTCTCGGTCGTGGTCTCCGTCAGGCGCAGGAACACGTCGTCGAGCGTCGGGGGCCGCAGGCTCACGTCCAGCAGCGGCACGCCCGCGGTGTCCAGGGCGCGCACCAGCAGCGGGAGGGTGAGCGTCGGATCCTTGCTCACCGCGCCGACCGCGTTCCGCTCGGGGTCGAACGACGGCTGCGCGCCCGTGAGCCGGTCGAGCACGCCCGCGGCCGTCGCGAGCACGTCCGCGTCCGGCACGACGACCTCGGCGTGCGCCCCGACCAGCGCCTTGAGCTGCGCCGGTGACCCGGTGTGCGTCACCCGGCCCCGGTCCACCAGGGCGATGTCGTCGGCGAGTTGGTCGGCCTCCTCCAGGTACTGCGTGGTGAGCAGCACGGTCGTGCCCTCGTTGGTCAGGCCGCGCACCACGTCCCGGATGAGGGTGCGGCTGACCGGGTCGAGGCCGGTCGTCGGCTCGTCCAGGAACAGCACGTGGGGGCGGCGGATCAGGCTCGCCGCGAGGTCCAGGCGGCGGCGCATGCCGCCGGAGTAGGTGGACGCGGGGCGGTCGGCGGCCTCCGCCAGCCCGAAGCGGCCGAGGAGTTCCGCGGTTCGGCCGGCCGGGTCGCGCACCCGGTGCAGCCGGCCGAACAGCCACAGGTTCTGGCGGCCGGTGAGGTCCCCGTCGATCGACGTGTCCTGCCCCGTCACGCTGATCCGGCGGCGTACGGCGGCGGCCTCGCGGACCAGGTCGTGCCCGGCGACCCGGGCGGAGCCCGCGTCCGGCCGCAGCAGGGTGGTCAGCAGCCCTACGGCCGTCGTCTTGCCCGCCCCGTTCGGTCCGAGGACCCCGCACACCGTTCCCTCGGCCACCGCGAGGTCCAGCCCGCGCAGGGCACGGACCTCCCCGAACCGCTTCTCCAGACCCTCACTAAGTACAGCGTACGTAGAAGTCATGGCAGGACCATAGTGCACTACGTACGCTGTACGTAACTAGGATGGTGGCCGAGGTGATGACCGATGGCGGGCCGAGCGGCCGTACCCGAAGTGATCTGGGCGCGCCCCGAGCGCACCGGCCGTGGGCCGAAACCGGCGTTCACCCGCGCCGACATCGCGGCGGCGGCGGTGCGGATCGCCGACGCGGAGGGGCTCGACGCGGTGTCCATGCGGCATGTCGCGGCGGAGCTGGGCTGCGGCACGATGTCGCTGTACAACTACGTCCCCCGCAAGGAGGACCTGTACGAGCTGATGATTGACGCGGTCGGTGCCGAGCACGAGTTGTTCGAGCCCACGGGCGACTGGCGCGCCGACATGGTCCGGAACGCGGAGGAGACGCGGGCCATCATGTACCGCCACACCTGGGTGCCGCGCCTGATGCCGGGGGTGTTCGGCTTCAGCCCCAACACCCTGCGCTACCTGGAGCACTGCCTGGCCTGCCTCGAACCGCTCGACGCTCCGGCCGGCGTGAAGACGGAGCTGATCGCCCTGCTCAACGGGGTCGTGACGACGTCCACGGCGAACGACATCGCAACCGTCGAGCGCACCCGCTCCATGCCGTGGTCCGTGGAGGAGGAGAACGCGGTCCGGATGGCCTATCTGGGCAGTCAGGTGGCCACCGGCGCGTATCCGCGGCTGGCCGCCGCCTTCATGGAGCAGAGCGGGCCGGTCGATCTGGAGGCGGTGTTCAGACGGGCCCTCGAACGCGTCCTGGACGCCTTCGATCCCAGCCCCCTAGGGCCAGAGCAGCGCCTGGAAGGCTAGAGCAGCGCGAGCTGGCCCTCCGGGCCTTCCTCCGGGTCGTCCAGCACCGTGGCCGGGCGGTGGGCCGAGGCCGGTGCCGGGAGGACGCCCGCCCGGGTCAGCTCGGTCGTCGTGATCGGGTCGGGGAGTGCCGGCTCCTCACGGGGGTGCGGTTCGGCGAGCAGGGCCAGGACCGTGATCAGCTCCAGCAGTTCGGACGTCCAGGCCTGCGGCCACGTGGCCGGGCGGATCGCCGCGAGCGTGCCCGGCTCGGGCTCGGTGACGCGCGCCGCGAACCACTGTTCCAGGACGCGGACGCCGCCCGCCTCGAAGTCCCAGGCCTCCGGCGGCACCGGCGAGACGCGGCCCTCGTCGAGGAACAGGGCCTCCTCGTCCCGGTCGTAGCGCAGGGTCAGCGGGCGGGACGGCAGCGGGGCGCGGACGTAGGGGCGGCGGCCGCCGGGGAGTTTGGGGCGTTCGCCGTCGCGGCGCATCAGCCACAGCGTCCGGTGGCCCCGCTCCAGACCCCGCTCCCACGCCTCGGCGTTCCCGGTGAGCGGGACGGTGAGATCCGGGCGGGCCGTGGCCGTGATCCAGGCCAGCACGTCCAGCGGCGCGGGGGTGCGGCCCAGGCGGCTGCCCAGGTGCTCCAGCAGGCCAGGGGCCAGATTCGGTTCGCGGCCGCCCGGGCGCCGGAACAGCGGGCGGACCCGGCCGGGGCGGAGCAGGGGGAGCAGCGAGGTGACCAGCAGGGGCGGAGTGAGGGCCCTGGGGGCCTCCACAACGAAGACCTGCCGCTCGTCCGCCACCCGCCACAACTCGGGCCGGGCCGCGTCGATCAGCCGCTGGTCGGGGATCAGCCACTGCTCGTCGAAGGGGCCGTACAGCACGCGCACCGGCTCCGGGCACGGCCCCGAGGCACGGGTGAGCCTCTCCGTGCCGCTGCCGGCCCGGCCGGGCAGCCGACCGACCGCGGTGTGCGGCGTGCGCGAGCGCGTCGGCTCGAACAGGGCCTCGCGGTCGGGCCCCTCGGCCTTCAGCAGGGCGTCCCAACGGGCCTTCAGGGACGCCGGGTCGGGGCCCGCCGGCCACCCCCGGCCGAGCCGCGGCGGTGCGACGGACCACGGCATGAGGTCCGCCAGTGGCGGAGCGTCGTCGTGCGTCACGCCGGGCATCGTACGACGACCCCGAGGGGCGCGGGGCGGCCCGGCCCCCGCCCGTCCGCGGCGCTCACGTGGCGTCCAGGGTCACGGTGAAGGAGAACCGGTCCCCCCGGTAGTGGATGACGGCCACGTCCAGGGGCCGCCCCTCGGGGTCGTACGTGATGCCCGTGTAGTGCAGGATCGGGCTCAGCAGGGGAACCCGGAGCAGCCGGGCCGTCTCCGGGTCGGCCAGCCGCGCCTCGACGGTGTCGGTGATGCGGCTGATGTCCGCCCCCACCACGTCCCGCAGCACCTTGGTCATGGGCCACCGGACGAGGTCGTCCAGGCCGATGCGCGCTGCCAGTTCGGGACGGACGTAGTTCCGGGCGTGATTCGTCGGCTCCCCCGTCTTCTCGTCGCTCCGCAGCCGGTGGTACGTCGCGACCTGAGCCACGTCCGGGAAGAACTCGGCGAGTTCACCCGGCACGGGGGCGGCGCCGTGGTCCAGCAGTTCGGTCGCCATGCCGGACTGCTGGGCCACGATCGCGTCCACCGAGCCGAGCAGCCGCACCGGGGAACCCCTGCGCGCATGCGGCTCGATGAACGTGCCCCGCCGGCGGTGGCGGGTGATCAGCCCCTCGTCCTCCAGCTCCTTCAGCGCCTGCCGCATGGTCAGCACGCTCACGCCGTAGTGCCCGGCCAGCTGTTCCTCGGTGGGCAGGCGCAGCGGGTCCTGGGGCGAGCGGCCGAGGATCGAGGCGCGCAGCGACTGCGACACCTGGTACCAGAGCGGCAGCTTGCGGTTCAGAACGATCGAGTCCGGAGCGAAGGAGGTCACGAGCCATCCGTACCGGTAGGAAATGATCAGTGCAAGGGGCGGAAGTGCCGCTCCAGGCCCTGCCAGACGTCGTCGTAGCGCTGCTGGAGGTGCTCCGCCCGGGCCGCGTGCGGCGTCAGGGTCAGCGGCCAGCGCGTCTCGAACATGAACGCCAGGCCGTCGTCGACCTTCTGCGGCCGCAGCTCGGCGGCGCTCGCCCGGTCGAACGTCTCCCGGTCCGGTCCGTGCGCCGACATCATGTTGTGCAGCGAGCCGCCGCCCGGCACGAAGCCCCCCTTTCCGGCCGTCTTCGCGTCGTACGCGCCCTCGATCAGGCCCATGTACTCGGTCATCACGTTCCGGTGGAAGTACGGCGGCCGGAACGTGTCCTCGCCCACCAGCCAGCGCGGGGCGAACACCACGAAGTCGACACTGGCCAGGCCCGGGGTGTCCGACGGGGACGTCAGCACCGTGAAGATCGACGGGTCGGGGTGGTCGTAGGTGATGGTGCCGAGCACATTGAACCGGCGCAGGTCGTAGACGTACGGCACATGGTTGCCGTGCCAGGCGACGACATCGAGGGGGGAGTGGTCGTAAGTGGCCGTCCACAGGTTGCCGCAGAACTTGTTCACCACCTCCACCGGTCCCTCGACGTCCTCGTACGCTGCGACCGGGGCGCGGAAGTCCCGGGGGTTGGCGAGCCCGTTGGCGCCGATGGGGCCCAGGTCGGGGAGGCGGAAGGGCGCGCCGTAGTTCTCGCACACATAACCGCGGGCCGTCGGGCCCGGCCCGCCGTCGGACGCGGTGTCCAGCAGCTCCACACGGAAGCGGACCCCACGCGGAACGAGCGCCACGTGGCCCGGCTCCACGTGGAGCAGGCCGAACTCCGTGCGCAGCAGCAGCCCGCCGCGCTCCGGGACGATCAGCAGCTCCCCGTCGGCGTCGCTGAACACCCGGTCCATGGACGTGTCGGCGGTGTAGAGGTGCACGGCGATGCCGGTGCGCTGGGTGGCGTCGCCGTTGCCCCCCAGGGTCCACAGACCCGCCAGGAAGTCGGTCCCGGGCGCCGGGTCGGGCAGCGGGTTCCAGCGCAGCCGGTTGGGGTCGGGCACGGTCTGGGTGAAGGGAGCGGTGCGGATCGAGCCGTTGTGGCTCCGGGTGAACGCCGGGTGCGCGGCCGAGGGGCGGATCCGGTACAGCCAGGAGCGGCGGTTGTGGGCCCGCGGCTCGGTGAAGGCCGTACCGCTCAGCTGCTCCGCGTACAGCCCGAGCGGGGTGCGCTGGGGCGAGTTGCGGCCCTCGGGCAGTGCGCCCGGGACGGCCTCGGAGCTGTGCTCGTTGCCGAAGCCGGAGAGGTAGGTCAGCCCTTCGGCGGTCTTCCGCGCTCCCTCACGCTCGAACCCGCTCGCGCGGGTGGTACCCCCATCGCCCATGGTCGCTGCTCCCTTGCGGTCCGATTCCTATGCAACACCGTAGGATTGCGTTTTCTCCGACGCAAGTGGGGCGCGCTCCTCTTGACGGATGACTCGAACCCGACTTGAGGACGATCCGCCCAGCCGGACGCGTGTTCTACGCTCCCGGGCATGTCGTGGACACGGGGACTTCTCGCCGCGCTCGTGGTCTGTGTCCTTCTGGCCGGATCCGCGGGCTGCCGCTCCGGTGGTGATGCCCCGAAGGGCGGGGCGTCTCCCACGCCGGCGGGCAAGCTCCTGGAGGACCGGGACCCGGAAGGGCGGCCCTATCGCGAGGTGGCGCGGGAGGGCGCCCCGGACGTCGCCATCGAGGTGCAGCCCGATGCGGCGGGCGCCTGGGACGTACGGCTGGCCGTGCGGAACTTCCGGTTCTCGCCGGCCGGCGCGGCGGCCCGGGCGGTGGCCGGGCGCGGCCTCGCGCACCTCTACCTCGACGGCCGTCTCGTCGCCCGGCTCCGCGCCCCCGGGTACCGGCTGGCCGCCGACCTCGTCCCGCGCGGCACCCACCACGTCACGGCCCGCCTCCACGCCGACGACGGCACGGTGTGGGTGGTGGACGGCGAGCCGGTGGAGAGCACGGCCGACATCACCGCGTATCGGCCGGACCCGGGCGCGGCCCCGGACCTGGACCCGGGCGCGACACCGGACCCGGGCGCGACACCGGACCCGGGCGCGACACCGGAAGCGAGCGCCGGGCGGAAGGCGGGGCGGAAGGCGGGGCCCCGCGCGACGGACGGCCGGTCGCGGAACGGGGGGCGAGGTTCACCGGACCGCGCCGGAAGGGCATCATGAAGCCCGTGCCCCATGCCACATCGCTCCGTCGTGCGCCCGTGCAGCGGCGCAGCGCCGAACGCCTGACCAGGATCCTCGACGCCTGCGCCGACCTCCTCGACGAGGTCGGCTACGACGCCCTGAGCACCCGCGCCGTCGCCCAGCGGGCCGGCGTCCCCATCGGCTCGGTCTACCGCTTCTTCGGCAACAAGCGCCAGATGGCCGACGCGCTGGCCCAGCGCAACCTCGAGCGGTACACCGTGCGTGTGACCCGGCGCCTCGGGGAGGCCGGTGGCGGCGGGGGCTGGAGCACGGCCATGGACGCCGTGCTCGACGAGTACCTGGACATGAAGCGCACGGCGCCCGGCTTCTCCCTGGTCGACTTCGGCAACCAGATCCCGGTCGGTGTCCGCCACGACGAACCCAACCACCGCGTCGCCGACCGCCTCACCGAGCTGCTCTCCGGCTATCTCGGCCGCGAGCCTGACGACGATCTGCGCCGGATCTTCCTCATCGCCGTGGAGACCGCCGACACCCTCGTCCACCTGGCGTTCCGGGTCGCGCCGGAGGGGGACCGGAAGATCATCGAGGAGGCCCGGGAGATGCTGCGGGCCTATCTGGCCCGGGTGCTCGGCTGAGCTCACCCCGGCCAGGGCCTCCCCTCCGTTCATACCGGTCGGTATGCTCGGGCGCATCCGCGCGTCACCGTCGCCGCCGTCCCGGGAGGACCCGTGTCCCGCACCGCCCTGCGTATCTGCCCCCTGTGCGAGGCCACCTGCGGCCTGACCCTCACCATCGAGGGGACGCGCGTCACCCACGCCCGCGGTGACCGCGACGACGTGTTCAGCCAGGGGTTCATCTGCCCCAAGGGCGCCTCCTTCGGCGCCGTCGACTCCGACCCCGACCGGCTGCGCACCCCCCTCGTGCGCAGGGACGGCGAGCTGCGCGAGGCCACCTGGGAGGAAGCCTTCGACGCGGTCGCCGCCGGCATCCGGCCCGTCGTCGAGCGGTACGGCCCGAACGCGGTCGGCGTCGTCCTCGGCAACCCCAACGTGCACACCATGGCCGGTGCCCTCTATCCGCCGGTGCTGCTCGCCGGACTCGGCACGCGCAGCGTCTTCACCGCCTCCACGGTCGACCAGATGCCCAAGCACGTCTCCAGCGGACTGCTCTTCGGCGACGCCAACGCCATCCCGGTGCCCGACCTGGACCGCACCGACCATCTGCTCCTCATCGGCGCCAACCCGCTGGAGTCCAACGGGAGCCTGTGCACCGCCCCCGACTTCCCGGGCAAGCTCAAGGCCCTCAAGGCCCGGGGCGGCACCCTCGTGGTGATCGACCCGCGGCGCACCCGCACCGCCAAGCTCGCCGACCGGCACGTCGCCGTCCGGCCCGGCACCGACGCGCTGCTGCTGGCGGCGATGGCCCGGGTGCTCTTCGACGAGGGCCTGGCCGAGCCGGTGCCGCACGTGCGGGGCCTCGAGGAACTGTCCGAGGCACTGCGGGAGTTCACCCCCGAGGCCGTCGCCGGGGCCTGTGACGTCGAGGCCGGCGTCATCCGCGCCCTCGCCCGTGACCTCGCCGCCGCCCCCACCGCCGCCGTCTACGGCCGTATCGGCAGCTGCACCGTCCCGCACGGCACGCTCGCCAGCTGGCTCGTCGACGTGCTGAACATCCTCACCGGCAACCTCGACCGGCCCGGCGGCGCACTCTTCCCGCAGGCCGCCACCGACAAGACCCCGCGCCCCGCCGGACCCGGCCGCGGCTTCGCCCTCGGGCGCTGGCACTCCCGGGTGAGCCGGCACCCCGAGGCGAAGGGCGAACTGCCCCTCTCGGCCCTCGCGGAGGAGATCGACACGGCCACCGACGAGGGCGAGCCCGTGCGCGCGGTCATCGCCGTGGCCGCCAATCCCGTGCTGTCCGCCCCCGACGGCGACCGGCTCGACAAGGCGCTCGGCTCGCTCGACTTCATGGTCAGCGTCGACCCGTACCTCAACGAGACCTCGCGCCACGCCCATGTCGTCCTGCCCCCGCCCCCGCCCTCCCAGAGCCCGCACCACGACTTCGCCTTCAACGCCCTCGCCGTACGCAACCAGGTCCGCTACACCCGCCCCGCGATCCCGCTGGAGCCGGGCCGCATGGCGGAGACGGAGGTCCTGGCCCGGCTGATCCTCGCCGTGACCGGCATGCGGGGAGCCGATCCCGCCGCCGTCGACCAGATGGTCATCGACCAGACGCTCGGCAAGGCGGTCAAGGAACCGCACTCGCCCGTGCACGGCCGCGACCCCCGCGAGCTCGCCGCGCGGCTCACCGGCGACACCGGCCCCGAGCGCCGGCTGGACATGATGCTGCGCCTCGGCCCCTACGGCGACGGCTTCGGCGTACGACCGGACGGACTGAGCCTGGAGAAGCTGCTCGCCCATCCGCACGGCATCGACCTCGGCCCGCTCCGGCCCCGCCTGCCGCAGCCGCTGAAGACCCTCAGCGGCACGGTGGAGCTGCTGCCCGGCCCGATCGCGGACGACCTGCCCCGCCTGCGCGCGGCCCTGGCCGAACGCCCCGACGGGCTCGTCCTGGTCGGCCGCCGCCACCTCCGCTCCAACAACAGCTGGATGCACAACGTGCCCGCCCTCACCGGCGGTTCCAACCGCTGCACCCTGCACATCCACCCCGAGGACGCCGAACGGCTGGGCGTCGTGGACGGTGCACCGGTGCGCGTGAAGGGCGCCGGGGGAGCGGTGACCGCCCCCGCCGAGGTCACCGACGGTGTGCGCCGGGGTGTGGTGAGCCTGCCGCACGGCTGGGGCCACGATCGCCCCGGTACCCGCCTCGGCCATGCCGCGAAGGACCCCGGCGTCAACGTCAACCAGCTCCTCGACGGCCGTCTGCTCGACCCCCTGTCGGGCAACGCGGTTCTCAACGGGGTGCCGGTCGAGGTGGCCCCCGAGACGGTCCAGGGGGCCGGCGCCGAGCCCGAAAAGCGCACCGCTCTGACCTGAGCAAAGCTGTGACCAGCAGTTTTGCGCTTATTGCTCGCAGGTCAACGTCTTGTTAACGCTGCTTGACGGGACCTAACGTCTCGGACACCGCCGGCCCTGGTGGGATGTTCAAGGGCGAACGTTAGGTATCCACTCATGCTGACCATCCTCGGCTTCGCCATGATCGCGACCTTCCTGGTCCTGATCATGATGAAGAAGATGTCGCCGATCGCGGCGCTCGTGCTGATTCCCGCGCTGTTCTGCGTGTTCGTCGGCAAGGGCGCCGAGCTCGGCGACTACGTTCTCGACGGCGTGACCGACCTCGCCCCCACCGCGGCGATGCTCATGTTCGCGATCGTCTACTTCGGTGTGATGATCGATGTCGGTCTCTTCGACCCGATCGTCCGCGGCATCCTCAAATTCTGCAAAGCGGACCCGATGCGGATCGTCGTGGGCACGGCTCTGCTCGCCGCGATCGTGTCGCTGGACGGCGACGGCTCCACCACCTTCATGATCACCGTCTCGGCGATGTACCCGCTGTACAAGCGCCTGAAGATGAGCCTCGTCGTGATGACCGGCGTCGCCGCCATGGCCAACGGCGTGATGAACACCCTCCCCTGGGGCGGCCCGACCGCCCGTGCCGCGACCGCGCTCAAGCTCGACGCCAGCGACATCTTCGTCCCGATGATCCCGGCGCTCCTGGTGGGCCTGCTCTTCATCTTCGTCCTCTCCTACGTCCTCGGTGTGCGCGAGCGCAGGCGGCTGGGTGTGCTGACGCTGGACGACGTGCTGGAGGAGGAGAAGGAGGCCGAGACGGTCCTGGTGGGCGCCGGCGGCTCCGGCGACGGCGAGATCTCCATGCACAAGGGCGGCAGCAGCGCCGGCACAGGCGTCACGGGTGGCGCCGGCACGGACGCCCCCGAGGCCGCCGGGGGCTCCGGAGGTTCCGGGGACTCCTCGGACTCCGGGGACGACGGCAGTTTCCAGGGCCTCGACCCGAACCGGGCCACCCTGCGCCCCAAGCTCTACTGGTTCAACGCGCTGCTCACGGTCGGCCTGCTCACCGCCATGATCATGGAGTTGCTGCCGATCCCGGTGCTGTTCCTGCTCGGCGCCGCGCTCGTCCTCTCCGTGAACTTCCCGCACATCCCCGACCAGAAGGCCCGCCTGGCCGCCCACGCCGACAACGTCCTGAACGTCTCCGGCATGGTCTTCGCCGCCGCCGTCTTCACCGGCGTCCTCCAGGGCACCGGCATGGTCGACCACATGGCCAAGTGGATGGTGGACGTCATCCCCGGCAGCATGGGCCCGCACATGGCCCTGGTCACCGGCGTCCTCAGTCTGCCGCTCACCTACTTCATGTCGAACGACGGCTTCTACTTCGGCGTCCTGCCCATCCTCGCCGAGGCGGGAGCCGCGCACGGGGTCTCCCCGCTGGAGATGGCCCGCGCCTCCCTGGTCGGCCAGCCGCTGCACATGTCCAGCCCGCTCGTCCCGGCCGTGTACGTCCTGGTCGGCATGGCGAGGGTGGAGTTCGGCGACCACACGAAGTTCGTCGTGAAGTGGGCCGCCCTCACCTGTCTCGTCATCCTCGGGGCGGGCATGCTGTTCGGCATCATCTGACCGTTCGTCCGATCCAGCCGTGGAGGACATCGTGAGGCCCGGTGGGAACCGCGGCTGGCTGCTCCGCCTCGTCATCGCCTTCAGCTTCGCGCAGGGGGCGGTGTCGATGGCCCGGCCCGCCGTCTCCTACCGGGCCCTCGCGCTGGGCGCGGACGAGCGGGCGGTCGGTCTGATCGCCGGTGTGTACGCGCTGCTGCCGCTGTTCGCGGCCGTCCCCCTGGGTCGCCGTACGGATCACGGCCGCTGCGCGCCCCTGCTGCCCTTCGGGGTGGTCCTCATCTCCGGCGGCTGCGCGCTCAGCGGCGTCGCGGACTCCCTGGGGGCGATGGCCCTGTGGAGCGGGGTGATGGGCCTCGGCCACCTGTGCTTCGTCATCGGCGCCCAGTCCCTCGTCGCCCGCCAGTCCGCGCCGCACGAACAGGACCGCAACTTCGGCCACTTCACCATCGGCGCCGCGCTCGGCCAACTGGTCGGCCCCGTCGCCGCGGGCGCGCTGATCGGCGGCGAGGACATGGCGGGCACCAGCGCGCTCGCCCTGATCGTGGCGGGCGGGACCGCGGCCGTGGCGTTCACCTCGCTGTGGCGCACGGAACACCGCCGTATGACGTCCGCCTCCCGTGCGGACAAGGGCGACCGGGTCCCGGTCCGGCGCATCCTGCGCACCCGGGGCGTGCCGGCCGGCATCCTCATCAGCCTCGCCGTGCTGTCCGCGACCGACATCCTCACCGCCTATCTGCCGGTGGTCGGCGAGCACCGGGGCATCGCGCCCTCCGTGATCGGCGTCCTGCTGAGTCTGCGAGCGGCGGCGACGATCGCCTGCCGTCTGGTGCTGACGCCCCTGCTGCGGCTGCTCGGCAGGACCGTGCTGCTCACCGTGACCTGTCTGCTGGCGGCCCTGCTGTGCGCGGGCATCGCGCTGCCGGTGCCGGTGTGGGCGCTCGGAGTGCTCCTGGTCGCGGTCGGGTTCTGTCTCGGTGTCGGGCAGCCGCTGTCCATGACGACGGTCGTCCAGGCCGCTCCCGACGACGCCCGCTCCACGGCCCTCGCCCTGCGCCTGACCGGCAACCGGCTCGGCCAGGTCGCCGCGCCCGCCGCGGCCGGACTGATCGCCGGAGTCGCGGGCGTGGCGGCGCCGTTCGTGATGCTCGGGGTGCTGCTCCTGATGTCCGCCGGGGTCGCCGTGCGGTCTCCGAGGGAGCCGGGGGAGTTGGGGGAGCCGGGGGAGGCGGGGGAGGCGGGCGGAGAGGAAGCCCGGAGGGTGCCGCGGGCCCGCTGGTGCGGGGTGGCGCTGCGCCGGAAGAGCGGTTCCTGACGCGTCGCAGGGCGGGGCTGCCATCCTTTCGACGGGACGGTGACAGGGCATCCGCTGGCCCGGGCGGCCGCCGGCCGTGGCCGAATCAGGCCGTCCGCCTTCTCACCAGCTGCACCTGGAGGCCCCGCGTCCCCGCCCCGGCCGCCCCGTCCGGCGGCGCCGCCGCGAGGGCTCGGTCCTCACCCGGCTGCGGGAGCGGACCGGAGCCGGCCGGGCGGGACCCGTCGTGGCCCTGGACCACCCGGGGACGCCGAGCCCCGCCCCGCGGCGGCCGACCCCCGCGGGCCCGGCGACCTCATCGTCCGCACCACCCCGGACCTGGCCCTCCGCCACGGCATGCAGGTGCCGCTCCTGGTCGACCTCGCCCATCTGTTCGTCTTCGACCAGCACGGCGACCGCATCTGCCCGCACCCGGCGCGTCTGCCCGACCTGGAGGAGTGAGGAGCCGCACACCCGGACGGGGCCGGCCCCGTGCTGAGATGACCCGGGAACCCGGGACGTCTGGCGCCGGAAAACTATCGCCGCTAGTTTATGTGCCGGACGACGACGCCCCGCCCCGGAGGAAGCACGATGAAGGCACACGACGGCATGTACATCCAGGGCGCCTGGCGCCCCGCCGCCGGCCAGGACGTGATCGAGGTCGTGAACCCGGTCGACGAGCAGGTCATCGGCACGGTCCCGGCCGGCACCGCAGTGGACGTCGACACCGCGGTACGGGCCGCACGCGCCGCGTTGCCGGAGTGGGCCGCGACCCCGCCCGCCGAGCGCGCGGCCCGTCTGGCGGCCCTGCGGGACGTGCTCGTGGCCCGGGCGGACGAGATCGCCGAGACCGTGACGGCGGAACTCGGCTCGCCCCTGAAGTTCTCGCAGGCCGTCCACGCGGCCGTGCCGATCGCGGTCGCGGGCTCCTACGCCGAGCTCGCGGCCACGTACGCCTTCGAGGAGAAGACCGGCAACTCGGTCGTCCACCACGAGCCGGTCGGCGTCGTGGCCGCGATCACACCCTGGAACTACCCGCTGCACCAGATCGTCGCCAAGGTCGCACCGGCCCTCGCGGCGGGCTGCACGGTGGTCGTGAAGCCCGCCGAGGACACCCCGCTGGTGGCGCGCCTCTTCGCCGACGCAGTGCACGAGGCCGGTCTCCCGGCGGGCGTCTTCAACCTGGTCACCGGCCTCGGCCCGGTCGCCGGCCAGGCCCTCGCCGAGCACCCCGCCGTCGACCTGCTCTCCTTCACCGGCTCCACCGCCGTCGGCCGCCGGATCGCCGCGATCGCCGCCAGCCAGGTCAAGAAGGTCGCCCTCGAACTCGGCGGCAAGTCCGCCAACGTCATCCTCCCGACCGCCGACCTCGCCAAGGCGGTCAACGTCGGCGTCGCCAACGTCATGTCCAACTCCGGTCAGACGTGCAGCGCCTGGACGCGGATGCTGGTCCACCGCGATCAGTACGACGAGGCGGTGGAGCTCGCCGCGACGGCCGCCGCCAAGTACGGCGACCGCATCGGCCCGGTCGTCAACGCGGGGCAGCAGGCCCGGGTGCGCGGCTACATCGAGAAGGGCGTCGCGGAAGGCGCCCGCCTGGTCGCCGGCGGGCCCGAAGCCCGGCGCGAGACGGGCTACTTCGTCAGTCCGACCGTCTTCGCCGATGTCACCGAGGACATGGCCATCGCGCAGGAGGAGATCTTCGGCCCGGTCCTGTCGATCCTCAGGTACGAGGACGAGGAGGACGCCCTGCGCATCGCCAACGGCACGGTCTACGGGCTGGCCGGCGCCGTCTGGGCCGGGGACGAGGCCGAGGCGGTGGCGTTCGCGCGGCGGATGGAGACCGGCCAGGTCGACATCAACGGCGGCCGGTTCAACCCGCTCGCTCCCTTCGGCGGCTACAAGCAGTCGGGCGTGGGCCGCGAACTCGGCGTGCACGGCCTGGCCGAGTACCTCCAGACCAAGTCCCTCCAGTTCTAGTCAGGGGAGTCCCTTCCGCCATGGCTGTTCGCGCCGCCGTCCTGCCCGCCGTGGGCTCCCCGCTGGAGATCACCGGCATCGACCTGCCCGACCCCGGACCGGGCCAGGTCCGCGTCCGGCTCGCCGCCGCCGGGGTCTGCCACTCCGACCTGTCCCTGTCCAACGGCACCATGCGCGTGCCCGTCCCCGCCGTCCTCGGCCACGAGGGCGCCGGCACGGTCGTCTCCGTCGGTGAGGGGGTCACCCACGTCGCGCCCGGCGACGGGGTCGTCCTCAACTGGGCCCCGTCCTGCGGCGCCTGCCACGCCTGCTCGCTCGGCGAGGTCTGGCTGTGCGCCAACGCCCTGAACGGCGCCGCCGACGTCTACGCCCGCACCACCGAGGGCACCGCCCTCCACCCCGGGCTGAACGTCGCGGCGTTCGCCGAGGAGACGGTCGTCTCCGCCTCCTGTGTCCTGCCCGCCCCGGACGGCGTCCCGCTCGCCGACGCGGCCCTCCTCGGCTGCGCGGTCCTCACCGGCTACGGCGCCGTCCACCACTCGGCCCGGGTCCGGCAGGGCGAGACGGTCGCGGTGTTCGGCGTCGGGGGAGTGGGCCTCGCGGCCCTGCAGGCGGCCCGGATCGCGGGCGCCTCGAAGATCGTCGCGGTGGACGTGTCCGCGGAGAAGGAGGAGCTGGCCCGGGCGGCCGGCGCCACCGACTACGTCATCGCCTCCGAGAACACCGCCCGCGAGATCCGCGCCCTCACCGGCAAGCAGGGCGTTGACGTGGCCGTCGAGTGCGCCGGCCGCGCGATCACCATCCGCACGGCCTGGGACTCCACCCGCCGCGGCGGCCGCACCACGGTCGTCGGCATCGGCGGCAAGGACCAGCAGGTCACCTTCAACGCCCTGGAGATCTTCCACTGGGGCCGAACCCTCTCCGGCTGCGTCTACGGCAACTCCGACCCGGCGCGGGACCTTCCGGCCCTGGCCGGACACGTCCGGGCGGGCCGCCTCGACCTGAGCGCCCTGGTGACGGAACGCATCTCCCTCGACGGCATCCCGGCGGCCTTCGAGAACATGCTGGCGGGCAAGGGCGGCCGCGCACTGGTCGTGTTCTAGTGCCGCGACGGGGCGAACGTCGCCTGTCGCGGCGTTAGCCCAGGCGCAGCCCCACTCCTCCCGCACCCCGGCCTCCCCGCGAGGCCGGGGTCTCGGGCATGCCCGGACCCGCACTGAGTGCCACGTACAGGCAAAAGTCCTCGTGCACGACCCGTTGACGGCCATACCGTCCGGTCAGTATGTTCCCCGGAACCCGAGCCACCCCCCGGTTCAGTCCCCGCACCCCCGGAGCGTGTGCACCGCATGGACACGGCACCTTCCGCTCAGCCCGCCACCACCACGCCAGCCGTCGGCAACCGCCGCCGGGTGGCCACCGCCGCGGCGCTCGCCTCGGCCGTCGAGTGGTACGACTACTTCGTCTTCGGCATCGCCGCCGCCCTCGTCCTCGGCGATCTCTACTTCCCCGCCGGCAGCGCCACCGCGGGCGTCCTCGCCTCGTTCGCCACCTTCGCCGTCGGCTTCCTCGCCCGCCCCATCGGCGGCATCGTCGCCGGCCACCTCGGCGACAAGCGCGGCCGCAAGCCGATGCTGGTGCTCGCCCTCACTCTCATGGGCGTGGCCACCACCGGCATCGGCCTGCTGCCGACGTACGACACGATCGGCGTCGCCGCCCCGATCCTGCTGGTCCTGCTCAGGATCGCCCAGGGCGTCGCCGTCGGCGCCCAGTGGGGCGGCGCGATGCTCCTGGCCACCGAGTACGCCCCGGAGGGCAAGCGCGGCGTCTACGGCAGCGTCGTCCAGCTCGGCGTCCCCATCGGCGTGGTCACCGCCAACACCGTCTTCCTGGCGGCCGGCGCGCTCACCACCGACTCGGCGTTCGCCGCCTGGGGCTGGCGCGTGCCGTTCCTGGTCGGCCTGCTCGTCCTCGGCCTCGCCTGGTACATCCACACCCGCGTCGAAGAGACCCCGGCGTTCCGGGAGGCCGAACGGGCGCTCGCCGAGAAGGAGAAGTCCGAGCAGAGCTCGCCGCTGCGCACCATCCTGCGCGGCCACCTCGGCACGGTGCTCCTGGCCGGCGGCTCCTTCGCCGTGAACACCGCGACCTTCTATATCCTCATCACCGGCGTCCTGGACTACACGACCCGCGAGCTGGGCATGGCCAAGGGCCCGGTGCTCATGGTCTCGCTCTGCGTCAGCCTCACCCAGCTCGTGCTGATCCCGGCCGCCGCCGCGCTCTCCGACCGCGTCGGCCGCATCCGGATCTACGCCTTCGGCGCGGCCGGCATCGCCCTGTGGGCCGTACCGCTGTTCCTGCTGATCGACACCGGCTCGCTGCTGTGGCTCGCGGTCGGCACCTTCGTCGCCAGCTGCTTCCTGAGTATCATGTACGGCCCCCAGGCCGCCCTGTTCGCCGAGCTGTTCACGCCCGAGATGCGCTACACCGGCGCCTCCCTCGGCTACCAGATCGCGGCCGTCGCCGGCGGCGGGCTCGCCCCCTTCGTCATGGTGCTGCTGCTGGAGGCCACAGGCACCTCGATGGCGGTGTCCGGCTACATCATCGCGCTCTCGGTGATCGCCCTGGTGTCGATCAAGGTGCTCGCGGACCGGGCGCGTTCGGCGGAGCCGGAGGCCACGCCCGAGGCCGAGGCGGACGCCGAACCGGCGGGCTGAGTCCGGCTCAGCGGGCCGAGTCCGGCGTCCGCCCGGGCCGGGGATCCGGAACCGCTCCCGGATCCCCGGCCCCGGTGATGGCCCCGGTCCCGGCCGCCGGCCGCGCCCGGGACCGGGAGACCGCCACGCCCGCCAGGCACAGCACACCGCCGATCAGCGTGAGAACCCCTGGCACCTCGCCGAGGAACAGCCAGGACATCAGGACGACCAGCGCGGGCGCCGCGTACGTCGTCGCGCCCATCCGGCTCGCGGTCGTCCGGGACAGCGCGTACGCCCACGTGGTGAAGGCCAGGGCGGTCGGGAAGACGCCCAGGTAGACCATGTTGAGCGTCGCTGAGGCCGGCGCGGCGGCGGCCTCCCGGACGAGCTGCCCCGCGAACGGCAGGCACACCACCGCGCCGACCAGGCAGCCGAACGTCGTCACTTGCAACGGGCTCGCCGTGCCGAGCGCCGGCTTCTGCGCCACGACACCACCGGCGTACGCGACCGCCGCCAGCAGGCACAGCACCACACCCAGCACCGAGGAGCCGCCCTCGCCGGACATCGACAATCCGACGGTCACCGCGCCGGCGAACGACACCGCCATTCCCGCCAGCAGCCGCGGCGGCATCGGGTCACCGAGCAGCCGGGCCCCGAGCAGCGCGATCAGGATCGGGCCGGTGTTCACGACCAGGGCGGCCGTACCCGCGTCGACCTGCTGCTCGCCCCAGTTGAGGGCGATCATGTAGAAGCCGAACCAGAGCAGGCCGGATATCGCGATCCCGCGCCAGGCCGGGCGCGGCGGCCAGGTCTCCCGCCGCAGCAGGCAGATCACCCCCAGCGTCAGCGCCCCCGCCAGCAGCCGCCCGAGCGCCAGCGCGCCCGGCGAGTACGCGTCGCCCGCGCTGCGGATCGAGACGAAGGCGGACGCCCACAGGACGACGGTGACCGCTGCCGCACCGGCGGCCAGCAGCTCACCCCGGCGGGCGGGACGGGACGAGGAGTGGTTCATCATGCTCCTGAGGCTGGGAGGGGAGGCCTTGCGGACACTCGCGGATGTCGGACGGGACGCGCCGCCCCGCGGACGGGGTCAGCGCAGTGCTGTCGCCTCCACGCCCAGGAGGGCGAAGAGGTCCCGCTCACCGGCCGCCGTCACCTTCACGGCCCGCTCGGAGCCGACGCGTACGCACCACCCCGTCTCCAGGGCGTGCCGGCACAGGGCCGCGCCCGCGACGCCCGCGAGATGGGGCCGGCGTTCGGTCCAGTCGAGACAGGCACGGGCCAGGGGGCGCCGGCCACGCCGGTCGAGGCCGATGCCGGCCGACTCGAACCACGCCAGCCCGGCGTCGGTGAGCGCGAACCCGGTCTCCTGCTGCAGCAGCCCGCGCGCGGTCAGCGCGTCCGTGACCGCGATGCCGAGCCGCCCGGCCAGATGGTCGTAGCAGGTGCGGCCCCGGGCCATCGCCGAACCGGCGCTCGACTCCCGCAGGTTCCGCGGCCGCGGGGCCGGACCCGGGGAGACCTGCGCGGCCAGGTCCTCCACCAGCTGCGCGACCCGCGTGCCGGCCAGCCGGACGTTTACCGGTGCCGGCCCTGCCGCTCCTCGGCGAGCAGCCCGCCCGCGACGAGCCTGCCGAGGTGCTCGCTCAGCGTCGACGCGGCGACACCCGCGTGCCGCGCCAGTTCGCTCGCGGTCCAGGCCCGCCCGTCGAGCAGCGCCAGCAGGCACGCGGCGCGGGTCTCGTCCGCGAACAGCGCGGCGAGCCGTGCCAGGGCCGTGGCCCGCGGGTCCGTCGTCGTCATGCCCTCAGCATGGAACACGGACTCTTCGGCCGTCGCCGAAGTGTCCCCGCCGGGTGCTACGCGCTCCGCCGCACCTGCTCGTACTGCCGCGCCAGCCCGTCCAGCAGGGCCGTCAGCCCGGTCTCGAAGGCACGCTCGTCGATCTTCTCCTGCTGCTCGGCGAGCAGGTGGGCCTGCTGGAGGTGGGGGTAGTCGGCCGGGTCGTAGGCGCTCGCGTCGTTCACGAAGCCCCCGGCGAAGGAGCCGAGCGCGGAGCCCATCACGAAGTACCGCATCAGCGCGCCGATGGAGGTGGCCTGTGCCGGCGGCCAGCCCGCGTCGACCATCGCGCCGTAGACGGCGTCCGCGAGGCGCAGGCCCGCCGGGCGGCGGCCGGGGCCGCTGGCCAGTACCGGGACGATGTTCGGGTGGTCGCGCAGCGCGGCCCGGTAGGAGACGGCCCAGTCGTGCAGCGCGGTCCGCCAGTCCCGGCCGTCCTGGAACATGGACAGGTCCACCTGGCCGCTCACCGAGTCGGCGACCGCCTCCAGGATCTCGTCCTTGGTGCGGAAGTGGTTGTAGAGCGAGGGCCCGCTGACCCCCAGTTCGGCGGCGAGCCGCCGCGTGGAGACGGCCGCGAGGCCCTCGGCGTCCACGAGCGCGCGGGCCGTCTCGACGATCCGGTCAGTGCTGAGCAGGGGCTTGCGCGGTCGGGCCATGGCGCACATAGTAGGGGTGGACACAAAACTAGCAGTGCTAATTTAAATGTACGGCTTTCAAATGGGGTGACTCGTGGTGAATCTGGAGCTCAGCGAGGAGCAGAGCGCGGTACGGCGGCTCGCGCGGGACTTCGTGGAGCGGGAGATCACCCCGAACGTCGTCGAGTGGGACCGCGCCGAGGAGGTCGACCGCGCGATCGTCAAGAAACTCGGGGAGGTCGGCTTCCTGGGGCTGACGATCGACGAGGAGTACGGCGGCTCCGGCGGTGACCACCTCGCGTACTGCCTGGTCACGGAGGAGCTCGGCCGGGGCGACTCGTCCGTGCGCGGCATCGTCTCCGTCTCGCTGGGGCTCGTCGCCAAGACCGTCGCCGCCTGGGGGAGCGAGGAGCAGAAGCGGCGCTGGCTGCCGGGGCTGACGTCCGGCGAGTCGGTCGGCTGCTTCGGCCTGACCGAGCCCGGCACCGGATCGGACGCGGGCAACCTCACGACCCGGGCCGTACGCGACGGCGGTGACTACGTCATCAACGGCACCAAGACGTTCATCACCAACGGCACCTGGGCCGATGTCGTCCTCCTATTCGCCCGCTCCACGGACGCCCCTGGCCACAAGGGCGTCTCCGCCTTCCTCGTCCCGGCCGACACGCCCGGCCTGACCCGCCGCGCCATCCACGGCAAGCTCGGACTGCGCGGCCAGGCCACCGCCGAACTCGCCCTGGAGGACGTGCGCGTACCGGCCTCCGCGATGCTCGGGGAGGAGGGCAAGGGGTTCTCCGTCGCGATGTCCGCCCTCGCCAAGGGCCGGATGTCCGTTGCGGCCGGGTGCGTCGGGATAGCCCAGGCGGCGCTGGACGCGGCGGTGCGGTACGCGGGCGAGCGCGAGCAGTTCGGCAGGACCATCGCCCACCACCAGCTCATCCAGGAGCTGATCAGCGACATCGCCCTGGACGTCGACGCCGCCCGGCTGCTTACCTGGCGGGTCGCCGATCTGGTCGACCGGGGGCAGCCGTTCGCCGTCGAGTCGTCCAAGGCCAAGCTGTTCGCCTCGGAGGCGGCCGTCCGCGCCGCGAACAACGCCCTGCAGGTCTTCGGCGGGTACGGCTACATCGACGAGTACCCGGCGGGCAAGCTGCTTCGGGACGCCCGCGTGATGACCCTCTACGAGGGCACGAGCCAGATCCAGAAGCTGGTCATCGGGCGGGCGCTGACGGGGGTCTCGGCGTTCTGAGTACGCGCCTGAGTACTTCGGCGGATGTGGCGCGGGCCGCGTCCGCCGGAAACTTGCCCCATGAGTGAGACACCGGGCAGCAAGCAGCAGAACACGGCCGCCTTCTACGGCCAGGCCGTCGCCTCCTTCTCCGTCGCCATGGCGGCCACCGCGGTCGGCATCTACCAGCTGAGCGCCGACGCCTGGGTGCGGGGCTTCCTCGCCATCGCAGTCCTGTACCTGGTCACCTCCTCCTTCACCCTCGCCAAGGTGATCCGGGACCGGCAGGAGGGGGCGGCGGCGCCCTCGTACGGCCCCTTCGAGAAGCACTGACCGGCCGGAGTGCGCGGTCGCGCCGACGCTCGCGCCTGCCGGCCGGACTAAGCGACCGCTCACCTTCGGCGGTATGGTGTTGTCCCTGTCAGTGGAGAGGGGCGAGTGATGAGTACGGCGGAGGAGACGGCCGGCGGCGAGGCGCAGGCGTGGGGCGAGGTCACGCCCGACGCGGCGCGGCGGCTGCTGATCGCCGCGGTGGAGGCCTTCGCCGAGCGTGGCTACCACGCCACGACGACCCGTGACATCGCGGGTCGCGCCGGGATGAGCCCGGCCGCGCTCTACATCCACTACAAGACCAAGGAAGAGCTGCTGCACCGCATCAGCAGGATCGGGCACGAGAAGGCCGTGGAGATCCTGCGGACGGCGTCCCGTCGCGAGGGCAGCCCGGCCGAGCGGCTCGCCGACGCGGTCAGCTCCTTCGTGCGCTGGCACGCGGGCGGCCGGACCACCGCGCGGGTCGTGCAGTACGAACTCGACTCGCTCGGGCCCGACGCCCGCGCCGAGATCCTCGCGCTGCGGCGCCAGGTCGACGCGGAGGTACGCGGGATCATCGAGGAGGGCGTGCGGTCGGGCGAGTTCGAGGTCATCGACGTGCACGGGACGACGCTGGCGGTGCTGTCGCTGTGCATCGACGTGGCCCGGTGGTTCAACGTAGACGGGCCCCGGACGCCGGAGGAGGTCGGCGCGCTGTACGCCGACCTCGTGCTGCGGATGGTCGGGGTGGCGGGCCCGGGGGCCGTGCCTCAGAAGTAGTAGCGCGAGACGGACTCGGCGACGCAGACGGGCTTGTCGCCGCCCTCGCGTTCCACGGTGAAGGCGACGGTCACCTGGACGCCGCCCGGCACGTCGTCGACGCAGGTGATCGTCGCGGTGGCGCGCAGGCGGGAGCCGACGGGGACGGGTGCGGGGAAGCGGACCTTGTTCGTGCCGTAGTTGACGCCCATCTTCACGCCCTCGACGGAGATCAGCCGGGGGCCGAAGAGAGGGAGCAGCGACAGGGTCAGATAGCCGTGCGCGATGGTGGTGCCGAAGGGGCCCGCGGCGGCCTTCTCGGGGTCGACGTGGATCCACTGGTGGTCGCCGGTGGCCTCGGCGAAGAGGTCGATCCGCTTCTGGTCGACGTCGAGCCAGTCGGTGTACCCCAGCTGTTCGCCCACCGCCGCCTTCAGGTCGTCGACGGACGTGAAGATCCTCGGCTGTGCCATGTCGTCCAGGCCTCTCGTGTACGGGGAGACTGCGTGCGCTAGGTCTAAGCGACTGCTTAGCATGGTCGGCCTCGGCACCTGTGTCAACGGACTCGGTAGGGTTCGAGGGGTGCCTCAGATTTCAGAGAAGATCCATGAGCTCACGGTCGGCCAGCTCGCGGCGCGCAGCGGAGCCGCCGTTTCCGCCCTGCACTTCTATGAGTCCAAGGGCCTGATCAGCAGTCGTCGGACGGCGGGCAACCAGCGCCGCTACACGCGTGACACGCTGCGCCGGGTCGCGTTCATCCGGGCCGCGCAGCGGGTCGGTATCCCGCTGGCGACGATTCGCGAGGCGCTGGCGGAGCTTCCCGAGGAGCGCACGCCGACTCGGGAGGACTGGGCGCACCTGTCGGAGGCCTGGCGTTCGGAGCTGGACGAGCGCATCAAGCAGTTGAACCGCCTCCGGGACCACCTCACCGACTGCATCGGCTGCGGGTGTCTGTCC
Source organism: Streptomyces sp. NPDC033136 (assembly GCF_055578235.1). Classification (NCBI taxonomy): domain Bacteria; kingdom Bacillati; phylum Actinomycetota; class Actinomycetes; order Kitasatosporales; family Streptomycetaceae; genus Streptomyces; species Streptomyces sp. NPDC033136. The sequence goes on from NZ_JBVIPD010000006.1 coordinate 103,686, forward strand.
CTCGACACGTGCGTCCTGTCCAACCCGGGGGACGTGTTCGGTGAACGGCTGGCTGGTTCGCGCCTGATGGTGGAACGCGAGGGTGGGGGCGACGCGTAGCGGTTGCGCGGGTGGGGTGGCGGTGCGCTGCCGGCGTCTGCCGCGTGTCGCCTGTCGCCGGGTGATGGGTCGGGGCCGCGCCGGGGGTGTCCGTCCTCGGAGCGGCGCGATGGGGTCTTCAACTGCTGGGCGCTGGCGCACCTGGCCGGCGCCCCGCGCGGCCGGCGTCTATCCGCCCCCGTGCTCGATCAGCGCCGCCGCGACCAACTCCGCGTTGGAACCAGCCCGGTGCCCGTCCGGCAGGACCAGCACATCCTCCAGCCCGACCCGCGTGGCCAACCCCAGCCTCCCCGCGAGCCGCAGCACCGGCCACGCGCCCCCGTCCTCCCCGTGCAGCAGGACAGGGCGACCGTGGGCGGCGCCAAGGCCGGACAGCAACGCCCGGGCGGATTCCACCGCACTCGACGGGTCGGTGTCCGTCACCTCGGCCAGGACCCGCAGCACCTTCGGCCCCAGCGGCGAGGCGGCGAACCGCTCCGTGCCGTCCGTCCCGGACCAGACGCCGGCCTCCACACCCACCCCGAGACCGAGGAGCAGGGCGGCGACCTCCTCCGCCCCGGGCTCATGCCAGTTGACCGAGGCGTGGTCGGGCAGGACGGTCCAGCCCCGTATCCGCTCCAGCCTGGCGGCAGGGTCCGGCTCGGCCCACGCCCCCGTGGTCACACCCACCGGCACCGGCACCCGCGCCCGGATCGCCGACAACGTCACCGCGAGCACCCGCGGCGACAGCGTGTCCCGCCCGCACGGCGTCTTGGGATGGACATGGATGTCCGTGGCCCCGGCCGCGACGGCGTCGGCGGCGGACTCGGCCATGGATTCGGGCGTCAGCGGCACCGCCGTACCGTCGGCGGCGGTCCGCGGACCGTTCAGACACACCTGCACCATGCCGACGATGGTGTCAGGCCCCACCGACAGTGGGGGTGCCGCATCCCCGGCGCCCCCCGCGCACCCGCGTCCGTCAAGCCGACACCAGCAACCTGGCCCGCCTGGCGTCCGCCAGGGCCTCGGGGGTGAGTACGGGACGCGGTACCAGGATTCCGCAGTCCACGCAGACGGGACCCGCCGAGGGCTCGTGGTCCAGGCCGTACCTCCAGGTGAGCTGCGCACCGCCGCACACCGGGCACTCCGAGCCCGGTTCGCGCTCCAGCGCGGCGATCAGCCGGCGCAGTACCTCGGCCAGCGGTTCACGGGGGTGGACCGCCGGATCGTCGCACCACGCCACACCGAACCCGCCCCAGGTCAGCCGGTGCCAGTCGTCCACGCTGCCCGGCCTGCGCAGCCCGTCGTGCTTCTCCTTCTTGCGGCGCTCGGCGAACTCGACCTCGTAGGCCAGCCAGACCGCCCGCGCCTCCTCCAGTTCGTCCAGTGCGGCCACGAGCCGCACCGGATCGGGGGAGCGGTCCTCGGGACCGAACCCTGCCCGGGAGCACAGGTGGTCCCAGGTCGCCCTGTGCCCGTAAGGGGCGAACCTTTCAAGGCACTTGCGCAGCGAATACCGTCGCAAGGCCAGATCGCACCGCGGATCGCGGACCTGTCTCGCCAGACTTCGGAAACCGGCCATCGTCCTGCACCTCCGTCACACCTGCACCTGAAATCCGGTCACTTCGGCGTCGTCGTAAGGACGTCGTCGAATAGACGTATCGACAAGCGAATCGGCTCCATCCGATTTCAAATGGCCTCCATAAGCCCTCCGAAGAGGCTCGCGTGTCGACTCCCCCGGTCCGTGTGCCTGTTGTGCTGACTTCCGAAAGTGACGCTTGTTCATCTTCAATCGTGGGGATACCGGCGGTAACGCCCCGCCCACCCCACGGGAGGAACCCCCATGCGCCGGCGTCACCCACGCACCCTTCTCGGCAGAATGAGAACTCCCCGCGGAATCCCCGGGTTCCTGAAGACCGCTTCGGTATGCGCCCTGATCGCAGGTCTCTTGTCGCCGCTTGCCCCCGCCGCCGCCTCGGAGACGGAGACCGCGCGGGTCGCGGCCGCCCCGAACGACCATTGCGGCAACCAGTGTTCGGACATCCTCCCGCCCGGTCAGAACGGCAACGCCACCCTCGCCCAGATCCTTCTCAACCAGGCCTTCGGCACCCAGCCCGAGCACGCCGACGACCAGCTCGGGCCCTATGCCGGCCTCGCCAAGGGCTACACCGGCCTCACCAACGACAAGATCAACACCTTCTTCAACGACGCGTCCTTCGGGGTGCCCGCCGATCAGGTCGCCTCCACCGTCAGACCCGCCGGGCGAGACGACGTGACGATCGTCCGGGACAAGAAGACCGGTGTGCCGCACATCACCGGCACCACCCGCTACGGCACGGAGTTCGGCGCCGGCTACGCGGCCGCCCAGGACCGGCTGTGGCTGATGGACGTCTTCCGGCACGTCGGGCGCGGACAGCTGACGTCCTTCGCGGGCGGCGCGCCCTCCAACCAGGGCCTGGAGCAGCAGTTCTGGCGGCACGCTCCCTACACCGAGGCCGATCTCCAGGCACAGATCGACAACGTCGCCGCCACCAACGGCGAGCGCGGCGAGCAGGCCCTCGCCGACGCCAGGGCCTACCTCGAAGGCATCAACGCCTACATCGACGCCTCCGACAAGGGCCGCTACTTCCCCGGCGAGTACGTCCTCACCGGGCACAAGGACTCGGTCACCAACGCCGGGAGGATAGAGCCCTTCAAGATCACCGACCTGGTCGCGCTGGCCTCGGTCATCGGGGCGCTCTTCGGCTCCGGTGGAGGCGGCGAGGTGAACAACGCGATCTCGCTCCTGGCCGCCCAGGAGAAGTACGGCGTCACCGAGGGCACCAAGGTCTGGGAGTCCTTCCGGATGCGCAACGACCCGGAGGCCGTCCTCACCCAGCACGACGGCAGCTTCCCCTACGCCACGAGGCCGGACACCCCGCAGGGGACGGCCCTGCCCGACGCCGGCTCGGTGAAGCCGGAGCCCCTCGTGTACGACCGCACCGGCAGCGCAGCCACCGCCGGCGCCACCGGCGCGTCCCGCGAGGCGGCCGAGGCGGCCCTGTCGTCCGCCAAACGCGGCATGTCCAACGCCCTCGTGGTCAGCGGCGAGCACACCGCATCCGGCCACCCCGTCGCCGTGTTCGGCCCGCAGACCGGCTACTTCGCCCCCCAGCTGCTGCTGCTCCAGGAACTCCAGGGCCCGGGCATCAGCGCCCGCGGCGCCTCCTTCGCGGGCCTGAGTTTCTACGTCGAACTCGGCCGCGGCCAGGACTACGCGTGGAGCGCCACGACCTCCGGCCAGGACATCATCGACACGTACGCCGTCGAACTGTGCCAGGACGACTACCACTACCTCTACCGCGGCACCTGCACGCCGATGGAGAAGGTCGAGCAGAAGAACGCCTGGAAGCCGACCGTCGCCGACGGCACCGCGGCCGGTTCGTACACGATGCGGGTGTGGCGCACCAAGTACGGGCCCGTCGACCACCGCGCGACGGTCGGCGGCAAGAAGGTCGCCTACACCACCCTGCGCTCGTCCTTCCTGCACGAGGCCGACTCCATCATCGGCTTCCAGATGCTGAACGACCCCGGCTACGTCAAGGGCCCGGAGGACTTCCAGAAGGCGGTGCAGCACATCAACTACACCTTCAACTGGTTCTACGCCGACTCCGAGCACACCGCGTACTACAACAGCGGCGACAACCCGGTGCGCGCCACCGGCGTCGACGCCGAGTTCCCGGCGTGGGCGCGGCCGGCGTACGAGTGGCGCGGCTGGGACCCGGCGACCAACACCGCCGACTACACCCCGCCCTCCGCCCACCCCCACTCCATCGACCAGGACTACTACATCTCCTGGAACAACAAGCAGGCCGAGGACTACGCGACCGCGCCCTGGGGCAACGGCTCCGTGCACCGCGGCAACCTCCTCGAGGACCGGGTCAGGAAGCTGGTCCAGCGGGGCGGGGTGACCCGGGCCGCGCTGGTGCGGGCCATGGCGGACGCCGGGATCACCGACCTGCGGGCGGAGGACGTCCTGCCCCGGCTGCTGAAGGTGGTCGGCAGCGCGCCGGTCACGGATCCCGCCGCCGCGGCGGCCGTGAGCAGACTCCAGGCCTGGGTGGCGGCCGGCGGCAAGCGCACCGAGACCACGGCCGGCTCCAGGAAGTACGCCGACGCCGACGCGATCCGCATCCTGGACGCCTGGTGGCCGCTGCTGGTCAAGGCCGAGTTCCAACCGGGCCTCGGCAGCGAGCTGTACACGGCCATGACCGCCAACCTGCCCGTCGACGAGTCCCCGTCGGCCGCGCACGGCCCGACCGGCTCGCACGCCGGAAGCTCCTTCCAGTACGGCTGGTGGAGCTACGTCGACAAGGACATCCGGGCCGTCCTCGGCGAGCAGGTGAAGGGCCCCCTGGCCCGCACGTACTGCGGCGACGGCAGCCTCGGCGCCTGCCGCGACGCCCTCCTCGCCACCCTGAAGGAGGCGGCCGGCAAGACCGCGGCTCAGGTCTACCCCGGCGACGACGTGTGCCCGGCGGGCGACCAGTGGTGCGCCGACTCGATCAGCCACCGCACCCTCGGCGGCATCAAGCACACCACCATCAGCTGGCAGAACCGGCCGACCTACCAGCAGGTCGTGGAGTTCACCTCGCACCGGTGACGCGCGGTGGGCGGCGGGTCAGCGGATGCGGCCCGCCGCCGGCACCAGCCGGGCCGGCTCCTCGTGCGGGACGTCGCTGAGCGCGCCGGCCGGCGGGCCGTCGCGTCCGGCCACGTGGCCGCGGCGCCGTTCACGCACCCCGGGGCGGGGGCGGTCCCGCCTCCGGGGCCTCGGCGAGGGGATGCGCGCGTGCCCGGCACCGCCCGCACCCGCTGCATGGCGTGGAGCCCGAAGCGTCCGGCGCACCGCGGTGCTCACGCGGGCCGCCGCCGAGGCCCGGTGATCATCTCCGGTTCGCCGTCAGCGGTAGAGAAGGTACTTCCGCCGCATCCTGCGGAAGGCCGCCAGCTCGTCCTGCCACCCGGCGACGACCTCGTCGGTGTCCGCGCCGGCGTCGATCATCGTGCGTACGCGCGTGCTGCCGGTGAGCTTGTCGATCCAGTTGTCCGGGCGCCAGGCGAAACCGCTCCAGACCCGCTTGGCGGTCACCAGCAGGGCGATCCCCGTGCGTACGGGATCGAAGGCGGCCCGGTCGTGCACATGGACCTGCACACCGCCGATCGTCCTGCCCTGGAACTTCGAGAAGACCGGCGCGAAGTAGGCCTCCCTGAAACGCACTCCCGGCAGGCCGAGTCCGTTCGCCTCGGCGGCCCAGCGCCGGTCGATGCCCTCCGCGCCCAGCAGTTCGAACGGCCGGGTCGTGCCCCGCCCCTCCGACAGGTTCGTGCCCTCGAACAGACACGTCCCCGCGTAGACCAGGGCGGTGTCCGGCGTGGGCATGTTGGGGCTCGGCGGCACCCAGGGCAGTCCGGAGGCGTCGTAGAACGCCGAGCGCTTCCAGCCCGACATCGTGACGGTCTCCAGCGGCACGGGCTCGGTCAGGAACTCCCCGTTGAACAGCCGCGCCAGCTCGGCGACGGTCATGCCGTGCGCCTGGGAGATGGGCTGCCGTCCGACGAACGAGGCGAACTCCCTGTGCAGGACGGGACCCAGGGCCGCCCGTCCGGTCACCGGGTTGGGCCGGTCCAGCACCACGAACCGCTTCTCCGCGAGCCGCGCGGCCTCCATGCAGTCGTACAGCGTCCAGATGTACGTGTAGAAGCGGGCGCCGACGTCCTGGATGTCGAAGACGACCGTGTCCACGCCGGACGCGGTGAAGATGTCGGCGAGCGGGCGGCCGCTCTTGAGGTACGTGTCGTAGACGGGCAGGCCCGTCGCCGGGTCGTCGTAGCGGCCCTCGGAGCCGCCGGCCTGGGCGGTGCCGCGGAAGCCGTGCTCCGGGCCGAAGACGGCGGTGAGGTCGACGCGGTCGTCCGCGTGCATGACGTCGACGATGTGGCGCACGTCCCGGGTGACGCCGGTGGGGTTGGTGACGATCCCGGTCTTCCGGCCGTCGAGCAGGGCGTAGCCGTCGCGGGCGAGGCGTTCGAAGCCGGTGCGCGGTCCCCGGTGACGCTGGGTCGCGGCGACGGGTGTGACGGCTGCGGCGGGTGCGGCGGACACGGCTGCCGCCGTGGCCGCGGTGAGGACGGCTCGTCGTGAGGGGCGCATGCGGTGACCTCCTTGAGGGAGCGGGACCGGTCGGCATGGGCACGGTATGTGCTCCCTCCGGCCCTGGGGAGCCTGCGGGCCGGTTGCGGCTCGGCCGCCCCCACGCGGGTGAGCCGCACATGGGTTCCGCCCCGCGCCCCTTCCGGGGCGTCGCCGGAGCATCCCTTCCCTGGTACATACCGACCGGTTAGTCTGACGCTGTTGCAGAGCCGCGTCTAAGGAGACCGATGGTGGGTGCCTTTCAAGGGTCCGGGGTCGTCGTCACGGGGGCCGGGAGCGGAATCGGGGCCGCGCTCGCCCGGCGCTTCGCCGCCGAAGGGGCCCGGGTCGTCGTCAACGACCTGGACGCCGGGCGGGCCGAGCTCGTCGCCGACGAGATCGGGGGGACCGCCCTGGCCGGCGACGCCTCGGCGATCGTCGGGGCCGCCCGGGACGCGCTCGACGGGAACGTCGACGTCTACTGTGCGAACGCCGGTGTCGCCTTCGAGGGCGGGAACGCCGACGGGCCACTGGACGAGACGGCCTGGGCCGCCTCCTGGGACGTGAACGTCATGGCGCACGTCCGGGCCGCCCATGCGCTGCTGCCCGACTGGCTGGAGCGAGGAAGGGGACGTTTCGTCTCCACCGTGTCCGCCGCCGGGCTGCTCACGATGATCGGCGCGGCGCCCTACGCCGTCACCAAGCACGGGACGCTCGCCTTCGCCGAGTGGCTGTCCCTGACGTACCGGCACCGGGGTGTGAAGGTGCACGCCATCTGCCCGCAGGGCGTGCGCACCGACATGCTGGCCGCCACCGGCAGCGCGGGCGACCTGGTGCTCCAGCCGACCGCGATCGAGCCGGAGGCCGTGGCGGACGCCCTGGTGAAGGGCATCGAGGAGGACCGGTTCCTGATCCTGCCGCATCCCGAGGCCGCCGCCTACTATCAGGCCCGGGCCGGTGACCCCGACCGATGGCTGACCGGCATGAACCGCATCCAGCAGCAGTGGGAGAAGAACCGGTGACCGAATCCCGTTACGCAGCCAAACCCTGGTTGGACCTGCTGAGCGACGCCCAGAAGGGCGCGATCAGCCCCGCCGGCTCCCTCGTGCACGCCCTGCGCCGGGCCGTGGCCGAGACGCCCGGCAGCGACCTCCTGGCCTACTTCGACGGGCGCCTGACCTACCGGGACGTCGACGAGCTCAGCGACTCCGTCGCCGGGCACCTCGTGGCGCGCGGACTGGAGCGCGGCGACCGGGTCGCGGTCCTGCTGCAGAACTCCCCGCACTTCGTGCTCGCCGTGCTCGGCGCCTGGAAGGCGGGCGCGGTCGTCGTGCCCGTCAACCCGATGTACAAGTCGGGCGAGGTGGCCCACGTCCTGCGGGACGCCGAGGTCGCCGCGCTCATCTGCTCGGACCGGGCCTGGGAGTCGTACCTGCGTGAGACGGCGGCGGACTCGCCCGTGCGGGTCGTGCTCACCGGATGCGAGCTGGACTTCCAGACGCGCGGCGACGCGCGCGTGCTGACCTTCGAGCGGCTCCCGCAGGCCCCGGACGCGGACGACCTGGAGGCCGTGGCGCGGGCCGGGCACAAGGCGCCCGGGGACCGGGACCCCGCCCCCTCCGACCTCGCGCTGATCAGCTACACCTCGGGCACCAGCGGCACACCCAAGGGCGCCACCAACACGCACGCCAACATCATGTACAACGCCGAGCGGCAGCGCACGGGCCTCGGCCTGCCCGAGCGGCCCGTGTACTTCGCGCTGGCGCCGCTCTTCCACATCACCGGCATGGTCTGCCAGTTCGGCGCCTGCCTGAACAGCGGGGGCACGCTCGTGCTCGCCTACCGCTTCGAGCCGGGCGTGGTGCTCGACGCGTTCGCCGAGCACCGGCCGCACTACACCGTCGGCCCGTCCACGGCCTTCATGGCGCTGGCCGCCCACCCGTCCGTCACCCGCGACCACTTCTCCTCCTTTCGGGTGATCTCCTCCGGCGGCGCCCCGCTGCCGCCCGCGCTGGTGGAGAAGTTCCGGGCGGGCTTCGGGCCGTACCTCCGCAACGGCTACGGGCTGACCGAGTGCACCGCCCCCTGCGCATCCGTGCCGCCCGGCTTGGAGGCGCCCGTCGACCCGGTCTCCGGGACCCTCGCCGTGGGCCTGCCCGGCCCCGACACAGTCGTACGGATCGTCGACGACAGCGGCGACGAGGTGCCCTTCGGAGAGCAGGGCGAGATCGCCGTCCGCGGCCCGCAGGTCGTGCCGGGCTACTGGCGGCGCCCCGACGCCACCGCCGAGACCTTCCCCGGCGCCGAACTGCGCACCGGCGACATCGGCTTCATGGACGAGCGGGGCTGGCTGTACGTCGTCGACCGCAAGAAGGACATGATCAACGCGTCCGGCTTCAAGGTGTGGCCGCGCGAGGTCGAGGACGTGCTCTACACGCACCCGGCGGTACGCGAGGCCGCGGTCGTCGGCGTACCCGACGGCTACCGCGGGGAGACCGTCAAGGCGTACGTCAGCCTGCGTCCGGACGCTGCGACGGACCCGGATGCGCTCGCCGCCTACTGCAAGGAGAGACTGGCCGCCTACAAATATCCGCGCCAGGTGGAGATCCTGCCGGACTTGCCGAAGACGGCCAGTGGGAAGATCCTCCGTCGGGAGCTTCGTTCCCGGACGCGCGGCAACTGACAGCTGAACGGAAAGGCAGGTGGCGGCAGTGCCCAGGACCACGGACTCGGACGGCACTCCCGTCCCGCAGCGGCTCCTGGCCGCCGCCACCCGGCTCTTCGCCGAGCAGGGCTACGACCGCACCTCGGTGCAGGAGATCGTCGAGGCGGCCGGTGTGACCAAAGGGGCGCTGTACCACTACTTCGGCTCCAAGGACGACCTCCTGCACGAGGTGTACGCGCGGGTGCTGCGCATCCAGCAGGAGCGGCTGGACGCGGTGGCGGGCGCCGACGAGCCGGTGGAGAAGCGGTTGCGGGCCGCGGCGGCGGACGTCGTGGTGACGACGATCGACAACCTCGACGACGCGATGATCTTCTGGCGGTCGATGCACCATCTGAGCCCGGAGAAGAACAAGCAGGTGCGTGCCGAGCGGCGGCGCTACCACGAACGCTTCCGCGCGCTGATCGAGGAGGGCCAGCAGTCGGGCGTCTTCTCCCAGGCGACTCCGGCGGACCTGGTCGTCGACTACCACTTCGGCTCGATCCACCACCTGTCCACGTGGTACCGCCCCGACGGCCCCCTCACGCCCCAGCAGGTCGCCGACCACCTGGCCGACCTGCTGCTGCGCGCCCTGCGCCCGTAAGGACTTCCGGGCACCCGGCCCGTCCGGCGTCTTGAGGCCGAGGCCGTTCAGGCCGTTGGGGGCCAGGGCGGCGGGGGCGACGAACCCCCACCGCCCGCGCCGCGTCAGAGGTACCGCTTCAGCTCCCGCCGGGCCAGCGACCGCTGATGCACCTCGTCCGGCCCGTCCGCGATCATCAGCGTCCGCGCCGCGGCGTACAGCTCCGCCAGCGGGAAGTCCTGGCTCACCCCACCCGCCCCGTGCAGCTGGATCGCCCGGTCGAGGATGTCCACCACCGCCCGCGGCGTCGCGATCTTGATGGACTGGATCTCGGTGTGCGCCCCCCGGTTGCCCACCGTGTCCATCAGCCACGCGGTCTTCAGCACCAGCAGACGCAACTGCTCCACCGTCACCCGCGCGTCCGCGATCCAGTTGTGCACCACGCCCTGCTGCGCCAGTGCCTTCCCGAACGCGGTCCGCGACACGGCCCGCCGGCACATCAGCTCGATCGCCCGCTCCGCCATGCCGATCAGCCGCATGCAGTGGTGGATCCGCCCGGGCCCGAGCCGCGCCTGCGCGATGGCGAAACCCCCGCCCTCCTCACCGATCAGGTTCGCCACCGGCACGCGCGCGTGGTCGAAGACCACCTCGGCGTGACCGCCGTGGTAGTGGTCCTCGTACCCGAACACCCGCATGGCCCGCTTGACGGTGACGCCCGGGGTGTCGCGCGGCACCAGCACCATCGACTGCTGGCGGCGGATGTCCTCGCCGTCCGGGTCGGTCTTGCCCATCACGATGAAGATCTTGCAGTCGGGGTGCATGGCCCCGGAGATGTACCACTTGCGGCCGGTGATGACGTACTCGTCCGTGCCGTCGGAGGCCCGCTCGATATGCGTCGTGATGTTCGTGGCGTCCGAGGAGGCCACCTCCGGCTCGGTCATCGCGAACGCCGAGCGGATCTCGCCGGCCAGCAGCGGCTCCAGCCACTGCTTGCGCTGCTGCTCGTCGCCGAACTGTGTGAGCACCTCCATGTTGCCGGTGTCGGGTGCCGCGCAGTTCGTCACCGTCGGCGCCAGCTGCGGCGAGCGGCCCATGATCTCGGCGAGCGGCGCGTACTGGAGGTTGGTGAGCCCGGCCCCGTACTCGGAGTCCGGCAGGAAGAGGTTCCACAGGCCCTGCCTGCGGGCCTCGGCCTTCAGTTCCTCCACCACGGGCACCGTCTCCCACGGCGAGGCGAGCCGGGCGCGCTGCTCGTCCGCGACCGCCTCGGCGGGGTAGACGTACTCGTCCATGAAGGCGAGGAGTCTGGCGCGCAGCTCTTCGGTGCGCGCGTCGAAAGCGAAGTCCATACGGATCAGCCCTCCTGGAGGCCTTCGTGAAGCGTGGTCAGTCCGTGCCGGACGAAGACGGGCACGAGGTCGCCGATGCGGTCGAAGCCGAGCCCGACCGTCTGGCCCAGCGTGTAGCGGTAGTGGATGCCCTCGAGGATCACGGCGAGCTTGAACCAGGCGAACGCCGTGTACCAGGAGACGGCCAAGACGTCGCGCCCCGAGCGCGCGGCGTACCGCTCGATGAGTTCGGACGGCGCCGGATGCCCGGGGGCCTCGGCGGTCGTCGAGACGGGCGACTCGGGCATGCCCAGCGGCATGCTGTACATCACCAGCAGGCCGAGGTCGGTGAGCGGGTCGCCGAGCGTCGACATCTCCCAGTCGAGGATGGCCCTGATTGAGTCGTCCTCGCCGATCAGCACGTTGTCGAGCCGGTAGTCGCCGTGCACCACGGCGGGGGCGGGGGAGTGGGGCAGCTCGCGCCCGAGGGCGGCGTGCAGCTCGTCGATGCCGTCCAGGTCGCGGTTGCGGGAGGCGTCCAGCTGCTTGCCCCAGCGCCGCAGCTGCCGGTCCAGGAAGCCCTCGGGCCGGCCGAAGTCCGCCAGACCCACCTCGCCCGGGTCGACCGCGTGCAGCTCCACCAGCGTGTCGACCAGGTTCAGCATCGCGCCCCGGGTGCGCTCCGGGCCGAGCGGGACGAGCTGGTCGGCCGTGCGGTAGGGGGTGCCGTCGACGAACTCCATGACGTAGAACGGCGACCCGAGCACCTCCTCGTCCTCGCACAGCAGCACCGGCCGCGGCACCGGCACGGCGGTCGGGTGCAGTGCGCTGATCACCCGGTGCTCGCGCTTCATGTCGTGCGCGGTGGCCAGGACGTGACCGAGCGGGGGCCGTCGGACGACCCAGCGGGAGGCGCCGTCGCAGACCGCGTAGGTGAGGTTCGACCGTCCGCCCTCGATCAGCCGGCCGGACAGCGGGCCGGTCACCAGGCCGGGCCGCTCGCGGTCGAGCAGGCCGCGCAACCGGTCGAGATCGAGTCCGGGCGGGTGGTCGGGGCTCATGAATCGCTCCTACGGGCAGGCGAACAGTTCCCGACTCATGATGCCGACCGGTCGGTATGTCGTCCAGAGCGGGACCGAAACGTGATCGGAGCCACGATAGGCCGATCATTCCCCCCGCGGGGCGCCCGGGAGGTTCCTGCCGCTTCGTTCAGGCCATCCGGCTTGCGTGCCGCCCCGCGAACCCGGAAGGTCAAAGCCATGAAGGCCATCAGCTACTCACGGTACGGCGGACCCGAGGTGCTGGCGTTCGGTGAGGTGCGCGACCCGGTGGTCGGCCCGGACGCGGTGCTGGTGAAGGTGCGGGCGGCAGCCGTGAACCCCATCGACTGGAAGGCCCGTGAGGGGTACCTCGACGGGCTCATCGCCCCTGTCTTCCCCGTGGTGCCCGGCTGGGACGTCTCGGGTGTCGTCGTACGTCCCGGCGCCGCCGTCTCGGAGTTCGACGTCGGGGACGAGGTCATCGGCTACGTACGGGAGGACTTCCTCTCCCGCGGCACCTTCGCCGAGTACGTGGCCGCACCCCTGCGCACGCTCGCCCGCAAGCCGCGCAACCTCTCCTTCGAGGAGGCGGCCGGGCTGCCGCTGGCCGGCCTCACCGCCCACCAGGTGCTCACCAAGCTGCTGCGGGTGAGGCGGGGCGAGACCGTCCTGGTGCACGCCGCGGCCGGCGGCGTCGGCTCGATCGCCGTGCAACTCGCCAGCCACCTCGGCGCGCGGGTGATCGGCACGGCGAGTGAGCACAACCACGACTTCGTGCGCGGCCTCGGCGGGGAGCCGGTGACGTACGGCGAGGGCCTCGGCGAGCGGGTGCGCGGGCTGGCGCCCGAGGGTGTGGACGCGGCGTTCGACACGGTCGGCGGGGACGCGCTGAAGGCCTCGGCGAACCTGCTGGCCCCCGAGGGCCGCCTGGTGTCGATCGCCGACAACGGCGTCGTGAACTACGGCGGCCGCTACCACTTCGTCCGCCCCGACGCCGAGGACCTCCTGCGGCTGACGGAACTGGCCGAGCAGGGTGTCCTCAGTGTGCACCTCCACGAGACCTTCCCCCTGGAGCGGGCGGCGGACGCGCACCGGCTGAGCCAGGAGGGCCGGACCCGCGGCAAGATCGTCGTGACGGTGGACTGGGAGAGCGACGGTGAATGAGGCCCGGGGCGTCCTGGGGTCGTCCTAGAGCACGAGTGCCGCCCCGCACACCGCAATCGCCACCGTGCACACCACCGCGGCCGCGGCGTGCCGGGGCGTGAACGCCGCGGGGCTCGGGGTGGCCGCGAGCGTGCGGAGCCGACGGTGGGCGATGAGCAGGAAGCCCAGCCAGAGCACACAGCACAGGGCGCACGCGAGAATCCGGGGCACCGAAAGTCCGCCGTGCAGCGCGGTCCTCACGGCGAGCACGGTGGCCACGGCGCCCGACAGGGTCGTACGCCGCCACGCCAGCCGGGTCCGCTCCGGCTGCAGCCCCGGGTCGCGGTCGGGATCCCGCCGGCGGGCCGCCGGCCCGCTCACCCCTCCCACCCCACGAGCACCACCAGGACCATGGCGACGGCCACGACCGCGACGACCAGGCTCAGCAGCGCCGGGAACCGGGAGACCGGCAGGTCCTCGCCCCGCCGCATGGCCCGCTCGCAGCGTACCCAGTGGTTGACCGCCCGCAGCGAGCACAGCACGCCCGCGGCCAGCAGCGCGAGCGCCAGCCCGACCCGCCAGCCCCAGCGCAGGTCCGGCAGGAACTGGTCCACGGCGAAGCCGCCGCCGATCAGCGCCAGCGCGGTGCGCAGCCAGGCCAGGAAGGTGCGTTCGTTCGCCAGCGAGAACCGGTAGTCGGGCGTATCGCCGTCCTCCCGGACCTCCGCGGGCGCGAACCACAACCGGACGTTCCGTACGAACTCGATCACGTGCGCGACCCTACCCGGCAGCCGCCCCGCCGGGCGTGGCCGGTGCCGCCCGCTACCCGTCGAGGAGGCGGTGGAGCGGATGCCGGCAGCGCTCACGGCCGTCGGCGTGCCGGCGGAGGAGGCTCCCGAGGTGGCGAAGGGGCTGCTGGACCACCGGTACCGGCACGGCCCCGTGTCCGCGCCGGGTGACAGCCCGTTCAGCGGCGGCACCGCGGGGGAGCGCCCGCTGCGCGGTTTCCCGCCCGGCTCGGGGCGGGTGCGCTCAGCTCCCCGAGCGGAATGCCTTGAGCCGCTCGTAGGCCGCCAGTCCGTCCGGCACCCACTCCCAGTCGCCCAGACGCCGTTCCACCTCGTCCTCGGGCAGGAAGTCGTGCCAGGCGACCTCTTCGGCCTGCGGCTGGACGGGCAGCTCGCAGCGCACCTCGTACACCGCCGACCACCAGGACCGGCCCGTGCCGTCGTCGTAGAGGAAGGTGAAGAGGTGGTGTGGGGCCGGCAGGCCGGTCACGCCCAGTTCCTCCTCGGCCTCGCGCAGGGCCGCCGCGTCGTAGGCCTCGCCCGCGCCGACGACTCCGCCGACGAACATGTCGTAGAGAGAGGGGAAGACCTGCTTGGCCGGCGTCCGCCGGTGTACGAAGATCCGGCCCTCGGCGTCCCGGGCCTGGATGAACACGCAGCGGTGCCGCAGTCCCCGGGCGTAGGCCTCGCCCCGGGGGGACTGCCCGACGACCCGGTCGTTCTCGTCGACGATGTCGAGGATCTCGTCAGCGGCACTCATGCCCTCATCCAAGCAGGGCGCGGACCGGGAGCGGGGGAGGGGCCGTCAGAGTGACGCCGGGCTCACCGCGGGCGTGGCGACCCGTGCACGCTCCGGCGCCGTTCCCGTCGGCATCGCCGGATGCAGACCCAGCAGCACGATCCCGGCGACCACGGCCAGCAGGCCGCCGGCCTCCCAGCCGAGCGCCAGGGCGTCGGTCCGCAGCCGGTCGCCCAGGAAGCCGACGCCGCAGATGATCCCGGCGAGCGGCTGGGCCGCGGTCAGAGCGGGCAGCGACTTGCGCAGGGACGCGGTCTCGAAGGCGCTCTGCACGAGGACCAGGCCGGTGACGCCGAGCGCGAGGACCGCGTACGGCTGCCAGCCGGTCATCAGCTCGGCGAAGCCGCCCTCGGTGAACTTCTGCCCGCTGACCCGGGTCAGTGCGTCCTGTACGCCGTACAGCAGCCCGGCGGCCAGGGCCAGCAGTACCGGGCCGGAGCTCAGCCGGCGCCGCTTGCCCCGCGCCGTGAGCAGCAGGGCCAGTCCGATCATGACCCCGATGATGAGCCACTGCCGCACCGGATCGGCCGTCGCGGTGCCGCTCTCCGGTTGCCCCGCCACGATGAACGCCGTCACTCCGCCGGCCAGCAGCAGCAGGCCCGACCAGCCCTGGCGGCCCAGCGGCTGCCGGGTCTGCCTGCGGGACAGTGCGAGCGCGAACAGCAGGTTCGTCGCCAGCAGCGGCTCCACCAGGGAGAGCTCGCCCTGCCCCAGCGCCGCGGCGCCCAGTGCCGTGCCGACCACCATCAGGCCGATGCCGCCGAGCCAGCGCGGCACCTTCACCAGGTCGATCAGCAGCCGGAAGGAGAGGAAGTCGCTCAGCGGGGCACGCTGAGCTGCGTTCTGCTGCAGGACGAAGCCGAAGCCCAGACAGCAGGCGGCGCTCAGAGCGAGCGCCAGAACTAGAACCGACACGCGGTGTACCTCGATCGTCAGGTCGGGTCACGGTTGCGTAAGGGCCGACTGTGCCGGCCGGCTCCGCCCGGCGCGCCCGTACGTCATGCCATCGTCGGGGGCGCTCGTGGGTGACGCTATGACGCACGTCACAAAGGGCGAAACGGGTAAATCGGATGGCGGCCACAGAGTCCCTCCGGCTCCCCTTCGGTCACAGGGGCCTCACGTGCGCCGTCAATTGACGCGTGTAACGCCACGGCGCCCCTTGACGTCAACCGTTGGCGGGGGATTTGCTGTCTGTGATCGGCTCATGGCAGTGCGCACACGCGCGCCCCATCGGTCGCCGTGAGCCGGAACACAAGAAGAGCGCGTGAGGAAGTCCCGCGGTGTCCCCACCCCCGCCTCCCTTCGGCCGTGGCCGCAGACGTACGGCGCAGGCCTTCGACGAGGCCCTCGACGACGCCGAACTCGTGGCCGCGCGCGCCGCGCTGGCGCAGGGCCGATGGCAGAACGCCCGCTCCCTGCTGGTCCACACGGGCGACGACTGGGACCGGCGCGGCCACCGGGTCACTGTCCTCGCGCGGGAGCCGTACTGCGCCGCCTGGGCCCGTGAGTGGCTGCTCGCCGAACCGGAATCGGCCGATGCCCCCACCTTGCTCGCCCTCGCCCAGGTCAGGCGCGCCCTGCACGGAAAGGGCAAACCGGCCCGCGCCCGTGAGGCCTGCCGACAGGCCGCCGACCGCGTCCCCGCCGACCCCACGCCCTGGCTCGGCCTGCTCATGCTGGAGTGCGCGGTCGGCACCGACCAGGACATGGTCCGGACCTTCGAGCAGGTCCGTGGCCGGTACGCCGACCATCACCACGCCCACCACCTGATGGTCGCCCGGCTCGCGGCACGCCGCACGGAGGCCGGCCCGGACCCGCTGCACGAGGCCTACGACTTCGCCACCTGGGCCGCCGAACAGGCACCCGCCGACTCCCCGCTGGCGATCCTGCCGGTCATCGCCCACGCCGAGCGCTACCGCGTCCTGGCCGCCGCCGGGCACGAACCGGCCGACCCGGCCGCCTCGGGCCACTGGACCGGCCGCCGCGCCCGGCAGGTGATGAAGGCCGCCTTCGACTGGTGGCTGGAGTGGGAGCAGGAGGGACACCCGCGGCGGCTGATCGACCTGAACTTCCTCGCCCACGCCAAGGTCTGCGAGGGGCGGGGTGCCGAGGCAGCCGCCCTGTTCCACCGGATCGACCGCTACGCCACCCCGGCGCCCTGGTCGTACCCGGACCGCGACCCGCACACCGCTTTCGCCGCCGCCCGCGCCGGCGCGCTCGGCACGGCCTGACCCCCCGTACCCCACAAGTGAGGACGCCGATGACCACGGACAGTTCGCGCACGAGCACAGCCGCCCCCGGTGGCGACATCAGTACCTTCAAGGGGCAGGAGCGCGCCCTGCGCGCCGACCGCCTCGGCACCGGGGGACTGCTGCTCTCCGTCCTCGCCGCGACCGCCCCGCTCATGGTGGTCGCGGGTGTCATGCCCACCACATTCGCGGTGATGGGCATCGTCGGCCAGCCGCTGCTCTTCGTCGTCCTCGGGACCGTCCTGGTCCTCTTCAGCGTGGGCTACGCCGAGATGAGCCGCCACGTCCACAACGCGGGCGCCTTCTACGCGTACATCTCCCGCGGCCTCGGCGGCACCGCCGGCGCGGGCGCCGCCCTGGTCGCCCTCGTCGCCTACAACGCGCTCCAGATCGGCATCTACGGCATCTTCGGCTTCGAGGTCTCCGGGCTCCTCGCCACCTACGCCGGGATCGAGGTCGCCTGGTGGATACCGGCCCTCGTGGCCGCCATCGCCGTCGGCCTGCTGGGCTGGCTGAAGATCGACGTCAACGCGCGCGTGCTCGGGGTGCTGCTCGTCATCGAGGTGCTCCTCGTGGTGATCTTCGACGTCGCCGCCCTCGCCGACCCCGGCAAGGAGGGACTGTCACTGCACGCCTTCAACCCCGACACCCTCACCGGGGCCGGTGTCGGCACCGCGCTGTGCTTCTGCGTCGCCGCCTTCCTCGGCTTCGAGCAGGCCCCGGTGTACGCCGAGGAGACCAGCCGCCCGCACGTACTGGTGCCGCGCGTGATGTTCCTCGCCGTCGGCGGGGTCGCCGTCTTCTTCGCGCTGAGCAGCTGGGCCCTGACGGTCGCCACCGGACCGGCCGCCATCGTCGGCACAGCCCAGAAGCAGAGCGCCGGACTGCTGTTCTTCCTCACCGAGTCCCGCCTCGGCGGCACCTTCACGGACGTCCTGCACGTACTGTTCGTCACCGGCATGTTCGCCGCGCTCCTCAGCTTCCACAACGTCGTCGCCCGGTACGCCTTCGCCATGGGGCGCGAGGGGCTGCTGCCCGCCGCCTTCGGGCGCACCAGCGGCAGCAGCGGAGCCCCCGGCACCGGCTCGCTGCTGCAGAGCACCGTGGCCGTGGTGGTCGTGATCGCCTTCGCGATCGCCGACGACAAGCCGGCCGGCGACCCGACCGTGCCCGTCCTGCGGCTGTTCACCTGGCTCGGCAACATCGGCGCCCTCGGCGTGATCGTCCTGATGGCGGCGGCCTCCCTGTCGGTCGTCGCCTTCTTCGTCCGCCGCGGCGCCGCCGGCGCCCAGGCCTGGCGTCTGGTCACCTCCGCGCTGGCGGGCGTCGCCCTGCTGGTGATCGCCGGCTACACGGTGAAGGACTTCGAGGTGCTGGTCGGCGCCGGCCCGGACTCCTCCCTGAGCTGGATGCTGCCCGGCGTGATCGGCCTCGCCCTGGCCGCCGGCCTGGTCCTCGGCCTGGTGCTGCGCGCCCGCGCCCCCGAGAAGCACGCCCGGATCGGGCTGGGCAACGAGGCGTTCCAGCTGGACAAGGCGGCGTCCTCCTGACCACGCCCCCGTAAGAAGTGGTTACGGAATTCTGACGAGCACCCGCGATCCCTGTCCCGAAGGGGCCGCGGGTGCTCGAATGGGTGCGTGAACGAGGACGTGGACAAGGGTGTGAGAGAAGACCACCCCGAGGAACGGGGCACCCCGATCGGCCGTCGCGTCTTCCTCGGCACCCTCGCCCTGGGCGCCGCCGGCGTCGCCGCCGCGCCCCCGCTGCAACGCGGTCTGGAGGGCTTCCTCGGCGGCGCCGCCGACAAGGACCCCACGGGCCTGACCGGCCTGCTCCCCAACGGCGGCGGCTTCCGCTACTACTCGGTCGCCTCGTCCGTCCCCCGGAAGAACGCCCGCAGCTACCGCCTCACGATCGACGGCCTGGTCGACCGCCCGGCCACCTACACCCTCGCCGACCTCAGGGCCCTGCCCCAGACCCGCATGGTCCGCGACGTCCAGTGCGTCACCGGCTGGCGCGTCCCCGACACCCCCTTCGAGGGCGTCCGCCTGTCCCGGCTCCTGGACGCCGCCAGGGTCCGCCCCACGGCCAAGGCCATCCGGTTCACCTGCTTCGACGGCACGTACACCGAGAGCCTCACCCTCGACCAGGCCCGCCGCGCGGACGTCCTGGTCGCCCTGCGTATGCAGGACAAGGACCTCGGCCACTCCCACGGCGGCCCGGTCCGCCTCTACGTGGCCCCCATGTACTTCTACAAGTCCGCCAAGTGGCTCTCCGGCATCACCGTCACCGACGAGGTCCGGCCGGGCTACTGGGAGGAGCGCGGCTACGACATCGACGCCTGGGTGGGCCGCTCGAACGGACGGGACGATGAGCCTACGAGCTGAGACACCGTCATCGACGGTCGAGATCCGGCGCTTCAGCACGGCGCAGCGCTGGATCCACCGCGCCACGGCCGCACTGATGGGCGTCTGCGTGGTCACGGCGGCCTGCCTCTACGTCCCCCAGCTCGCCGAACTCGTGGGCCGCCGGGCCTTGGTCGTCACCCTGCACCAGTGGTCGGGTCTGGCCCTGCCCGTTCCCGTCCTGGCCGGCCTCGCCTCCCGCGCTTTCCGAGCCGACCTGGGCCGCATCAACCGCTTCGCCCCGCACGACCGCACCTGGCTGCGCGCCGCCCTGCACTGCGACAGACGCCCCGCGTCCCGCCCGGCGGGCAAGTTCAACGCCGGCCAGAAGCTCTACGCCTCCTGGATCGCCGGTGCCACCCTCGTCATGCTCGGCACGGGCCTGATGATGTGGTTCACCCACCTCACCCCCCTCCTCTGGCGCACCAGCGCGACCTTCGTGCACGACTGGCTGGCCCTCACCATCGGCATCGTCCTGGCCGGCCACATCGGCATGGCCCTGGCGGACCCGGAGTCCAGAAGGGGCATGCGCACGGGCAAGGTGAGCA
Organism: Streptomyces sp. NPDC033136; assembly: GCF_055578235.1. Classification (NCBI taxonomy): domain Bacteria; kingdom Bacillati; phylum Actinomycetota; class Actinomycetes; order Kitasatosporales; family Streptomycetaceae; genus Streptomyces; species Streptomyces sp. NPDC033136. Next base: position 123,520 of record NZ_JBVIPD010000006.1, read on the forward strand.
GCGAGTGGGCGGACCGGGAGCACCCTTTGTGGCGCGGGTAGGTTGCCCAGGGGCGCGGGGAACGCGGACAACCACGAACGGACCCGCACCCGCACCCGCACCCGCCCACGACGACAACCCCCTACGGCGCCGAGGCGAAATCCAACAGCACCTTGCAAGCCCGGCTCCGATCAGCGGCCGGCGCGAACGCGGACGCGGCGTCCGCCACCGGAACCACCGCACTGATCAGCCCGTCGAACGCCGGCTTCACCGCCAGCAGGGCCAACGCCTCGTCGAACTCCGCGTCGAACCGGCACGTCCCCCGCAGCTCGATCTCCCGGCTCACCACGAGGTGCCCCGCGAACCGACTGTGCCCGGGCGGCAGCATCCCCACCTGCACGACGACCCCGCCCTGAGCCGTCATCGCCGCGGCACTCCTAGATCACGAGGGACAACAGAAGGACGATGCCGCCGGCGACCACGGAGATGATCGTCTCCATGACCGACCAGGTCTTGATGTTCTGGCCGACACTCAGCCCGAAGTACTCCTTCACCATCCAGAACCCGGCGTCGTTGACGTGGCTGAAGAACAGCGAGCCGGCACCGATGGCGAGGACCAGCAGGGCGGCGTGCGTGCTCGACATGTCGGCCGCGAGCGGGGCGACCAGACCGGCGGCCGAGACCGTCGCCACCGTCGCCGAACCGGTCGCCAGCCGGATCGCCACGGCGATCAGCCAGGCCAGCAGCAGCGCGGGAATCGCCCAGTCCTCGGAGATGTCCAGCACCATCTGGCCCACCCCGGTGTCGATCAGGGTCTGCTTGAAGCCGCCGCCCGCGCCGACGATCAGCAGGATGCCCGCGATCGGCATGAGGCTCTTCTCGACGAGCGGCGAGATCCGCTCCCTGGAGAACCCGGCGGGCCGCAGCAGCGTGAAGATGCCGACCAGCACCGAGGCGAGCAGAGCGATCATCGGGGCGCCGATGACGTCGAAGACGCGCTGGACCGGGTTCTCGGGGTCGTCCACGACGATGTCGACCAGCGCCTTGGCGAGCATAAGGATCACCGGCAGCAGGACCGTGAACAGCGTGGCGCCGAAGCCGGGCCGCTTGTCGAGCTCGTCGGAGGCGCGCTGAGGGATCATGTTGTCGGGGGCGGGGACGTCCACCCAGCGGGCCGCGTACTTGGAGAACACCGGACCGGCGATGATGACCGTGGGTATGGCGACGAGCACGCCGAGCGCCAGCGTCACGCCCAGGTCGGCCTGGACGGCGTCGATCGCGACCAGCGGACCGGGGTGCGGCGGCACCAGGCCGTGCATCACGGACAGGCCCGCGAGCGCCGGGATACCGATGCGCATCAGCGAGTAGTTGCCGCGCTTGGCGACCATCAGTACCACGGGGATCAGCAGCACGATGCCGACCTCGAAGAACAGCGGCAGCCCGATCACGGAGGCGATCAGCACCATCGCCCACGGCATGGACCGTCCGCCGGCCTTGTCGAGGATGGTGTCGACGATCTGGTCGGCGCCGCCCGAGTCGGCGAGCATCTTGCCGAGGATCGCGCCGAGGGCGATCAGCACACCGACGCCGGCGACCGTGGAGCCGAGGCCGGCGCTGAAGCTGATGAGGACCTTGTCGAGCGGCGCCCCGGCGAGCGCGCCGAGCGTCAGCGCCCCGAGTGTCAGCGCCAGGAAGGCGTGCAGTCTGAACTTGGTGATGAGCAGGACGATGACGGCGATGCCCGCCAGGACGGCGATGCCCAGCTGAGCGTGGCCGGCCGAGGTGATCGGCTCGGGTGCGTCCGCTGCCAGCATCTCGACGCTGAGTCTGGTCACGGTGGGTTCCCTTGCGTTGAGGGGAGAAGGGGAGGGGAGTGGGCCGTCAGGGGATCACTGCACGGGCTCGGGGAGGTCCGCCAGGGCGTGCGCCGCCCGCTCGGTGATCTCCTCCGGGCTGCCCGTGACGTCCACGCCGACCCCCGCCTCGTCCGCCTCCAGGGGTTGGAGCGTGGCGAACTGGGAGTCGAGCAGCGCCGTGGGCATGAAGTGCCCCTGCCGGTGCGACATCCGGTCCTCGATCAGCGCGCGGTCGCCCGTGAGGTGTACGAAGACCACGCCGGGCGCGGCGGCCCGCAGCCGGTCGCGGTACGACCGCTTCAGCGCGGAGCAGCTGACCACCCCGCCGAGCCCGGCACGCCCGTGCGCCCAGTCGCCGATGGCGTCCAGCCAGGGCCGGCGGTCCTCGTCGGTGAGCGGCGTACCGGCCGACATCCTGGCGATGCTGGCCGGCGGGTGGAAGCCGTCGCCCTCGGCGTACGGAACGCCGAGCCGGGCCGCGAGCAGGGGACCGACGGTGGTCTTCCCGGTGCCCGCGACGCCCATGACCACGACGACATGGGGGGTGTTCATCGCTGCCTCACTGTCTGTTGTCCGGGGTCGACACGTGATGTCGACGCAACTGAAACCCATTAGGTATGACGAATTCAAGAGGCGGTGATGAATAAGTCTGACTTTTTGTCTCCGTGATCTACCCCGTACGCTGAGTGCATGAGCACACCGGGCCGGGGGCTGCACGGCCACGTACTGGACACCCTCGGCCCCGAGATCACGGCGGGGGAGTATCCGCCGGGCAGCGTCCTGCGCACGGATGAGCTCGCCCAGCGTTTCGACGTGTCCCGCTCCGTGATGCGCGAAGCGGTCCGCGTCCTGGAGTCCATGTACCTGGTCGAGTCCCGCCGCCGCGTCGGCGTCACGGTCCGCCCCAAGTCCGAGTGGAACGTCTACGACCCGCAGGTCATCCGCTGGCGACTGGCCGGCGCCGACCGCCCGCAGCAGCTGCGCTCCCTCACGGTGCTGCGCTCGGCGATCGAACCGGTCGCGGCCGGTCTCGCCGCCCGGCACGCCACGTCCGAGCAGTGCGCCCGACTCACGGAGTGCGCCCTCGGCATGGTCGCCCACTCACGCGGCCACAAACTGGAGGGGTACCTCGTCCACGACATGGCCTTCCACCGCGTCATCCTCGACGCCTCCGGCAACGAGATGTTCGCCCGCCTCGGCGATGTCGTCGCCGAGGTCCTCGCCGGTCGCACGCATCACGACGTGATGTTCGAGGACCCCGACCCGGCCGCCGTCACCCTGCACGTCCAGGTCGCCGAGGCGGTCCGCGCGGGCGACGCGGCCCGGGCCGAGGAACTGACCCGCGAGATCACGGTCGGCGCCCTCCAGGAACTCGACATCCTGGCGCCGTAGCACCCGCTACCGCGGAAACTCGCCGTCGACGTACACCCAGGCCCCGTCGATCCGCTCGAACCGGCTCCGCTCGTGCAGCGCCCCGCCCCGGTACGACGCACGGAACTCCACGGTCCCGGTGGAGTGGAACGCCGACCCGTCGGTTGTGCTGAGGATCTCCAGCCCGGTCCACCGCATCCCCGGGTCCAGCTCCAGGGTCCCGGGCCGCGTCCGCGGATGCCAGGTCCGCAGCAGATACCCGGCGTCCCCCTGCACGAAGGCGCAGTACCGCGACCGCATCAGTGCCTCGGCGGTCGGCGCGGCGGCAGGTCCGATGGGGGTGCCCCCGGTCGAGCCTGTTCGAGACGGGGAAAGGAACCGGCCGCAGCACGCCTCATAGGCCTGGGGAAGCCCGCACGGGCAGGAACGCCTGGTCATGGTCACCTCTCCGCGGCAACGCCTGAGGGCCGTGACCTCGCGGTCACGGCCCTCAGCTTCATGTGTCCGAGGGGGGACTTGAACCCCCACGCCCGATAAAGGGCACTAGCACCTCAAGCTAGCGCGTCTGCCATTCCGCCACCCGGACAAGGTGTCTGTCGCGCGGGTTCTCCCCGCGGCGACGACGTAAACATTACCAGGCTTTCGAGGGTGGCCGATCACCCCCCGTCCGCACCCCGGCAGGGCGTGAACCGCGTGTGACGGGCGGGGAGCGCTCTTGGGGAGCGGGCCGGGGAGAGGGAGGATGAGGGGGACCCACCAGCAGTGACACCGGGAGGAAGCACGTGAGCGAGACGGACACGGCCAGGAGCGTCACCGGCGAGGACGAGGTCGTGGACCTCTGCCGCGAGCTGATCCAGATCGACACCAGCAACTATGGCGACCACTCGGGTCCGGGCGAGCGCAAGGCGGCCGAGTACGTCGCCGAGAAGCTCGCCGAGGTGGGACTCGAACCGCGGATCTTCGAGTCGCATCCGGGCCGCGCCTCCACGGTGGCCCGCATCGAGGGCGAGGACCCGTCCCGGCCCGCGCTCCTCATCCACGGCCACACCGACGTCGTACCGGCCAACGCGGACGACTGGACCCACCACCCCTTCTCCGGCGAGATCGCCGACGGGTGCGTGTGGGGCCGCGGAGCCGTCGACATGAAGGACATGGACGCGATGGCCCTCGCCGTCGTACGGGACCGGCTGCGCAGCGGGCGCAAGCCGCCGCGCGACATCGTCCTTGCGTTCCTCGCGGACGAGGAGGCCGGCGGCACGTACGGGGCCCGCTACCTCGTCGACCACCACCGGGACCTCTTCGAGGGCGTCACCGAGGCGATCAGTGAGGTGGGCGGGTTCTCGTTCACGGTGAGCGAGGAGCGTCGGCTGTACCTGATCCAGACGGCCGAGAAGGGCATGCACTGGATGAAGCTGACCGTGGCCGGCACGGCAGGGCACGGGTCGATGATCCACCGGGACAACGCGATCACCGAGCTGTCGGAGGCCGTCGCGCGGCTGGGGCGGCACACGTTCCCGGTGCGGGTCACCAAGACCACCCGTGCCTTCCTCGACGAGCTCGGTGACGCGTTCGGCACCGAACTCGACCCGGAGGACATGGAGTCGACCCTCGCGAAGCTCGGCGGTATCGCCAAGCTCATCGGCGCGACCCTGAGGAACACGGCCAATCCCACGCAGCTCGGTGCCGGCTACAAGGTCAACGTCATCCCGGGCGAGGCGACCGCCCACGTCGACGGCCGGTTCCTGCCCGGGTTCGAGGACGAGTTCCTCGCCGACCTCGACCGGATCCTCGGCCCCAAGGTGCGGCGCGAGGACGTCCACGCCGACAAGGCCGTCGAGACCACCTTCGACGGGGCGCTCGTGGCGGCGATGCAGTCCTCGCTGCTGGCCGAGGACCCGACCGCCAAGGCGATCCCCTACATGCTCTCCGGCGGGACGGACGCGAAGTCCTTCGACGACCTGGGCATCCGGGGCTTCGGCTTCGCACCGCTGAAGCTGCCGCCGGAGTTGGACTTCGCCGGCATGTTCCACGGCGTGGACGAGCGGGTGCCGGTGGAGGGCCTGCAGTTCGGTGTGCGGGTGCTCGACCGGTTCATCGACGCGTCCTGATACCGCCCCTGCGGAGCGCCGCATTCGGTCGCGCGTGCGAAATCGACTGGGAAGAGTGAATGCGACCATAAGCTCGTAGCCTCATTACACCCTCCTCGTTACAGGTAATGCGATCGCAAGATGGGTCGCTTTGCCAACTAGGAGGAATAATGATCAAGAAGGTCGTCGCTGTTGCGGCTGCCACCGGTGGGCTGGTTCTCGCGAGCGCGGGTCTCGCCGTCGCCGACTCGGGTGCTCAGGGTGCCGCCGTGCACTCCCCGGGCGTCCTGTCCGGCAACGTTGTCCAGGCTCCCGTTCACGTCCCGGTGAACGTCTGCGGCAACACGGTCTCCGTGATCGGGCTGCTGAACCCCGCCTTCGGCAACACCTGCGTCAACAAGTGACGCTTCCCCCTCTTTGAGGGGAGTTCAAGAGCCATCGGTCCCGGAGCGCGTGCCATGCGCTCCGGGACCGAACGCTTCTTTCGAGGAATTCGAGAAGAATTCGAGACAAGGGTCGAAGGCAGGTATTCAGTAATGCGACAGGTCACCCGCAAGGGTCTGATGACCGTGGCGGCCGCGACCGGCGTGATCGCCGCCGCGGGCGGCTCCGCGCACGCCGACTCGGGCGCCCTGGGCTCCGCTTCGGGCTCGCCCGGCGTGCTGTCCGGGAACTCGGTGCAGGCACCGGTGCACGCGCCGGTCAACGTCTGCGGGAACACGGTCAACGTCATCGGCGTGCTCAACCCGTCGGTGGGCAACTCGTGCGCCAACCAGGGCGGTGGATCGTCGTCGGGGGGATACGGCGATTCGGACGGCCACGGCGGCTCGCAGGCGGGCGGCCACACCGCCGACTCGCCCGGCGTCGGCTCGGGCAACCACGTCCAGGCCCCCATTCACGCGCCGGTGAACGTGTGCGGCAACAGCGTCGACGTCATCGGCGTCGGCAACCCCAGCACGGGCAACGACTGCTCGAACGGCGGCTCCGGCGGCGGCCACGAGACGCCCGGGCAACCGGGCGGGCCGGGCAACCCCGGTGACCCGGGCGTTCCCGGTGACCCTGGCAACCCTGGTGACCCTGGCGACCCGGGGAGCCCGGGCAACCCCGGTGACCCGGGTCACCCCGGCAACCCCGAGCAGCCGGGCGGCCCCGGAACCCCGGACGGTCCTGGCACCCCGGACGGTCCCGGCGCCGACGGCGAGACCCAGGGCGGCTCCTCGCACGGCAACCAGCCGGGCAGCCAGTTCGCCACCCAGCCCGAGGGCGCCCCCCAGCTCGCGAGCACCGGCAGCGACCTGCCCCTCGGCCTCGTCCTGCCGGCCGGCGCTGGCGCGCTGCTGGCGGGCGCGATCCTCTACCGCAGGGCGCGCGCCTCGGCCTGACCCCCGCAAACGGAGCGGGCCCCGCGCTGCGGGGCCCGCTCCGTCATGTGACTTCTCCCAGTGCGCCGTCCCAGCTCACCACGTGGCCCGCACCTGGCGGATGATGCGCCGGCGCAACCGCACCTTGCGGCTGCCGTCGCGCAGCAGACTCAGACGGTGCAACTCCCAGTGTCCGTACTCCGCATGGTCCGTCAGCAGACGTGCCGTCTCCTTGCGGGAGACCCCGCGAGGTACGTACACGTCGACAAATTCGTATTCCGGCATCGCATCTATTGTGCGGGCTGGGGCCTGGTACGGATAGCGTCTGCACTATGTCTGATGCTGCGCAGCCCACCGCTGCCGAGGTACGCGCCGCCGCCGAGGCGGTCAAGACCGCGCTCGACCGCCACCTGGCCGCGGTCGAACGCAGGTCGGGGGAGGACGACCCGGCCGTCTACGAGGCGTTCAACCAGCTGGCCGCGGCCGCAGAGGTGTACGACGAACTGCTCTACGACCGCTATGACGAGGTCACCCCCTTCGAGATCCCGGGTGCGGAGGACGCGCTGCCCCCGTACACGGGCCCCGAGGAACCGAACGCGCTGAGCGTACTGATCCGCCGCGACTACGCCGTCGTCGAACCACAGCGGTTGCTGACCCAGGCACAGCGGATCGAGGCGGCGGACGGCGACGACGGCGCCCAGGCCTCCGGGACGGTGCACGGCGCGCTCGGCCTGCTGTTCGGCGAGTTCGAGCCGGACGAGATCGCCTCCCGGCACAAGGAGTTCGGGCTGGAGGAGGGCGATTCCACGCTCTGGGTGACGGCGGCGGACGAACCGGCCGAGCCCGGCGAGTGGCTGGAGGCGCCGTTCGAGCAGGTCGATCCGCAGCAGGTGGTCTGCCGCTTCGACGTCAGCGCCGTCTTCGACGACGAGATCGACATCGTCGACGATGTCGACGAGGACGAGGACGAGGACGGGGAGGGCATCGGGGAGGACCTCGACACCAACCTGGACGAGGACGAGGACCTGGAGCCGCTGGACGCGGACCGCCGCTGAGCGCACGCGCAGGGGACCACGAGGGCGGTGGGCACAGGTCCGGACCCGTGCCCGCCGCCCTCGTCACACGCCGCTGACCTGCGGGGCGAGCAGCACCGGAAGCCGGGTCGTGCGCGGCTTCGCCGGTACCTCGGCCACGGCGCGGGGGAGTGCCTGCTCCACGCCGTGCACCACGGACAGGTGACGGTCGGCCCGCCCGAACGCCGTGTACACCCATGGCCGGCTGAGGGCCTGTGCCGCGTCGCCGGGCAGCACCACGACGGCCGCGGGCCACCGGCTTCCCACCGCTTGGTGCGCGGTGACGGCCCACCCGTGCCGCACGGACTGCTCCACCCGCTCCTTCGGTACGACGACTTCCTCGCCCTCGCACGACAGGTGCAGTCCCTCGGCGTCCGCCTTGACCACACGGCCCGGCAGCGCACGCCCCGGGACAGGGGAGTGGACGATCCGGTCACCGGGGTCGAAGCCGCCGAAACGGCCCGGGCCCGGGTTCAGCCGTTCCTTCAGCGCCGCGTTGAGCGCACGCGTGCCGGCGGCTCCGGCGTGCCCCGGTGTGATCACCTGGGTCTCCTCGGCCGGTACGCCGATCGCCCGCGGCACCGAGTCCACGACGAGCTGCACCGTCCGGTGCACAGCCTCGCCGGCGTCCCGCACCGGGACGATCACGACCTCCTTGCCGGGGGCCTCGACCTGGTTCAGCTCTCCGATGCCGATCCCGGAGACCAGCTCGCCCAGCGGGCCGGGGTCCGGCCGCCGCGAGGCGACCTGCGGGCAGATCCGCGCCCCGAGCAGATCCGCGAACACCCGCCCCGGCCCCACGGACCACAGCACCGCGGGGTCCCCGGCCAGCACCAGCCGCGCCCCGTCCGGCAGCGACTCCGTCAGCAGGGCCGCCGTCTCGACATCCAGCTGCGGCGCGTCGAGGACGACGAGCAGATCGAGATCGAGGGCTCCGTCGGCATCCCGGCCCGGCCCTTCGAGGCCGGAGAGCAGTCCGGAGACGGTGGCGACGGGGGAGTCGGCGGACGTCTCGCCGGCTTGCCCGGGGACGTCCGCTGCCTGGCCGGACCGCCGCACCAGCGCCGCGAACCGGTTCCGCCCGATGGGTCCGTGCGCGGCCGCCCAGGCCCGCAGCCCGAGGGTACGCGCGGCGTGCAGCAGCGTCGCGGGCTCGGCCAGGGACACCTCCCCGCCGGTGTGCAGCACCAGGCCGTGACCGGCGACCGCGCGGAGCAGCTCCGCCGCCGAACCCTGGACCCCGGCGGCGACCCGCTCCCACTCCCCGGCCGAACCGTCCTGCTTGGGCACCGAGTTGACCAGCCGGGCCAGGCCGTCGGCCAGGCTCTCCTCCGCCAGCGCGTACCGCTCCAGCCCCACCAGGACACGGACCGGAGGCTCCTCGTCCTCCGCCACGCCCTCCGCGTCCGCCGGGGCCGATGGGACCGGAACACCGGGCTCCTCCAGGGCGTCCTGGAAGACCAGCGCCGCACCCTCGGCGATCGTGTCCTGCACGGCGCCGTCGGGCTCCGGTACGCCCCGCTGTGCCAGGGCGGCAAGGAGCGCCGGCATCTCCAGAGCGGTGTGCCCGGCCAGCGCTGCCTGCTCCAGGAGCCAGACGGTGACGGCCCGGCCCCGCCGCTCGTCGTCCGGGCCGCACTCGGCGCCGAGCAGGGCCCGCGCGAACCCGTCGGCCTGTTCGGGCCGCACCCCCGCGACGCGCAGCAGCTGCCAGGGATCCGCCCGCAGCAACTCGTCCGCACCCTCGCCGAGCGCCGCGGCCACCTGCGGCGCGAGACCCTCCGGGGCCCCGCCTCCGGCGAGCACCTGCCGCACGGCCTGCACGGCCTGCGGCGCGGGAGCCGACGACGCGGCGACGGTCTCGGCCGCCACCGGCTCCGGCCGCCGTACCTGCTCCGGGGCGGGGCGCCGGGGAGCGGGCGGGGGTTCCTCGAACACCGTGGCCACCGGCTTGTCTCCGCTCTCCACGGCCCGTACGGCCGCGAGCAGATCGGCGGCCTTGCCGCTCAGCTTGGTGCCGGCCTCGACCGTCTTCTTCTCGGCCTTGCGCTGCTCGATGCGCTCCCGCTCGGCCCGCTGAGCCCGCAGCTCCGCCTCGGCCTCGGACACCTGCCCGGCCCCGGCTCCACCGTCCTCGCCCTCGGACGCCCTCCCGGCTTCGGGCACCTGTCCGGCTCCGGCTGCTTCACCACCCTCGGCGTCGGTCACCTGCCCGTCACCGGCTTTGCCGCTCTCGGTCTCGGCATCGCCGGCCGGAGCGCTCTCGGCACCCGGCGTCCCCGGCCCGTCGTCCTCCGTGGTCTCGGGCTCCGTGCTCACAGCGTGCTCCAGTCGTGATCGGGATAGCGGTGCACAGGCGCCGACACATCGTCGAGCGCCCGGCAGATCTCGTCAGGAAGACTAAGGCTCTCCACTGACAACGCCGCCGTGAGCTGCTGCGCGTTGCGCGCGCCGACGACCGGGGCGGCCACGCCCGGCCGGTCGCGGACCCACGCCAGGGCCACCTGGAGGGGCGTCACCGCCAGCCCGTCGGCCGCGGTCGTCACGGCGTCCACGATGCGGCTCGCCGTGTCGTCGAGGTACGGCGCGACGAACGGCGCGAGATGCTCCGAGGCACCGCGCGAGTCCGGTGGTGTCGAGTCGTCGCGGTACTTGCCCGTGAGCACCCCGCGCCCGAGCGGGGAGGACGGCAGCAGTCCGATGCCCAGATCCAGCGCGGCCGGCAGCACCTCGCGCTCCACGCCGCGCTGGAGCAGCGAGTACTCCAGCTGCGTGCCGGCCAGCCGCGTCCGGGTGCCGGGGGCCGCCAGCTGCCAGGTCGCGGCCTTGGCCAGCTGCCAGCCGCAGAAGTTGGAGACGGCCGCATACCGGGCACGCCCGCTGGAGACCGCGAGGTCGAGGGCCTGGAGGGTCTCCTCCAGCGGGGTGTCCGGGTCGAAGGCGTGCACGTGCCACAGGTCGACGTAGTCGGTGCCGAGCCGGGAGAGCGAGCCGTCCAGCGCGGAGAGCAGATGGCCGCGGGAGCCGTCGAAGCGGCGGTCGGGGTCCGGCACACTGCCGGCCTTGGTCGATATGACCAGGTCCCGGCGCGGCACCAAGCCGTCCATCAGCCTGCCGAGCAGGTACTCGGCCGCACCGTCCCCGTACACGTCCGCGGTGTCGACGAGGGTTCCGCCCGCTTCCCAGAACGTCTTCATGAGGTCCGCGGTGTCGTGCTCGTCGGTGTCCCGTCCCCAGGTCAGGGTGCCGAGCCCGATCCGGGACACACGGAGGCCGGTGCGGCCGAGATACCTCTGCTCCATGAACGCCGAGATTACTGGCCAGAACCTGCCGTGTGGGTGGCGGCGGACGACCGATTTCCGGGTGTGGACGGTGACTGCCCCCGAGCCGGCCGCGGCCCGGTGTCCTCGGTCAGCACCTGCCGTCCGACACCTGAAGCCCCTTGTTGGCTCCGGCCGTCCGGCTCACGATGGCCGGCACGCAGCCGGCCGCGTCGAGACCGTGGGAGTAGGGGATGGCCACCGTGGTGTTCGACTTCGGGTCGGGGCCGGCCGGTCGGTTCTTGCTCCCCGGCGTGGACCAGGTCACGTTGTCGAAGACGTTGCCGCCGACCTGCCAGTAGCCGGCCTCGTCGGTGTAGAAGGTGCCCAGGACGTCCTTGGAGTCCTCGAAGTAGTTGTTGTCCACCTTGGCGCGGGCGCCCGCCCTGGAGTTGATGCCGGAATCGTTCAGCCTCACGTAGTGGTTGTTGTACATGTGCGCGATGCCGCCACGCAGCAGCGGGGCGCGGGAGTCGATGTTCTCGTAGCGGTTGTGGTGGTAGGTGATGAAGCCGTTCGATCGGTCGCTCTCGCTGCTGCCGACCAGGCCGCCGCGGCCGGAGTTGCGCAACACGCTGTAGGACAGGGTCACGTACTGGGTGTTGTTCTTCATGTCGAACAGGCCGTCGTAACCCTCCGACTCGCCGCCCGAGGCCTCCAGGGTGGTGTGGTCGACCCAGACGTTGCGGACGTTCTTCTCCATGCCGATGGCGTCGCCGCCGTTGGAGGTGGGGGAGCCGGACTTCTTGACGTTCCGGACGGTCACGTTCTGGATGATGATGTTCTTCGACTCGCGGATGTGAATGCCGAGTTGGTCGAAGACGGCGCCGTTGCCCACCCCGACGACGGTCACGTTGCTGACCTTCTTGAGCTCGATGACGCCGTCGGCGGTGTCGCAGCTGCTGCCCGAGACCTTCTTGGTGTTGCCGTGGTTGATGGTCCCCTCGACCTGGATGGTGATCGGTGTGCTGCTGCTCGCCCGGCCGCACAGGGCGGCGTGGATCGCGGTGCCCGTCGTCGCCCGGACCGTCTGCCCGCCGGCACCGCCGGTGGTCCCGCCGTTCCGGGTCGCGTAACCGGTGGCACTGCCGGTCGCCGCCGACGCCTCGGGCATCGACACGAGCGTGCCGGTCGCGGCTGCCAGGGCCATCGTGGCCAGTACCGCGTGGAGCCGTGGTGAGACTGGTCGCTTCATCCTTGCCTCTCCGTCCGTCTTCGGGATGCGGTGATGGAAAGCGCTTTCCAGTGAAGGTAAGGAGCTGCCGTGAACGCGTCAATGGTCGCGTCCTTGATTTCTGTTCATCCATATGAAAGCGGGTCGGGTGTGGCGGTGTCCCGCGCCCCGCCCCCGCGCTATGGTCTGGACACAAGGCACGTTACTGATCAGTAAGGGGAATCGGCATGCAGCTCGGTATCAACCTCGGCTACTGGGGTGCCGGAATGGACGCGGACAATCTGGCCGTCGCCCAGGAGGCCGACCGCCTCGGATACGCCGTCTGCTGGGCCGCCGAGGCCTACGGCTCCGACGCCGCCACCGTACTGAGCTGGGTCGCCGCCCAGACCGAGCGCATCGACGTCGGCTCCGCCATCTTCCAGATCCCGGCCCGCCAGCCCGCGATGACGGCCATGACCGCCGCCACCCTCGACTCCCTCTCCGGCGGCCGCTTCCGCCTCGGCCTCGGCGTCTCCGGCCCGCAGGTCTCCGAGGGGTGGTACGGCGTCAAGTTCGACAAGCCCCTCGCCCGCACCCGCGAGTACGTCGAGATCGTCCGCAAGGCCATGACCCGCGAACGCCTGAGCTACGAGGGCCAGCACTGGACCCTGCCGCTGCCCGGCGGCCCGGGCAAGCCGATCAAGCTGACCGTGCACCCGCAGCGCGAGCACATCCCGCTGTACATCGCCGCCATCGGCCCGAAGAACCTCGAGCAGACCGGTGAGATCGCCGACGGTGCCCTGCTGATCTTCCCGTCCGCCGAGCATCTCGAGGACACGACGATCACGTACCTGCGCGCCGGGCGCGAGAAGGCCGGCAAGACCCTCGACGGCTTCGACGTCTGCCCGACGCTGCCGCTCGCCGTCGGCGACGACAAGGACGTGGCCGCCCTGGCCGACACCTTCCGCCCCTACACCGCGCTGTACGTCGGCGGCATGGGCAGCCCCAAGCAGAACTTCTACAACCAGCTCGCCCAGCGCATGGGCTACGAGAAGGAAGCCGCCGAGATCCAGACCAGGTACCTCTCCGGCGACAAGCAGGGCGCCGCGGCAGCCGTACCGCACGACCTGATCGACAAGACGACCCTGCTCGGTTCCGTGGACCGGATCGCGGACCGGATGCGGGCCTACGCCGCGGCCGGGGTGACCACCCTGTCCCTCGCCCCGGCGGGCTTCACGCTCGACGAGCGGCTCGCGTCCCTCCGCGCCGGCATGGAGGCCCTGGAGCGCGCCGGGCTCGCCTGAGGTTTCAGCGGCCGTGGTGGGGGCTCGGGGGTCTTCCCCGCCACGGCCGTCACGCGGAACAACGCGGCCGGCCCGAAGCGGTTACGCCGTACCGTCCTCGCTGAGCCGGGCGCAGGCCCCCTCATGTCCCCCATTCGGCGGAGACGTCCCTCACTCCTGTTGCAGCACCCTCCCCGCCGCACTTGACTCGTTCTTCGCGGAAACCTGCGGAATCCTGCAGTTCGCACGCGCGCGGGAGAGGTGCCCACGATGCTCTCGGCCAAGAGCCTGTTCCAGGAGATCCTCGACAACGACGGGTCCTTCGCCCTGTTCTGCTCCATCGCCGCGAGCGGTGAGTCCCAGGGAGGCTGGGAGAACGCCCGCATCGCCGCGCTCGTCCCCGACGGCGAACGCGAACTCGCCCCCAAGATCGCCCGGCACGGTGCCGACGAGGACAAGCACGGCCGGATCTTCAACGCCCTGCTGAAGAAGCGCGGCCTCGACCCCGTCCCGGTCCCGCCGGAGACCGACTACACCTTGCTCCTGGAGAAGAACGGCATCGGCCTCGCGCACGAGCAGCTGGGCCGCGACGAGCGGCTCACGGTCTTGGACCTCGTCATGTACCTCGCGCACAGCAGGGTCACCGAACAGCGCGCGTCCGAGCAGATGGACCTGCTGCGCCGGCACTTCGCCGACGACCCCGGCATCGGCCGCGCGGTCAGGCGGATCTCCCACGACGAGCACAACCACCTCGCCTACTGCCACGAGGAGCTGCTGCGCTTCGCGTACGCGGGGCACGGCCGGGCCATCCAGCGGACCCTGCGCGCGTGCGCCCTCGCCGAGATCCGGATCCACCGGGACGTCAGCCTCGCCGTCATGGCGCACATGGGCCGCATCCTCGGCTGGTCCAAGGCCAGGTCGGCGGTGCTCGTGGCGGGCATCCACGGCGTGTACGCCTACGAACGGATGGGCGGCTGGCGCCGGATGGTGTCGCTGAAGACGCCCGCGCGCCGCAACGCCCTCGGCGGACCCGCCACCGTCGAACCCGAGTTCGCCTGAGCCGGGCCGCTCCCTCGGCGGCCGGCCCCGGGCGTCAACCAGCCCCGCCTACAACCACCCCCGCCGCTTGAACAGCCGGAACACCATCATCTCCAGCCCGGCCATCAGGGCGATCAGCGCCGGATAGGACCAGACCCAGCGCAGCTCGGGCATGTGCTCGAAGTTCATGCCGTAGATCCCCGCGAACATCGTGGGGATCGCGGCCATGGCCGCCCAGGCGGAGATCTTCCGCATGTCGTCGTTCTGCCGGACGCTCATCTGCGCCAGATGCGCCGAGAGGATGTCCGACACCAGGCGGTCCAGGTTCTCCACGGACTCGTTCACGCGCGTCAGGTGGTCGCTGACGTCCCGGAAGAACGGCCGGGCCCGGTCGTCCACGAACGGCACCGCCACGCCGTACGGCGCCGTGCCCGCCAGCCGGCTCATCGGCAGGGCCAACGGCCCGGTCGCCCGGCGGAACTCCAAAACCTGCCGTTTGAAGTCGTAGATCCGGGACGCGGTGTTCCGTGAGCCCCCGCCGTCCGGCGAGAAGACCTCCGCCTCCAGCACCTCCAGGTCGTTCTGCAACTCGGTGGCCACGTCCAGGTAGTGGTCCACGGCGGCGTCGGCGACCGCGTACAGCACGGACGTGGGGCCGTTTCCCAGCAGCTCCGGCTCCTGCTCCAGCCGCTGGCGCAGGGCCTGGAGCGAGGCGCCCTCGCCGTGCCGGACGGTCACCACGAACGAGTCGCCCAGGAAGATCATGAGCTCGCCGGCGGAGACGGTGTCGCTCTGGGGCTCGTACGCCACCGGCTTGAGCACCACGAACAGCGAGTCGTCGTACACCTCCAGCTTGGGCCGCTGGTGCGCCTTGAGGGCGTCCTCCACGGCCAGCGGATGCAGTCCGAACTCCCGGGTCACACGGTCGAATTCGCGCTCCGTCGGCTCGTGCAGCCCGATCCACACGAAACCGCCCTCCGTGCGGGCCTCACCCAGGGCGTCGGAGAGGTCCCCAGGGCCTTCCGTCCGCTGTCCGTCGCGGTAGATGGCACAGTCGACGATCACGAAACGAGTCTCCCGTCACTCGAACGACACCGCACGCGTGCGTGCGCCTACGCTGGACCGCATGCCCACGCTGATCCTGGTCAGGCACGGACGCTCCACCGCCAACACCGAGGGACTGCTCGCCGGCTGGACGCCCGGTGTCGCCCTCGACGAGCGCGGCGCCGCGCAGGCCGCCGCGCTGCCCGGGCGTCTGGCCGAACTGCCCCTCGCCGAAGTCGTCACCAGCCCGCTCCAGCGCTGCCAGGAGACGATCCGGCCCCTGCTCGAGGCCCGGCCGGACCTGAGCCCCCACACCGACGAGCGCATCGGCGAGTGCCACTACGGCGACTGGTCCGGTCGCAAGCTCGCCGAGCTCAGGGACGAGCCCCTGATGGAGGTGGTGCAGGCGCACCCGTCCGCGGCGGCGTTCCCCGGCGGGGAGTCCATGCGGGCCATGCAGACGCGCGCCGCCGAGGCCGTGCGCGAGTGGAACGCGCGCGTGGAGCGCGACCACGGCGCCGACGCCGTCTACCTCATGTGCTCGCACGGCGACCTCATCAAGTCCCTCGTCGCCGACGCACTCGGGCTTCATCTGGACCTCTTCCAGCGGATTTCCGTCGAACCGTGTTCCATCACGGCGATCCGCTACACACGGCTGCGGCCGTTTCTCGTCCGCCTCGGCGACACCGGCGACTTCACGTCCCTGGCGCCGTGCGAGGAACCGCCGGGCGACGAGGCCGAAGTCGGGGGTGGTGCGGGCGCACCGTGATCGTCGGCCGCAGTAGGGTGAAGCGGTCGCAGCAGTGCCGTGCTCACACGGTTCCCACGATTCCCATGGAGACAGGACGTGTCCCGTCAGGTGTTCCTCTACGACCATCCGGAGCGCTTCGTGGCCGGTACGGTCGGACTGCCCGGGCGCCGTTCGTTCTTCCTCCAGGCCTCCGCCGGCTCCCGGGTGACCAGCGTGGCCCTGGAGAAGACCCAGGTCGCAGCGCTCGCCGAACGCATGGACGAACTGCTCGACGAGGTTGTACGCCGTAGCGGCGGCAGCGCCTCCGTCCCCGCCGTCGCACCGTCGGACACCGACACCGCCCCGCTGGACACCCCCATCGAGGAGGAGTTCCGGGTCGGCACCATGGCGCTCGCCTGGGACGGCGACGAGCAGCTCATGATCGTCGAGGCGCAGGCGCTCGTGGAACTCGACGCCGACTCCGAGGAGGACCTCGCCGAGGCCGAGGAACGGCTGCTCCAGGACGAGGAGAACGGCCCCCCGATGCTGCGGGTCCGGCTCACCGGCACGCAGGCCCGGGCCTTCGCCAAGCGCGCCCTCGACGTCGTCAACGCCGGGCGGCCACCGTGCCCGCTGTGCAGCCTCCCGCTCGACCCGGAAGGACACGTATGTCCGCGCCAGAACGGATACCGCCGCGGAGCGTGACACCTCCCCCGGACGCCGGCGAGCTGCTCTCACGGGGCGAACTCACCGTGCGCGGACGCATCCGTGAGGCGTCCAACGCGGCCCTGTACTGCACGGTGTCCCACGACGGCCGGGAAGCGGCCTGCGTCTACAAGCCGGTCGCCGGGGAGCGGCCCCTGTGGGACTTCCCCGACGGGACGCTCGCCCAGCGCGAGGTCGCCGCGTACGAGGTCTCCGAGGCGACGGGCTGGGGCCTCGTACCGCCCACGGTGCTGCGCGACGGCCCGTACGGCGAGGGTATGTGCCAGCTGTGGGTCGAGGCGACGCCGGAGCCGGAGCTGCTCGCCCTGGTCGACGGGGAGGAACCCGGGCCGGGCTGGAAGGCGATCGGCTTCGCCGAGGCCGGCGAGGGGCGCACCGCGCTGCTCGTGCACGCCGACGACGAGCGGCTGCGGCGGCTCGCGGTGCTGGACGCCGTGATCAACAACGCCGACCGCAAGGGCGGGCATCTGCTGCCCACCGGCGAAGGACGGCTGTACGGGATCGACCACGGGGTCACCTTCAACGTCGAGAACAAGCTGCGGACCCTGCTGTGGGGATGGGCGGGGGAGAGCCTCACCCAGGAGGCCGTCCAGGTCCTCGAAGGCCTGCGGAAGGCACTGGCGGAGGGCGGAGCGCTCGCCGCGCGGCTCGCACCGCTGATCACCGGCCCCGAGATCGCCGCCACACGCGCGCGGGTCGGCGCGCTGCTCGCCTCGGGAACGCATCCGGAGCCGAGCGGCGAATGGCCCGCGATTCCCTGGCCGCCCGTCTAGAAGGCCGGCCTGTGCCACGCTGTAATCCGGGACGAGCGGGGGGCAGGCATGGCGCAGGGCGCGGACGACGGTGTGGAGCGGGACGGCACCAGGAACGACCTGTCGGGGACCGTCTTCGGGCCGGTGGTCCAAGCCGGCACGGTCAAGGGCGGCGTGCACACGCACATCCACGAGCCGGGACTGCCGCTGGCATCGGACGTCCACGCGTTCACGCCGGTGGCGAACCCGCCACGGCCTCCGTCCGGTCGACTGTGGGGCCGCGACGACGACCTGGACGAAGTCGTCCGGCTGCTTGGGGCGCCCTCGGACGACGGCTTCGGCGTGGCACTCGTCGGCATGCACGGTGTGGGCAAGACCGAACTCGCCCTGCACGCCGCCCGCGCGCTGCGAGAGCGGTATCCGATCACCTGGTGGGTCAGCGCGCAGGACGGCATAGCCGTGACCCGGGGCCTCGCAGCCCTGGCCCACCATCTGCTACCCGGACACCGGCGCTGGCGCACACCGGCGGATGCGGCCGCCTGGGCCATGGACTGGCTGCACCACCACGACGGCTGGATGCTCGTCCTCGACAGTGTCGAGACGCCGAGTGACGTGGCCGTCGTGCTGGCCCGGATCGATCGCGGGACGGTGGTCGTGACCACGCGGTGGGACGTGGACTGGACGGAGTGCGGGCTGGCCGTGAGGACCGTCGAGCCCCTGCCCGCCCCCGTCGGAGCGGCGTGGCTCTCCGGGCACACGGGCCTGGACGCCGACGACGGCGCCCACCGGCTGGCGGCTGACCTGGGAGGGCTCCCGCTCGCCCTCCAGCAGGCCTCGGCCTACATGCGCGCACAGGGCCTGTCCTGCGAGAGCTATCAGGGGCTGCTCGACGCCGAGCCCGGCGAACTCCTCGACTCACCGGCATGGACGGACGTGCACCGCCGCAACACGGCGCGAAGCCTGCGCCTGAGTGTCGACGCCGTCGCTGCGTTACGGCCGAGTGCCGTCCGCTTCCTCAAGACGACCTGCTGCTACGCGCCCGACACCGTCCCGCTCGGCTTGAGGCTGCGTGGTGAAGGAGAGCCCGGAGAAGTCCCGGCCTTGCAGCACAGGCCCGTACTGGTTGCCCCCGCTGATGGTGTTGCGCACGTCGCCGTCCTTCGTGAGGATCAGCCTCGCCCTCTCGTGCCACTGCCGCAGGCCGGCGCCGAAGTCGGGGTCCAGCGAGGCGCGATCGGCGAGGGCGGTGCTGAGGGCCCGTGCGCGCGCCTGGTCGTCCGGCGCCTGCCCCAAGGCCGCCAACTCCGGCTCCCCGGTACTGACCTGAGGGGCTTGTGCCGCGTCCCGCCAGCGCCGGAACGGCTGCCGCACCAGGGCACTCAGCCCCGCCCATGCCTGCCGGCCCAACTCGCCACCCGCACCGCCCGCCAGGGCGGCGAGCAGCCCTATCGCTATCGGATCCACGCCGAGACACCCTCCGTGAGTGGATGTTCACCATGAGTGGAAACGCTCGGGCGGGCGGCTCGGTTCCCGTCGGAGTCCGGCCCGTCGCGCCCTTCGCTCGTCGTCCGACCGGCATCCCGCCGGCAGCGGCACGCCGGGCTTGCGCCCGGTGCGGGCGCGTGGGGGCACATCCCACGCGCCCGCACCGGGAGGGGGAGCGTGCCCGGGCGTCGCAACGGGGCGAACGTCGGCTGTCGCGGCACCAGCCGCACAGCCGCCGCCTCACCGCAAGAGCGCCTTCTCGGCCGTCCGGCCCGCTCCCATTCGTAGATGGAACTTCAGTCCGGTTAGGCTCAAGGCATGCATGCCTGGCCCGCTTCCGAGGTCCCCGCCCTGCCTGGTCAGGGCCGCGACCTGAGGATCCACGACACCGCGACCGGCGGCCTCGTCACCCTCGCCCCCGGTCCCGTCGCCCGTATCTACGTCTGTGGCATCACCCCGTACGACGCCACGCACCTGGGACACGCGGCGACCTACAACGCGTTCGACCTCGTGCAGCGCGTGTGGCTCGACACCAAGCGGCAGGTTCACTACGTCCAGAACGTCACCGACGTCGACGACCCCCTCCTGGAGCGGGCGCAGCGCGACGGACTCGACTGGGCCGCGCTCGCCGAGAAGGAGACGACCCTCTTCCGCGAGGACATGACGGCCCTGCGGATGCTGCCGCCGCGGCAGTACATAGGCGCCGTGGAGGCGATACCGGGGATCGTCCCGCTCGTCGAGCGGCTGCGGGACGCCGGTGCCGCGTACGAACTCGACGGCGACGTCTACTTCTCCGTCGAGTCCGACCCGCACTTCGGCAAGGTCTCGAATCTGGACGCCGCGGCGATGCGGCTGCTGTCCGCCGAACGCGGCGGCGACCCGGACCGGTCGGGCAAGAAGAACCCGCTCGACCCGATGCTGTGGATGGCGGCCCGCGAGGGCGAGCCCAGCTGGGACGGCGGATCGCTCGGGCGCGGACGGCCCGGCTGGCACATCGAGTGCGTGGCCATCGCCCTCGACCACCTCGGCATGGGCTTCGACATCCAGGGCGGCGGCTCCGACCTGGCCTTCCCGCACCACGAGATGGGCGCCTCGCACGCCCAGGCCCTCACCGGCGCGTTCCCCATGGCCAAGGCGTACGTGCACGCCGGCATGGTCGCCCTCGACGGCGAGAAGATGTCCAAGTCCAAGGGCAACCTCGTCTTCGTCTCCAGGCTGCGGCACGAGGGCGTCGACCCGGCCGCGATCCGGCTCGCGCTGCTCGCCCACCACTACCGCGCCGACTGGGAGTGGACCGACCAGGTCCTGCGGGACGCGGTCGCACGGCTCGGCCGCTGGCGGGCCGCTGTGTCCCGGCCCGACGGGCCGCCGGCGGAGGCGCTCGTGGAGGAGATCCGCGAGGCCCTCGCCAACGACCTGGACGCCCCGGCCGCGCTCGTCGCGGTCGACCGCTGGGCCGCGCGGCAGGAGGAGAGCGGCGGCACGGACGAGGGCGCCCCGGGGGTCGTCTCCCGTGCGGTGGACGCGCTGCTCGGCGTAGCGCTCTGACCGAAGACGAACCGAGGGGCGTCTCCCGTTGGGGAGACGCCCCTCAGGCGTTCGCGAGGCATCCGGTCCGGCCCCCCGCTCCCGGTCCGCTCGCCGTCGCCGGCGGCGGCCCGGGTGGCAGTGGCCCGCCGGGGGCTCAGTCCTCCGACGACTCCTCGTCGTCGGTGCCCGGCTTGGACTTCTTCGGCGGGCGGTTGCGGCCGCCCGGGTTGTCCCGCAGGTACGACGTGCTGTCGCTGCCGTCCGCCGTGGCGTGACCTCCGGAGGAGGGCGGTCCGCCTCCGTCACGGCGGCGCAGATAGCGCTCGAACTCGCGGGCGATCGCCTCGCCCGACGCCTCCGGCAGCTCCGCGGTGTCCCGGGCCTCCTCCAGCGACTGGACGTACTCGGCGACCTCGCTGTCCTCGGCGGCCAACTGGTCCACACCGACCTGCCAGGCGCGCGCGTCCTCGGGCAGCTCGCCCAGCGGGATGCGCACGTCGATCAGGTCCTCGAGCCGGTTCAGCAGGGCAAGCGTGGCCTTCGGGTTCGGCGGCTGCGACACGTAGTGCGGCACCGCCGCCCACAGGGACACGGCCGGTACCCCCGCGTGCGTGCAGGCCTCCTGGAGGACGCCGACGATGCCCGTGGGGCCCTCGTACTTGGTCTCCTCCAGGTCCATGCGCCGGGCCAGGTCCGGGTCGGACGTCGTCCCGCTGATCGGAACCGGACGCGTGTGCGGGGTGTCGCCGAGCAGCGCGCCCAGGACGACCACCAGTTCCACGCCCAGCTCGTGTGCGAAGCCGAGCAGTTCGTTGCAGAACGAACGCCACCGCATGGACGGCTCGATGCCCCGGACGAGGACGAGATCGCGCGGCTTCTCACCGCCGACCCGGACGACCGACAGCCTCGTCGTGGGCCATGTGATCTTGCGGACGCCGGCTTCCATGAACACCGTGGGGCGGTTGACCTGGAAGTCGTAGTAGTCCTCGGCGTCCAGCGCCGCGAACACCTCGCCCTTCCACTCCTTGTCCAGATGCGCGACCGCGGTGGAGGCGGCGTCGCCGGCATCGTTCCAGCCCTCGAACGCGGCCACCATGACCGGGTCGATCAGCTCGGGAACCCCCTCGAGCTCGATCACCCAGCGCCTCCTTCCGACGTGCCCTCGCTTGACCACCCAACCTTACGGCGTGCCACGGGGGCGCCCGCAGCCCCCTCACAGGGGGAGTGCCCCCATCACTGCCCCGCGATCCGCCCCCGAACACCCGGGATTCATCCGAGCTGTCCGTGAGGCCCTGGTCACAGCGTGGAGCGCAGCCACTGCTCCACACTCGCGATGTGCACGGTCGCCCACGAGCGGGCCGCCTCGGCATCCCGGTCGCGCAGGGCGGCGAGGATCGCGCGGTGCTCGCGCAGGGTGCGGGCGACGGCGTCCTCCTGGGTGAGGCCGCGCCAGATCCGGGCCCGGGTGGTGGGGCCCGACAGCCCGTCGAGCAGCGAACACAGCACGGAGTTGCCCGAGCTGTGCACGATGCCCCGGTGGAACTCCAGGTCACAGGCGACCAGATCCTCCACGGACGGGTTCTCGCCGAGCTTGTCCATCTGGGCCGTCAGCGCTTCCAGTTGCCCCTCGCTGATCCGCCCGGCCGCCATCGCCGTCGCGGCCGGTTCCAGGATGCGGCGTACGGCCAGGAACTCCAGGACCGTGTCGTCGCGGTGGAAGTCCACGACGAAGCTCATCGCCTCCAGCAGGAGTTGCGGGTCGAGGCTGGAGACGTAGGTGCCGTCGCCCTGCCGGACGTCCAGGATCCGGATGAGGGACAGGGCGCGTACGGCCTCCCGCAGCGAGTTGCGGGACAGGCCGAGGGCGGCCGCGAGTTCGCTCTCCCTGGGCAGCCGGTCGCCCGGGCGCAGCTCGCCGGAGACGATCATGCCCTTGATCTTCTCGATCGCCTCGTCGGTGACTGCCATGGACGGCCCTCCCTGTCGCTCAAGACCTCCGACGTATCACGTCATTATGAGGGTCGGGAACGACGGGAGGGGCGGATCCGCGGCGTGGACCGCCCCTCCCGGCAACGGGATCCCCGGGTCGTGCCTACTTCTTGTCGAGCAGGTCCTGCACCTTGGCGCGAACGTCGTCCGTGGCCAGGCCCCGGATGGTCAGCGTGGTCCGGCGGCGCAGCACGTCGTCCTGGGTCTCGGCCCACTCGTGGTCCCGGGCCCAGGCGACCTGCGCCCAGATCTCCGGGGCGTCGGGGTGGACGCGCTCGGCGAGCTCGGGGCTCTCGTTGGCCAGGCGGGCTATGTCGAAGGCCAGCGAGCCGTAGTGCGTGGCCAGGTGCCGGGCCGTGTCGGCCGCCATGCGCGGACCGGGCGCCGGGCGGTCGGTGAGCAGCCGGTGGGCGACCGCGCGCGGGTTGGCGATCCCGGGCAGCGGCAGCTTCTTCGGCAGCGAGCTGATCGGCTCGAAGTCGTCGCCGAGCGGGTGGCCCGGCAGCGCCTCCAGCTTCTTCATGATCGTCCGGCCGATGTGGCGGAACGTGGTCCACTTGCCGCCCGCGACGGACAGCATGCCGCCCCGGCCCTCGGTGACGACCGTCTCGCGCTTGGCCTTGGAGGTGTCGCCGGGGCCGCCCGGCAGCACCCGCAGGCCCGCGAAGGCATACGTGATGAGGTCGCGGCTCAGCTGCTGGTCGCGCACCGAGAAGGCGGCCTCGTCGAGGATCTGGGATATGTCCTGCTCGGTGACCGCGACGTCCGCCGGGTCGCCCTCGAACTCCTCGTCGGTGGTGCCGAGGAGCAGCATGTCCTCCCAGGGGAGGGCGAAGGTGATGCGGTACTTGTCGATCGGGGTGGCGAGCGCGGCCTTCCAGGGGGAGGTGCGCTTCAGGACCAGGTGCGCGCCCTTGGACAGGCGGATGGAGGGAGCCGCGTTCGGGTTCTCCATCCTGCGCAGGTGGTCGACCCACGGACCGGTCGCGTTCAGCACCAGCCGGGCGTTGACACCGAACTCGTCGCCGGACAGCCGGTCCTTGAGCTCGGCGCCCGTGACGCGGCCCTGGGTGAAACGCAGGCCGGTGACCTCGGCGTGGTTGAGGACGACCGCGCCGGCCTCGACGGCCCCGCGGACCGTCATCAGCGCCATACGCGCGTCGTTCATCTGGTCGTCGCCGTACACGGCCACGGCCTTGAGGTTCTCGGTGCGCAGCTCGGGCACGTCCTGCGCCGCCTTGGCGGGGGAGAGCAGATGCCCGACGCCGTCACCGAACGCGGAGAGCGCGGAGTAGGCGAAGACGCCCGCCCCGAGCTTCGCCGCGCCGTGCGGCCCGCCCTTGTACACGGGGAGGTAGAAGGTGAGCGGGTTCGCCAGGTGGGGGGCCACCTGGCGGGAGACCGCACGGCGCTCGAAGTGGTTCTCCGCCACCAGCTTCACCGCGCCGGTCTGCAGGTAGCGCAGACCGCCGTGGAGCAGCTTGGAGGAGGCGGAGGACGTGGCGCCGGCGAAGTCGCCGGCGTCGACCAGAGCCACCCTGAGGCCGGACTGCGCGGCGTGCCAGGCGGTGGAGATGCCCAGGATGCCGCCGCCGATCACGAGAAGGTCGTACGACGCCTTGGCGAGCTGCTCCCTGGTCTCGGCTCGGCTCGGGTTCGAGCCGGAGGCCGGGCGCGTCCCCAGGGCAGGCACGGACTGCAGGGTGGACTGAGTGGTCATGCTGTTTCTTACTCCTCGTCCTCGAGCCAGCCCATGGTCCGCTCGACGGCCTTGAGCCAGCTCTTGTACTCACGGGCGCGGGTCTCCGCGTCCATGCGGGGGGTCCACTCGGCGGCCCGGCGCCAATTGGCACGCAGGTCGTCGGTGCTGTTCCAGAAGCCGACGGCGAGGCCGGCGGCGTAGGCGGCGCCGAGGCAGGTGGTCTCGGCGACCATCGGACGCACCACGGGGGCGTCCACGAAGTCGGCGAGGGTCTGCATCAGCAGGTTGTTGGAGGTCATGCCGCCGTCGACCTTGAGGGCGGCCAGCTCGACGCCGGAGTCCTTGGTCATGGCGTCGGCGATCTCCCGCGTCTGCCAGGCGGTGGCCTCCAGGACGGCACGTGCCAGGTGCGCCTTGGTGACGTACCGGGTCAGGCCGGCGATCACACCGCGGGCGTCGGAGCGCCAGTACGGGGCGAACAGGCCGGAGAAGGCCGGCACGAAGTAGGCGCCGCCGTTGTCCTCGACCGACAGGGCGAGGGTCTCGATCTCGGCTGCCGTGGAGATCAGGCCCATCTGGTCGCGCATCCACTGCACCAGCGAACCGGTGACGGCGATCGAGCCCTCCAGGGCGTAGACCGTGTCCTGGTCGCCGATCTTGTAGCCGACGGTGGTCAGCAGGCCGCTGTACGAGTTGATGATCTTGTCACCGGTGTTCATCACCATGAAGGTGCCGGTGCCGTAGGTCGACTTGGTCTCGCCCTCGGCGAAACAGGTCTGGCCGAACAGGGCCGCCTGCTGGTCGCCGAGCGCGGAGGCGACGGGGATGCCGCCGAGCAGGTCGCCCAGCTTGCCGCCGGTGATCTCGCCGTAGACCTCGGCGGAGGAGCGGATCTCGGGCAGGATCTGCTGCGGGACGCCGATCGACTCGCAGATCTTGTCGTCCCACTGCATGGTGTGCAGGTTCATGAGCATCGTGCGCGAGGCGTTGGTGACGTCCGTGACGTGCTTGCCGCCGTCGACACCGCCGGTCAGGTTCCAGATGACCCAGGTGTCCATGGTGCCGAAGAGGATGTCGCCCGCCTCGGCGCGCTCCTTCAGCCCGTCGACGTTGTCGAGCAGCCAGCGGGCCTTCGGGCCGGCGAAGTAGGAGGCGAGGGGCAGACCCGTCTCGCGGCGGAAGCGGTCCTGGCCGACGTTGCGGCCGAGCTCGCGGCAGAGGGCGTCGGTGCGGGTGTCCTGCCAGACGATGGCGTTGTGGACGGGCTCACCGGTGTTCCTGTCCCACAGCACGGTCGTCTCGCGCTGGTTGGTGATGCCGATGGCCTTGATGTCGTCGCGGGTGATGCCGGCCTTGGCGATGGCCCCGGCGACGACCTCCTGGACGTTGGTCCAGATCTCGGTGGCGTTGTGCTCGACCCAGCCCGGCTTCGGGAAGATCTGCTCGTGTTCCTTCTGGTCGACGGAGACGATCCGGCCGTCGCGGTCGAAGACGATGCAGCGGGAGGAGGTGGTGCCCTGGTCGATGGCGGCGATGAAGGGGCCGGCGGTGTGCGCGTCGGTCACTGTGTGCTCCTGGAAAGTTCCGGGTTTATGGGGCTTTACGTACGGCGCGTGCCGAGAGTTTCGCAAAGGGGCGAGGATCGCTTCTAGGCGAACGCGACGTTGTAGATGCCTGCCGCGATGGCGCCGCCGATCAGCGGACCGACCACCGGGACCCAGGCGTAGCCCCAGTCGGAGCCGCCCTTGTTGGGCAGCGGCAGCAGGGCGTGCACGATACGCGGACCGAGGTCACGGGCCGGGTTGATCGCGTACCCCGTCGGGCCGCCGAGGGACAGGCCGATGGAGACCACGACGAGCGCGGTGATCAGGGCGCCCAGGGTGCCCAGGCCGTTGCCCTCGTCGTTCAGGCCCTGCGTGAGCACGGCGAGCACCAGCACGATCGTGCCGATGACCTCCGTGGCGACGTTCTGCCAGGCGACACGAACCTCGGGGCCGGTGGAGAAGACGCCCAGCACGGGGCCCGCGCCCTTCTCCTGGGCCTCGACGGCCTTGACCGTGGTGTCCTGCGCACCCGGACCGCCGACGATCTCCCGGTCGGTGAGGTGCGCGTGGAACTGGCCGTAGTAGGCGATCCAGACCAGGGCCGCGCCGATCATGGCACCGAGGACTTGCCCGGTCAGGTAGACCGGGACGTTGCTCCAGTCGCCGTCCTTGATCGCGAGAGCGATGGTCACGGCCGGGTTGATATGGGCGCCGGACAGCGGCGCCGCCGTGTAGACGGCCGTGAGCACCGCGAAGCCCCACCCGAAGGTGATGGCGAGCCAGCCGGCGTTGCGGGCCTTGGAGGCCTTGAGCGTGACGGCGGCGCAGACGCCGCCGCCGAGCAGGATGAGTATGGCGGTACCGATGGTCTCGCCGATGAAGATGTCGGAGCTGGACACCCGCGACTCCTTTGTCCTTCGTCCAGGGGTGAAAGTGCGATACCGGCCTGGCGTTGTCACACTCTAGCGCGTATTGCCGGTAGCTGTTCGACAATGTCGACCGATGGACGGGAGTCTTGCTTCGGCGTTACGAGCACGTCAAGGGCTGTGTAGTCGAAAACACGATCGTTACTGATCGCCCCGGACGTATGCATCCTTGCCGCAGGTGAGCGCGGACATGCCAAACGCCGGGACGCCGTACGGCGTCCCGGTCCGGTCGTGTGCCGTCAGAACCGGCCGGCGCCGAGGTCCCGCGAGACCGCGCGGGCGCAGTCGCGCACCGCCGCGATCAGCTCGGGCCGCAGCGCTCCCTCCTCGTCGGACCGGCACAGCCGCTCCACGGCCCCCGTGATCCCGACCGCGCCGACCGGCATGCGCCGCCGGTCGTGGATGGGCGCGGCGAGGGAGGCGACACCCTCCCACGTCTCCTCCACGTCCGCCGCGTACCCGCGCGCGCGGGTGACGTCGAGCAGGTGCTCGAAGTCCTCCGGCTCGCACACCGTCCGGTCGGTGAACGCTTTGCGGTCGGCCTCCAGGGCCTCGCTGTGCGCCACCGGGTCGTAGGCGGACAGCACCTTGCCCAGCGCCGTGGAGTGCAGCGGCTGCATGGCCCCGATCTCCAGGACCTGCCGGCTGTCGTCGGGCCGGAAGACGTGGTGCACGATCAGCACGCCCTGCTGGTGCAGCACGCCCAGGTAGACGCTCTCGCCGCTGGAACGGGCCAGGTCGTCGGCCCACACCAGGGCGCGCGCCCGCAGTTCGTGGACATCGAGGTAGGTGGTGCCCAGGCGCAGCAGCTCCGCGCCCAGCTGGTAGCGCCCGGAGGTGTTGTCCTGCTCCACGAAGCCCTCCTGCTGGAGGGTGCGCAGGATGCCGTGGGCGGTGCCCTTGGCCAGGCCCAGCGACGAGGCGATGTCCGACAGGCCGAGCCGCCGCTCGCCGCCCGCGAGCAGCCGCAGCATCGCGGCCGCCCGTTCGAGCGACTGGATGTTCCGTGCCATCGCCGTACTGCCTCCGTCCCCTTCGACCGCCGACGAGCTGCGTCCGCAGTCATCGTTCGGCAATGTCGAACACTACCGGTCGTTGCCGACCTCTCGCTAATGGCCGGTCGCCATTTGTTGCGTCACGGGTGGCTGATCGTCACCGATTCGTCGCACACCGGCCGTCCCCGGTGCCCTCGGGTGTCCGTCCCCGGTACCCCCGGCGTCCGTCCCGTGGACGCGCTGCCCATCCAAGCCCACTCCCGGTTACGCTGGCGCCGTGCGCCCGCCCCCGGATGCCCTCCGGACGTCCGGGAAGCCGCAAAGCCGACAGCCGTCGCATCCGAGGGAGCCCCTTACATGGCCTCGTTGCCGCCGACCCCTTCCGCAGACAGCCGGACCCGTGTGTCCGCCCTCCGTGAGGCCCTGGCCACCCGTGTGGTCGTGGCCGACGGAGCCATGGGCACGATGCTCCAGGCGCAGGACCCGACGCTCGAGGACTTCGAGAATCTCGAAGGCTGTAACGAGATCCTCAACCTGACCCGGCCGGACATCGTCCGCTCCGTCCACGACGCGTACTTCGCGGTCGGTGTCGACTGCGTCGAGACCAACACCTTCGGCGCCAACCACACGGCGGCGGCGGAGTACGAGATCGCCGACCGCGTGCACGAGCTGTCCGAGGCGGGCGCCCGGATCGCCCGCGAGGTGGCCGACGAGTACGC
Source organism: Streptomyces sp. NPDC033136 (assembly GCF_055578235.1). Classification (NCBI taxonomy): domain Bacteria; kingdom Bacillati; phylum Actinomycetota; class Actinomycetes; order Kitasatosporales; family Streptomycetaceae; genus Streptomyces; species Streptomyces sp. NPDC033136. The sequence continues at coordinate 152,183 of NZ_JBVIPD010000006.1, forward strand.
CGCCGGGGACGGCCGGCCGCGCTGGGTGCTCGGTTCGGTCGGCCCCGGCACCAAGCTGCCCACGCTCGGCCACGTCACGTACGCCACCATCCGCGACGGCTACCAGGCCAACGCCGAGGGCCTGCTCGCCGGCGGCGCGGACGCGCTGCTCGTGGAAACCACGCAGGACCTGCTCCAGACCAAGGCGTCCGTCCTGGGCGCCCGCCGGGCCATGGAGGCCACCGGTGTCGAGGTGCCCCTGCTGTGCTCGATGGCCTTCGAGACCACCGGCACCATGCTGCTCGGCTCCGAGATCGGCGCGGCGCTGACCGCGCTGGAGCCCCTCGGTATCGACATGATCGGCCTGAACTGTTCCACCGGTCCGGCTGAGATGAGCGAGCACCTGCGCTATCTCACCCGGCACTCCCGCATCCCGCTGCTGTGCATGCCGAACGCCGGCCTGCCGATCCTCACCAAGGACGGCGCGCACTTCCCGCTCGACCCCGAGGGCCTGGCCGACGCCCAGCAGAACTTCGTCCAGGACTACGGCCTCTCCCTCGTCGGCGGCTGCTGCGGCACCACCCCCGAGCACCTGCGCCGGCTGGTCGAGCGCGTCCGGGACGTGGCCCCGACCGAGCGCTCCCCGCAGCCCGAGCCGGGTGCCGCCTCCCTGTACCAGAGCGTGCCGTTCCGGCAGGACACCTCCTACCTGGCCATCGGTGAGCGCACCAACGCCAACGGCTCGAAGAAGTTCCGCGAGGCCATGCTGGACGGCCGCTGGGACGACTGCGTGGAGATGGCCCGCGAGCAGATCCGCGAGGGCGCGCACATGCTCGACCTGTGCGTGGACTACGTCGGCCGCGACGGCGTCGCCGACATGGAGGAACTGGCGGGCCGCTTCGCCACCGCCTCCACGCTGCCGATCGTGCTGGACTCCACCGAGGTCGACGTCATCCGGGCCGGTCTGGAGAAGCTCGGCGGCCGCGCGGTGATCAACTCGGTGAACTACGAGGACGGCGATGGCCCCGAGTCCCGCTTCGCCCAGGTCACCCAGCTCGCCAAGGAGCACGGCGCCGCCCTCATCGCCCTCACCATCGACGAGGAGGGCCAGGCCCGCACCGCCGAGAAGAAGGTCGAGATCGCCGAACGGCTCATCGACGACCTGACCGGCACCTGGGGCATCCACGAGGAGGACATCCTCGTCGACTGCCTGACCTTCACCATCTGCACCGGCCAGGAGGAGTCCCGCGGGGACGGCATCGCCACCATCGAGGGCATCCGCGAGCTGAAGCGGCGCCACCCGAAGGTGCAGACCACGCTCGGCCTGTCCAACATCTCCTTCGGCCTCAACCCGGCCGCCCGCATCCTGCTCAACTCCGTCTTCCTCGACGAGTGCGTCAAGGCGGGCCTGGACTCGGCGATCGTGCACGCCTCGAAGATCCTGCCGATCGCCCGCTTCAGCGAGGAGGAGGTCCAGACCGCTCTGGACCTCGTCCACGACCGCCGCGCCGAGGGCTACGACCCCCTCCAGAAGCTCATGCAGCTGTTCGAGGGCGCCACCGCCAAGTCCCTCAAGGCCGGCAAGGCCGAGGAACTGGCCGCCCTGCCGCTGGACGAGCGCCTGAAGCGGCGCATCATCGACGGCGAGCGCAACGGACTCGAAGCCGACCTGGACGAGGCCCTCCAGGAGCGGCCCGCGCTCGACATCGTCAACGAGACCCTGCTGGAGGGCATGAAGGTCGTCGGCGAGCTGTTCGGCTCCGGCCAGATGCAGCTGCCCTTCGTCCTCCAGTCCGCCGAGGTCATGAAGACGGCCGTCGCCCACCTCGAACCGCACATGGAGAAGACCGACGAGGACGGCAAGGGCACCATCGTGCTCGCCACCGTGCGCGGCGACGTGCACGACATCGGCAAGAACCTCGTCGACATCATCCTGACCAACAACGGCTACAACGTCGTCAACCTCGGCATCAAGCAGCCGGTCTCCGCGATCCTGGACGCCGCCGAGGAGCACCGGGCCGACGTCATCGGCATGTCCGGCCTCCTGGTCAAGTCCACCGTGATCATGAAGGAGAACCTGGAGGAGCTGAACACCCGCGGCCTCGCGGCCCGCTTCCCGGTGATCCTCGGCGGCGCCGCCCTCACCCGCGCCTACGTCGAGCAGGACCTGCACGAGCTCTACGGGGGCGAGGTCCGCTACGCCCGCGACGCCTTCGAGGGCCTGCGCCTGATGGACGCCCTCATCGGCGTCAAGCGGGGCGTGCCCGGCGCGAAGCTGCCCGAGCTGAAGCAGCGCCGCGTGCGGGCCGCGGCCCCGGCCGCTGTGGAGGAGCGCCCCGAGGAGGGGCACGTTCGCTCCGACGTCGCCACCGACAACCCCGTCCCCGAGCCCCCCTTCCGCGGCACCCGCGTGATCAAGGGCATCCAGCTCAAGGAGTACGCGAGCTGGCTCGACGAGGGCGCCCTGTTCAAGGGCCAGTGGGGCCTGAAGCAGGCCCGCACCGGCGAGGGCCCGTCCTACGAGGAACTCGTTGAGAGCGAGGGCCGGCCCCGGCTGCGCGGACTGCTGGACAAGCTCCAGACGGAGAACCTGCTGGAGGCGGCCGTGGTCTACGGCTACTTCCCGTGCGTCTCCAAGGACGACGACCTGATCATCCTCGACGACCAGGGCAACGAGCGGACCCGCTTCACCTTCCCGCGCCAGCGCCGGGGCCGTCGCCTGTGCCTGGCCGACTTCTTCCGCCCGGAGGAGTCCGGCGAGACGGACGTCGTGGGCCTCCAGGTCGTCACGGTCGGCTCGCGCATCGGCGAGGAGACCGCGCGTCTCTTCGAGTCCAACGCCTACCGCGACTACCTCGAACTGCACGGCCTGTCCGTGCAGTTGGCCGAGGCGCTCGCCGAGTACTGGCACGCGCGCGTGCGCTTCGAACTCGGCTTCGCCGGCGACGACCCGGACGAGATGCAGGGCATGTTCGAGCTGAAGTACCGGGGCGCCCGCTTCTCCCTCGGCTACGGCGCCTGCCCCGACCTGGAGGACCGGGCCAAGATCGCCGACCTGCTCCAGCCGGAGCGCATCGGCGTCCACCTGTCCGAGGAGTTCCAGCTGCACCCCGAGCAGTCCACGGACGCCATCGTGATCCACCACCCGGAGGCGAAGTACTTCAACGCCCGCTGACCGGCCCCGCCGGGCACACGCCGCAGCCGCCCCGGCGTGTGTTCTGTGTTGCCCGAGGGGCACAGCGGTTAAACGAGGCGCTTCGGCCGCGCACGACGTAGACTGGTCGGTCCACTGCAGGCCGGTTCCCCTCGTGGGAGCCGGCCTGATCGTCCCCTCAAGGAGGTAGGTGGATGACCAGTACGGTCCCCGCGCTCGGCACACGCACGGCCGAAGGCTCGGCCCTGCAGGCCGTGCTCCTCGACATGGACGGCACCCTGGTGGACACGGAGGGCTTCTGGTGGGACGTCGAGGCCGAGGTCTTCGCCTCCCTCGGCCACACGCTCGACGAGTCCTGGCGCCATGTGGTGGTCGGCGGCCCCATGACCCGCAGCGCGGGATTCCTGATCGAGGCCACCGGCGCCGACATCACCCTCGACGAGCTCACCGTGCTGCTCAACGACAGCTTCGAGGAGCGTATCGACCGCGCCCTGCCGCTGATGCCGGGCGCCGGCCGGCTGCTGGCGGAGCTCTACGAGTACGAGATCCCCACGGCCCTGGTCTCCGCCTCGCACCGGCGCATCATCGACCGGGTGCTCACCTCGCTGGGCGCGCACCACTTCGGCCTCACGGTCGCCGGTGACGAGGTGCCGCGCACCAAGCCGCATCCCGACCCGTACCTGGCGGCCGCCGCCGGCCTCGGCGCGGACCCCGTCCGGTGCGCCGTCATCGAGGACACCGCGACGGGGGTCGCCGCCGCCGAGGCCGCCGGCTGCCGGGTCGTGGCGGTGCCCTCCGTGGCTCCCATCGCCCCGGCCCTCAGGCGTACGGTCGTCAGCTCCCTCGAAGAGGTCGACCTGACATTTCTGCACGGACTGATGACGGAAATGCGCTAGGTGTTCACCCAGCGTACAGCGGTGTTAAGGGTGCAATTCCGAAAGTGAATTCGAACTCCTCCGGATGACTGAATTCCCGTACCTGTGAACCCGTTTACGTGTGTGACGTTCCCCACGCGGTTCGGGGTCGACAGTGGATCCGACGTGTGCTGCGCACCCCCTCCGGGAGGCCGCCGGCGTGCCCTTGTGTCCCGATTGATGGAACGCTGCACCAAAGCTTCCGCTGTCGGGTTTTCGGTGTGTCCACGCCCGGTTCCGCAGCGTGATGGGTGCTCAACTCCGGTGGCTGCGAAGCTTCCTGCCGGCCGCGACTAATCTCGTCGCGAGAACATCGCCCCACCCCCGTGATCCGCTGCGCCACCCCTGCATGCCGGATACACGGAGTCGACAGCTCTGGAGAAACTCGAGCATGAACCGCAAGACATTGGTGCTGCCGGCCGTGATCGGCCTGCTCGCGCCGGTGCTCGCCGCCTGCGGCGGGTCCGACAGCGGGAGCGGCGGCGGCGCGATCGTCGTCGGCACCACGGACCGGTTCACCGCCTCGAAGGACGCCCCCGCGCCCCTCGACCCGGCGTACGCCTACGACGTCGGCACCTGGAACATCCTGCGCCAGACCGTGCAGACCCTGATGATCCAGCCGCGCGGCGAGGGCGAGCCGGTACCCGAGGCCGCCGAGCGCTGCGGCTTCACCGACACCGGCAACGAGCGCTACGCCTGCACCCTGCGCGACGGTCTGAAGTTCGCGAACGGTGACCCCGTCACCGCGGACGACGTCAAGTACTCCATCGACCGCGCCCGCGCCCTCAAGGCCGACAGCGGTGTGTTCGCCCTGCTGTCCACCATCGACACCGTCGAGACGCAGGGCGACAGCGAGGTCATCTTCCACCTCAAGACAGCCGACGCGACCTTCCCGTACAAGCTGTCGACGCCGGTCGCCGGCATCCTCGACCCCGACGACTACCCGAAGAACAAGCTCCGCGACGGCTTCGACCTCAAGGGCTCCGGCCCGTACACCCTCAAGGCCGACGTCGAGAACAACGAGCTCGTCAGGGCCGAGCTCACCCGGAACCCCGACTACAAGGGGAGTCTGAAGGTGAACAACGACAAGGTCGAGATGGTCTCCTTCAAGGACGCCGACACCATGGGCGAGGCCCTTGAGGAGGGCGACATCGACCTGATGACCCGCACCATGTCGCCGGACCAGATCCGCGAGCTCTCGGGCGACTCGGACACCGACGTCGACCTCGTCGAGATGCCCGGCCTGGAGATCCGCTACCTGGGCTTCAACACCGACGCCCCGACCGTGAAGTCCAAGGCCGTGCGCCAGGCCATGGCCCAGGTCGTCAACCGCAGCGAACTGGTCTCCAAGGTCTACGGCTCCCAGGCCGAGCCGCTGTACTCGCTGGTCCCGGCCACCGTCACGGGTCACTCCAACTCGTTCTTCAACAAGTACGGCGACCCGAGCGTCACCAAGGCCCGCGCGCTGCTCAACCAGGCCCACGTCACCACCCCGGTGAAGCTGACGCTGCACTACACGACCGACCACTACGGCCCGGCCACCAAGAAGGAGTTCGAGGTCCTGCGCGACCAGCTGAACTCCAGCGGCCTGTTCGAGGTCGGCATCAAGGGCACCCCGTGGGACACGTTCCGCCCAGCCGAGAAGAAGGGCGAGTACGACGTCTACGGCATGGGCTGGTTCCCGGACTTCCCGGACGCCGACAACTTCCTCGCACCGTTCCTCGACGCGGACAACACCCTCGGCTCGCCCTACGACAACAGCCGGATCCGCAAGACCCTGATCCCGGAATCCCGCCGGGAGGCGGACCGGTTGTCCGCCTCCACCAGTTTGACGGACATTCAGGACATCGTGGCCAGTGACGTACCGGTGCTGCCGCTGTGGCAGGGCAAGCAGTACGTCGCCGCGCGCGACGACATCACGGGTACCGCATACGCCCTCAACTCCTCCTCGACGCTCCAGCTGTGGGAGCTCGGGCGGGGCGCGAGTGGCTGACCAACCCGCTGGAACCCCGGGGGCCGGCGACCGCGGCCCCGGGGAACCGTGCCCCGGAGCCGGGGACATGCTCCGGGCGTTCTCGAGAACCGACGACAAGGCACACACGTGAACATACGCAACCAGTGGCCGGTCCTGCCCATCGTGGCGGGGCTCGCCTCCGGCCTGCTGACCGGCTGTGGTACGGAGACCGGAGACTCCTCGGGGGACGGCTCCAACGTGGTGGTGGGGATGTCCGACGACGTCCTGGCCACCGACCCGGCCTCCGGCTACGACCCCGGCTCCTGGCTGTTGTTCAACAACGTCTTCCAGTCGCTGCTCAGCTTCCCCAAGGGCGCCACCGAGCCGCAGCCCGAGGCCGCCGAAAGCTGCTCCTTCAGCGACACGCAGACCACGGTCTACAAGTGCACGCTGAAGGACGGCCTCAAGTTCAGCAACGGTGACGAGCTCACCTCCGAGGACGTCAAGTTCTCCTTCGACCGCATGCTGAAGATCAACGACCCCGAGGGGCCCGCGATCATGTTCCCCACGCTGGAGAAGGTGGAGACGCCGGACGAGAAGACGGTCGTCTTCCGGCTCAACACGGCCGACGCCACCTTCCCGAGCAAGATCGCCTCCGGCGCCGGTTCCATCGTGGACCACCGCCACTACGACGCGGACGGGCTGCGCAAGGACGGCAAGGCCGTCGGCTCCGGCCCCTACCAGCTCGACTCGATCGACGACGAGCAGGCCGTCTTCTCCGTCAACGAGAACTACAAGGGCACCGCCAAGGTGAAGAACTCCGGCGTGACGCTCAAGTTCTTCGACGGCGACCAGACCGCCCTGAAGCAGGCGATCCAGAAAGAGGAAGTCGACATCGCCTACCGAGGCCTCACCGCCGGCGACATCGCCGACACGGAGAAGGCCGACGACGGCACCGGCGTCGAGGTCGTCGAGGGCAGCAGCGCCGAGGTCCAGCACCTGGTGTTCAACATGGACGACCCGGTCGCCGGAAAGCTCGGCGTCCGCAAGGCCATCGCCTACCTGCTAGACCGCGACGCCCTCATCAGGGACGTCTACCAGGGCACCGCGACCCCGCTGTACTCGATCATCCCGGCCGGTATCGCCGGCCACAACACGGCCTTCTTCGACACCTACGGCGCCCGCCCCTCCGCCTCCAAGGCCCGGGCCGCGCTGCGTGAGGACGGCATCACCGGCAAGGTGAAGCTGACCCTCTGGTCGACCCCCTCCCGCTACGGCCCCGCCACCGACCAGGAGTTGACCGCCATCGCTGGCCAGCTCAACGCGAGCGGCCTGTTCGACGCCGACGTCAAGTCCGTCCCCTTCGGCCGGTACGAGAAGGACATCGCGGCCGGCAAGTACGGCGTCTACGTGAAGGGCTGGGTGCCGGACTACCCGGACGCCGACAACTTCACGGCCCCCTTCTTCGGCAAGGGCAACGTGCTGGGCAACAACTACGACAACAGCACCATCACCGGCTCGCTCATCCCGCGCACCGCCGCCCTGACCAACCGGGCCGCCACGGACAAGGAGTTCGGGGAGCTGCAGGACATCGTCGCCGACGAACTCCCCGTCCTGCCGGTGTGGCAGGCCAAGCAGTACGCGGTCGTCCGCGACGGCGTCTACGGCCTGGAGTACTGTCTCGACGCGTCGACCGTGTTCCGCTTCTGGGAGCTGAGCAAGAACGCCTGACGCACCAGGTGCGAAAGAGGGCGCCCCCTGGAAACCGCCGAGCAGGGGGCGCCCTCTTCGTTGTGGCGTGCGAGGTGCGGACTACTGCGCGCCCGGGCGCACCAGCCCGCTCTCGTAGGCGTACACCGCGGCCTGCACGCGGTCGCGCAGGCCCAGCTTGGTGAGCACGTGCCCGACGTGTGTCTTGACGGTGGTCTCGCTGACGAACAGGTCCGCGGCGATCTCGGCGTTGGACAGCCCGCGCGCCACCAGCTTCAGCACCTCGACCTCACGGTCGGTGAGCGTGTGCAGCGTGTCCGGCACCGGCTCGTCGCCCGACGGCAGGTGCGTGGCGTACTTGTCGAGCAGCCGGCGGGTGATGCTCGGCGCGAGCATCGCCTCGCCCCCGGCCACGACCCGGATCGCCTGCACCAGTTCGTTGGCCGGGGCGTCCTTCAGCAGGAAGCCGCTGGCACCCGCGCGCAGCGCCTCCACCACGTACTCGTCGAGGTCGAAGGTGGTCAGTACCAGCACCTTCGCCGGGCCGTCCCGCCCGGGGCCGGTGATCTGCCGGGTCGCCTCCACACCGTCCATCCGCGGCATGCGGATGTCCATCAGGACCACGTCGGGCTGCAGGGCCCGCACCTGGTCGAGCGCCTGGAGGCCGTCTCCGGCCTCGCCGACGACCGCGAGATCCTGCTCGGCCTCCAGGATCATCCGGAAGCCTGTGCGCAGCAGGGGCTGGTCGTCGACCAGTAGGACGCGGATGGCCACGTAAGTCTCCTTCGCTAGTCCGGCCCCATTCTGCCCTGCGCGGGCCCGCCGGACTCAGCCGCCCTCACCGGCAGCGGCGGCGTCCGCCGGTCCGGCACCAGCGCGGGCGGTGTCAGCCGGTCCGCCACCAGCGCGGGCGGTGTCAGCCGGTCCGCCACCAGCGCGGGCCGCGGCGTCCGCCGGCCCCGCACCCGCACGCGCGGCGGCTGCCGTCTCCTGGCCCGCGGTCCTGAGCGGCAGCGGATACGGCGGGGGAGTGCCGCCGAACTCCGGGCAGTGGGCCTGGTGGTCGCACCAGCCGCACAGCTTCGTGGGACGCGGCCGCCAGTCGCCCGTCTCGGTCGCCAGCCGGATCGCCTCCCACAGCGCCAGCAGCTTGCGCTCCACCCGCTCCAGGTCGGCGAGGACCGGGTCGTACGTCAGCACCTGGCCGCTGCCGAGGTAGACCAGCTGGAGCCGGCGCGGGACCACGTTCTTCAGCCGCCAGACGACCAGGGCGTAGAACTTCATCTGGAACAGGGCGCTCTCGGAGTACTCGGGCCTGGGCGCCTTGCCGGTCTTGTAGTCGACGATCCGGACCTCGCCCGTGGGAGCCACGTCCACCCGGTCGATGATCCCGCGCAGCCGCAGCCCGGACTCCAGCTCGGCCTCGACGAACAGCTCCCGCTCGGCCGGCTCCAGCCGACTGGGGTCCTCCAGGCTGAACCAGCGCTCGACGAGCTGCTCCGCCTCACCGAGCCAGCGCGCCAGTCGCTCGCCCTCCGGGTCGTCGGCGAACAGCTCCCCGACCTCCGGCCGCGTCTCCCGCAGCCGGTCCCACTGGCCCGGGATCAGCGACTTCGCCCGGGGCGGCGTGCGCTCGGCCGCCGGGGCGTCGAAGAGGCGCTCCAGGACCGCGTGCACCAGTGTGCCCCGGGTCGCGGCCTCGCTCGGCTTCTCCGGCAGCCGGTCGATGACCCGGAAGCGGTAGAGCAGCGGGCACTGCATGAAGTCACTGGCACGCGAGGGGGACAGCGAGGCGGGCGGTATGGCGGCGGGCCCGGTCACGGTGCCGCTCAGGGTGGCCGTCTCCGCTGCCGTCGCCGCAGGCCCTGCCGGGACCGGCGGATCCACCGCCGCGGCAGGGCTGCTCTCGGGCCGCACTTCGCCCTCGGTGCTCGTCTCCATGCCCCAGACCATACGGCCCGTCACTGACATTGATGCTGATACTCAGGTTCCGGTGATCGTGGCCCGGGCGCGTTCCGTGGGGGAAGCCGGGAGGGGACGTCGACGTACGGGAAACACAGGGGTGCCGGGGCGGAACGCGTCTCGAAGGACGCATACCATCGACTCGAGACCTCCCGCCCGGCAGGCGCGGGAGACGCATCGAACGAGGGGACACCGGTGGACGAGAGCGGCGGGCGCGGGCAGCCGCGGTCCGGCAACGGCGAGTCGGCCGAACGCCACGCGGGGTCGCCGCCCCGCGCCACCGACCCGACCCCCGCCGACGAACAACCCACGGACGGGCGGCGTTTCACCCCGGAGCCGGCCGACGGCACCCCGGCGTCAGTCACCCCGCGAACAGACCCGACGGCGCAGGACGGCCCCGAGGACGGCGCGGCCCCCGACCGGGACTCGGGCGCCGACCCCTCGGCGGACCGGCGGACTCCGGTCAGTGCCCGCGAGGAGCACCCCGCCCGCACCGAGGCCGACGGCCCGGATCCGGCGCCCACGGGCGACGAGCACGCCCGTCGTGCCCACACCGACGAGCCCCCCGCGGCATCCGCCCGCAGCGACGTCGGCGCATCCCCGGCGACCCCCGCCTTTGGCGAGCATGACGGGAGCGGTTCGCCCGAGGGCGACGCGCACCCGGACCGTGCCTACGCCGGCGGTCCGCACACCGCGCCTGCCGACGTCCGGCCCGAGGGGGACCGCCTGCACAAGGCCCCGGACGCCGGCCATCCGGACCGCCACCCCGAACCCACCGCCCCCGCGCTCGGCGAGCGCCCCCTCGCGCACTCCGCCGACGGCAAGGGCCCCGCTCCCCAGCGCCCGGAGCCCCGGGGCGGGCTGCTGATGGGGCGGCCCTTCGGGGTGCCCGTATACGTCGCGCCCAGCTGGTTCCTCGTCGCCGCGCTGATCACCTGGGTGTTCGGCGGGCAGCTGGAGCGCGTGCTGCCCGAACTCGGGGTCGCCCGGTACCTGGTCTCCCTGTTCTTCGCGGTGGCCTTCTACGCCTCCGTGCTCGTCCACGAACTGGCCCACACGGTCGCCGCCCTCCGCTTCAAGCTCCCGGTCCGCCGCATCCAGCTCCAGTTCTTCGGCGGCGTCTCCGAGATCGAGAAGGAGGCCGAGACCCCGGGCCGGGAGTTCGTGCTGGCCTTCGTCGGACCGCTGCTCTCCCTCGCCCTGGCCGGCATCTTCTACGCCGCCCTGCAGACGGTGGAACCCGGCACCGTGCCGGGCGTGCTGCTGGCCGGCCTGATGATCTCCAACCTCATCGTGGCCGCGTTCAACCTCCTGCCCGGCCTGCCCCTCGACGGCGGCCGTATGCTCCGGGCCGTCGTCTGGAAGCTCACCGGCAAGCCGATGGCCGGCACCGTCGCCGCCGCCTGGGTCGGCCGCGCCCTCGCCGTCTCCGTCCTGATCGGCCTGCCCCTGCTGACCCAGTCCGGAGCCCTCGGCGCCGAGGCCGTGGACAACGTCGGTATGGAAACCGTCCTGGACGCCCTGCTCGCCGCGATCCTCGCCGCGATCATCTGGACCGGCGCCGGCAACAGCCTGCGCATGGCCCGCCTGCGCGAGCACCTCCCCGAGCTGCGCGCCCGTACGCTCACCCGCCGTGCGGTCCCCGTCGAGACCGGCACCCCGCTCTCGGAGGCCCTGCGCCGCGCCAACGCCGCCGGAGCGCGCGCCCTGGTCGTCGTCGACAACGACGGCAAACCTCTCTCCCTCGTCCGCGAGGCCGCCATCGTCGGCGTACCCGAACACCGCCGCCCCTGGGTCGCCGTCAGCGGACTCGCCCAGGACCTCACCGACGGCATGCGGGTCTCGGCGGAGCTGTCGGGCGAGGAACTCCTGGACGCCCTGCGCGCCACCCCGGCGACCGAGTACCTGGTGGTGGAGGAGACCGGCGAGATCTACGGCGTGCTGTCGGCGGCCGACGTGGAACGCGCCTTCGTCAAGGCGATGGCACGGCCCTCCTAGCAGCGCGACGGGGCGTACGTTGCCCGCCGCCGCACCAGTGGTCGGAGGCCCTCTCCGGTGCCGGTAGGCTGGTCACATGTCCGAACCGACCGGTGCCGCCCGCAGGCGCGGGCCCTTCAAGGTCGGGGACCAGGTTCAGCTGACCGACCCCAAGGGCCGCCACTACACGTTCACGCTCGAGGCCGGGAAGAACTTCCACACCCACAAGGGTTCCTTCCCGCACGACGAACTGATCGGCGCTCCCGAGGGCAGCGTTGTCCGCACCACGGGGAACGTCGCCTATCTCGCGCTGCGCCCCCTGCTCCCCGACTACGTCCTGTCCATGCCCCGCGGCGCAGCCGTGGTCTACCCCAAGGACGCGGGGCAGATCCTCGCCTTCGCCGACATCTTCCCCGGCGCGCGCGTCGTGGAGGCCGGGGTCGGCTCCGGCTCGCTCAGCAGCTTCCTGCTGCGCGCCATCGGCGACCAGGGCATGCTGCACAGCTACGAGCGCCGCGAGGACTTCGCCGAGATCGCCCGGGCGAACGTGGAGCGCTACTTCGGCGGCCCGCACCCCGCCTGGCAGCTGACCGTCGGTGACCTCCAGGACAACCTGTCCGACGCCGACGTCGACCGCGTCATCCTCGACATGCTCGCCCCCTGGGAGTGCCTGGAGGCCGTCTCCAAGGCGCTGGTCCCGGGCGGCATCCTGTGCTGCTACGTCGCGACCACCACCCAGCTCGCCCGGACTGTCGAGTCCATCCGCGAGATCGGCTGCTTCAACGAGCCGACCTCCTGGGAGACGATGATCCGCAACTGGCACATCGAGGGCCTGGCCGTCCGCCCGGACCACCGGATGATCGGCCACACCGGCTTCCTGCTCACCGCCCGCCGCCTCGCCGACGGCGTCGAGCCGCCCATGCGCCGCCGCCGCCCCGCCAAGGGCGCCTACGGCGAGGACTACGCAGGGCCCAACGCCGACGGCGGCACCGCCCGCTGAGACGGCACGTCACGCACACAACGCCCAGGCGCCGTGGCGCAGTTCCCGAAAACCACACCGGAACTCCGCTGCGGCGCCTCTTGGTTGCCGCCCGAGGTGAACCCTCGCGCAGCGCCGTTGACCTCGCAGGAAGCCCTCAGCCGCCCGCACCGCCCGCCGCAGGCGGCCCGTGCCGGGCGGCGCGGGCCTGCTGACACAGCGGCAGGCACCGTAACCCTTCTGACTTCCCCCGCACAGGACGGGCACACCCCGCCGTTCCCTCGTGGTGTGACGTGTGGCACCATCTTGGCCACCCCACCGGCACAGCCCTCAGGAGACACTCCTAGTGCAGCCTTCCGCCGTCCCGGAGCTCGCTCACACCCACACCCGCCCGATTCACTGGCTCGCCACCGCCACGGCCGTCGCCGGCGTCGTGGCCCTCTCCTCGGTCCTCCAGCCCGGCGCGGCGACGGCCGCTCAGCCGTCCGCCCCCGAGACGGCGAGCGTGCCGGTGAACCTGGCCGCGCCCGACCCGGCCGCGGTGGAGTTCCCCGTCGAGTGCGGCCCGGTGAAGGCCGTGGTGCAGAAGAAGGCCTCCGGAGACCTGGACGGCGACGGCAGCCCGGAGACGGTGGCTGTGGTCCACTGCGACTCCCCGATGGGCACCCCGCCGGACGGCGTGTACGTCCTCACCCGGGGCGGGGACGACGGCAAGCCGCGTGTGGTGGCAACGCTGCTCGACCCCAAGGACGGCACCACCGTCAGTGACTTCGCCGTACGGGACGGCGCCGTCACGGCCACGCTCCTCGGCTACTCGTCGGCCGACGTGCCGCGTTGCTGCCCCGACGAGAAGAGCGACGTGAAATGGCGTTGGCAGAACGGCTCGTTCGTCCGCTCCACGCCGGCCGGGGCCCGCAGAGTGTGAGGCTCGTGCGGCAGCCGTGTGTGAGATATCAGACAGCAGTAACGGAACGTGCGGAACTGGTCACTCCGCGTCCGGTCCGTAGACTTCAGCCCTGTCCGAAACCCGACGTACGTGGATGCACTCGCCCGGACACTCCTTCACGGAGTCGATCACGTCCGTGAGAAGCGGCAGCGGAACGGGCGTTGTCGCGCCCTTGTCCTGGAGCAACTCGTCGTCGGCGCTCTTCACATAAGCCAGACCGTCGATGTCCAGCTCGAACACCTCGGGCGCGTACTGGGCGCAGATGCCGTCGCCGGTACACAGGTCCTGGTCGATCCAGACCTCCAGCGCCCCGCTGTCGACCCCGGCCTCCTGCTGCACGCTCATCTCTCCTGCCGTTTCTCCGCCGAGCCGTGTCGGGAATCCGGCCAGCTCCGGCGGGTGTTGAACACTTCGACCCTACCTCCGGCTGGGTTCCAATCATGTTCGGTGGGTATTCCCCTGGCGTGAGGGAGAGCGCAAGGGTGAAGATCGGACACACCCCGACCGTCTTTGTGATCTAGGGGTTTCAATCGACACCCGCCCAGGTAGGGTCTGGAAGCGTCCAGCTCCCCTTGGAGGAGGTGAGGACCGTGGCAGCCCACGACGACGACATGAACCGCGGCATCCGCCCGGGACGCGGGTCCGACGACCCGGCCGGGCAGATTGCTTACCTTGAGCAGGAGATCGCCGTCCTGCGACGCAAGCTCGCCGACTCTCCGCGGCACACGAGGATTCTCGAAGAGCGGATCGTCGAGCTGCAGACCAATCTGGCCGGCGTGTCCGCGCAGAACGAGCGACTCGCCAACACGCTCCGTGAGGCCCGTGACCAGATCGTGGCCCTCAAGGAGGAAGTCGACCGGCTCGCGCAGCCGCCGGCCGGCTTCGGTGTCTTCCTGACGGCGAACGAGGACGGCACCGCTGACATCTTCACCGGCGGCCGCAAGCTCAGGGTGAACGTCAGCCCCGGCGTCGAGCTCGAGGAGCTCCGGCGCGGCCAGGAAGTGATGCTCAACGAAGCGCTCAACGTGGTCGAGGCCATGGAGTTCGAGCGCGTCGGTGACATCGTCACTCTCAAGGAGATCCTCGAGGACGGTGAGCGGGCCCTCGTGCTCGGGCACACCGACGAGGAGCGGGTGGTGCGGCTCGCCGAGCCGCTGCTGGACGTCACCATCCGCCCCGGCGACGCCCTCCTGCTCGAACCCCGCTCCGGCTACGTCTACGAGGTCGTGCCGAAGAGCGAGGTCGAGGAGCTCGTCCTCGAAGAGGTGCCCGACATCGGCTACGAGCAGATCGGCGGTCTGGGCAACCAGATCGAGATGATCCGCGACGCCGTCGAGCTCCCGTACCTCTACCCCGACCTCTTCAAGGAGCACGAGCTGCGCCCGCCGAAGGGAGTGCTCCTCTACGGACCACCCGGATGCGGTAAGACACTGATCGCCAAGGCCGTGGCGAACTCACTCGCCAAGAAGGTCGCCGAGGTGACCGGCCAGGCCCAGGGCAAGAGCTTCTTCCTCAACATCAAGGGCCCCGAGCTCCTGAACAAGTACGTCGGTGAGACGGAGCGGCAGATCCGCCTCGTCTTCCAGCGGGCCCGTGAGAAGGCCAGCGAGGGCACGCCCGTCATCGTCTTCTTCGACGAGATGGAGTCCCTCTTCCGCACCCGTGGCTCCGGTGTCAGCTCGGACGTG
Source organism: Streptomyces sp. NPDC033136 (assembly GCF_055578235.1). Classification (NCBI taxonomy): domain Bacteria; kingdom Bacillati; phylum Actinomycetota; class Actinomycetes; order Kitasatosporales; family Streptomycetaceae; genus Streptomyces; species Streptomyces sp. NPDC033136. Next base: position 167,446 of record NZ_JBVIPD010000006.1, read on the forward strand.
GAGAACACCATCGTCCCGCAGCTGCTCGCCGAGATCGACGGTGTGGAGGGCCTGCAGAACGTGGTCGTGATCGGCGCCTCCAACCGCGAGGACATGATCGACCCCGCCATCCTGCGGCCCGGCCGACTCGACGTGAAGATCAAGATCGAGCGTCCGGACGCCGAAGCGGCCAAGGACATCTTCCAGAAGTACCTCACCGAGCGCCTCCCGCTGCACAGCGACGACCTCGCCGAGCACAGCGGCTCCAAGGCCTCCACGGTCCAGAGCATGATCCAGACGGCCGTGGAACAGATGTACGCCGAGTCCGAGGAGAACCGCTTCCTGGAGGTCACCTACGCCAACGGTGACAAGGAAGTCCTGTACTTCAAGGACTTCAACTCCGGCGCCATGATCGAGAACATCGTGGGCCGCGCCAAGAAGATGGCGATCAAGGACTTCCTCGAGAAGAACCAGAAGGGTCTCCGCGTCTCCCACCTCCTCCAGGCCTGCGTGGACGAGTTCAAGGAGAACGAGGACCTGCCGAACACCACCAACCCGGACGACTGGGCCCGTATCTCCGGAAAGAAGGGCGAGCGGATCGTGTACATCCGTACGCTCATCACCGGAAAGCAGGGCGCGGACACCGGACGCTCCATCGACACGGTGGCGAACACCGGTCAGTACCTGTAAAAGGCAGGGCGGCTGCGGGTGCCCTCGGCGGGGTACCCGCAGCCGACTGTTTTTCAGGCCACGGCTGGAGCAACGCAATGACGCAAATGATCTCCCCACCAGCGCAAAGGCGTTCTAGGCTCTTCCATACCGCCGAGTCGCGCAGTGCGGGGACGGGCACCGCACACGCAACCGAGCGCCAGCGGTATCTGAGTGGCGCCCACGACCGAGGGTGCCGCCGGGCAAGGAGGGCCGCATGACCGTACGGCGAGTAATGGGCATCGAGACGGAGTACGGGATCTCCGTCCCCGGCCACCCCAACGCCAATGCCATGCTCACCTCGTCCCAGATCGTGAACGCCTACGCGGCGGCGATGCACCGGGCCCGCCGGGCCCGCTGGGACTTCGAGGAGGAGAACCCGCTGCGGGACGCGCGAGGCTTCGACCTCGCCCGCGAGGTCGCCGACTCCAGCCAGCTCACGGACGAGGACATCGGTCTGGCCAACGTCATCCTCACCAACGGAGCGCGGCTCTACGTCGACCACGCACACCCCGAGTACAGCGCCCCCGAGGTGACCAACCCGCGGGACGCCGTCCTGTGGGACAAGGCCGGCGAGCGGATCATGGCGGAGGCCGCGGAACGGGCTGCCCAGCTGCCCGGTGCCCAGCCGATCCACCTGTACAAGAACAACACCGACAACAAGGGCGCGTCCTACGGCACGCACGAGAACTACCTGATGAAGCGGGAGACCCCCTTCTCGGACATCGTGCGCCACCTCACGCCGTTCTTCGTCTCCCGTCAGGTCTTCACCGGCGCGGGCCGCGTCGGCATCGGCCAGGACGGGCACGAACACGGCTTCCAGCTCAGCCAGCGGGCCGACTACTTCGAGGTCGAGGTCGGTCTGGAGACGACGCTGAAGCGCCCGATCATCAACACCCGCGACGAGCCGCACGCGGACGCGGAGAAGTACCGCCGGCTGCACGTGATCATCGGCGACGCGAACCTGTCGGAGATCTCGACGTACCTCAAGCTGGGCACGACCGCGCTGGTGCTGTCGATGATCGAGGACGGTTTCATCGCCGTCGACCTGGCCGTCGACCAGCCCGTCCGCACCCTCCACCAGGTCTCGCACGACCCGTCGCTCAAGCGCCTGGTCACGCTCCGCAGCGGCCGCACACTCACGGCGGTCCAACTGCAGATGGAGTACTACGAGCTGGCGCGCAAGTACGTGGAGGAGCGGTTCGGGGCCGACGCGGACGAGCAGACGAAGGACGTGCTGTCCCGCTGGGAGGACACCCTCACCCGCCTGGAGCACGACCCGATGAGCCTGGCCGGGGAGCTGGACTGGGTCGCCAAGCGGGAGCTCATGGAGGGCTACCGGCGCCGGGACAGTCTGGACTGGGACGCGGCGCGGCTGCACCTGGTCGACCTCCAGTACGCCGATGTGCGGCCCGACAAGGGTCTGTACAACCGTCTGGTGGCCCGTGGGCGCATGAAGCGGCTGCTGACCGAGGCGGACGTCGAGCGGGCCCGTACGGCACCTCCGGAGGACACACGCGCGTACTTCCGCGGCCGCTGTCTGGAGCAGTACGCGGACGACGTCGCGGCGGCCTCCTGGGACTCGGTGATCTTCGACCTGCCGGGCCGGGACTCGCTGCAGCGCGTTCCAACCCTGGAACCGCTTCGCGGAACGCGTAATCACGTCAAGGAGCTCCTGGACCGCTGCCGCACCGCGGAAGACCTGGTCAGGGTCCTTTCGGGCGGGTGAGCGCGTTCAGCGGGTACTCGGGTGGGGCCCGCCGGGCAGGGTGGAAAATCCCTGGTCCGGGAATCATCGAGGTGGTCCCCGTACGTTGGAGCAACTGCGGGGCCATTGTCAGACCCGGCGAGTAGGGTCTGATCTTGACCGAGCAACTGTGTCGGGCGAACCGAGCGGGGTGAGGGATATGGCGACCAAGGACACCGGCGGCGGACAGCAGAAGGCCACCCGGTCCACCGAGGAGGTCGAGGAGCAGGCGGCGGAGACGCAGGCTTCCGAGGACCTCAAGGAGCGTCAGGAGAAGCTGAGCGACGACGTGGACTCGGTTCTGGACGAGATCGACGACGTACTCGAGGAGAATGCCGAGGACTTCGTCCGGTCCTTCGTTCAAAAGGGTGGCCAGTAAGGCGCCTGAGCCTTCATACCGAAGGTGGGTGCGTAGGTGACGGACGAGCCGAGCGCGGAGCGCTGCGCGCGGGGCAGTGTATGACGTGATGCCCTCGCGTGCGGCGCTCCGGGCGTCGGTAGCCGCCCGGGCCCCACGGCCCGCCCCATGCGCGCGGCGGGCAAGGGCGGCGTCGCTCCGGCGGAGTTGGTCCCGCCGGGCATGTGGATCACCGCCGAAGGACGGGTAGGGTCCGAGGCATACCGTGCCCCCGGTCGCAACCGGACCGGGGTTGTTCCAAGGATCGGCCCGACGTCACAGGGCGGGCTGTCGCATACGTGGAAGGAATCGCGTGGAAGCCAACACTCGTAGCACCGGGCGTCTACCAGCTGCCTTCCTGACGCCAGGGTCCTCCTCCTTCATGGACTTCCTGTCCGATCACCAGCCCGAACTGCTGCCGGGCAACAAGAAGTTGCCGCCCGTCCAGGGCGCCATCGAGGCGCCGCACGGCACGACGATCGTCGCCGCGACGTTCGCCGGCGGTGTCGTCCTCGCGGGTGACCGGCGGGCCACCATGGGCAACGTCATCGCGCAGCGGGACATCGAGAAGGTCTTCCCCGCCGACGAGTACTCGGCGGTGGGCATCGCCGGCACGGCGGGCCTGGCCGTGGAGATGGTGAAGCTGTTCCAGCTGGAGCTGGAGCACTTCGAGAAGGTCGAGGGCGCGCAGCTGTCCCTGGAGGGCAAGGCGAACCGGCTGTCGACGATGATCCGCTCGAACCTGGCGATGGCCATGCAGGGGCTGGCCGTCGTCCCGCTCTTCGCCGGGTACGACATGGACCGGGACAAGGGACGGATCTTCTCCTACGACGTCACGGGCGGGCGCTCCGAGGAACAGGGCTACGCGGCCACCGGTTCCGGGTCGATCTTCGCGCGCGGCGCCATGAAGAAGCTCTTCCGGGACGACCTGAGCGAGGCCGAGGCCACGACACTCGTGGTCCAGGCCCTCTACGACGCGGCAGACGACGACTCGGCGACCGGCGGTCCCGATGTCGCCCGCCGGATCTATCCCATCGTCACCGTGATCACCGAGGACGGCTTCCGCCGGCTCTCCGAGACCGAGTCGTCCGAGATCGCGCGCTCGGTCCTGGAACGGCGTCTGGAGCAGCCCGACGGTCCGCGGGCCGCGCTGCTGTGAGCAGCGGGCTGTCTTCATGAGGGTGGTCCAGTGAACCGACGGAATCTTCAAGAGAGGGACGGATAACCGGTGTCGACGCCGTTCTATGTCTCACCCCAGCAGGCGATGGCCGACCGGGCGGAGTACGCCCGCAAGGGCATCGCGCGCGGTCGCAGCCTGGTCGTGCTGCAGTACGCCGACGGCATCGTGTTCGTCGGTGAGAACCCGTCCCGTGCGCTGCACAAGTTCAGCGAGATCTACGACCGGATCGGCTTCGCGGCCGCCGGCAAGTACAACGAGTACGAGAACCTGCGGATCGGCGGTGTGCGCTACGCCGACCTGCGCGGTTACACCTACGACCGGGCCGATGTGACAGCCCGGGGCCTGGCGAACGTGTACGCGCAGACGCTGGGCACGATCTTCTCCAGCGCGGCGGAGAAGCCGTACGAGGTGGAGCTGGTCGTCGCGGAGGTCGGGGAGACCCCCGAGGGCGACCAGATCTACCGGTTGCCGCACGACGGTTCCATCGTGGACGAGCACGGCTCGGTCGCGGTGGGGGGCAACGCGGAGCAGATCAGCAGCTATCTGGACCAGCGTCACCAGGACGGTATGACGCTGGCCGAGGCACTGAAGCTGGCGGTGCAGGCGCTGTCCCGCGACACCAACGGCAGCGAGCGGGAGATCCCCGGGGAGCGGCTGGAAGTGGCGGTGCTGGACCGGACGCGGCCGCAGAAGCGCAAGTTCAGGCGGATCAGCGGGCGGCAGCTGTCCCGGCTCATGGGCGCGGACGGGGCGGATGGTGCGGACGCGGCGTCGGAGGACGCCGAGTAGCCGAGTGTGGTGCGGCGCGCCCCGGCCGGGATGGCGGTCGGGGCGCGTTGTCGTGCGCGTGCGCGGGTGCCTCTGGCGGTTGGGCCGGTGCGCGATGCGGGTGGTGGGTCGGGGCCGTGCTGGGCGGTGTCCGTCCTCGGAACGGCGCGATGGGGTCGGTCGCCGCCTGATTGTTCGTTGACGCGCCAACCGCTGCGGGCGGCACCACCGGCACGGCCCCTTCTCGCCGTACCAGGGTGCGGGCGTCATGGCTCCGCCCGGCCGTGGGTGACGTCCCCCTGCGTCGTCCGCCGGGTGCGGCGCGTGTCCGCTCAGCTGCGGGCAATCGTGACGCCGAGAGTTCGGGGGAGGCTGGGCGTAGCGGCACCCCGCTGCGCCGGGCCGCGCCACGTCCAGGCTCCAGCGCCGACGCAAGGCACGATCAGCCAGGCGGTGCCGTGGAGCCCCGTACCACCAGCTGTACCGGGATGTCCCCGTCCTCGGGCGTACGGCCCTCCAGAACGGCGAGCAGGGCCCGCATGCCCCGCTCGCCGAACAGCTCCGCGTCCAGGCGGACCGTCGTGAGTTCCGGGTCGATGGCCGTGGCCAGGGCCAGGTCGTCCAGGCCGGTGACCGAAAGGTCGTCCGGGATGCGCAGGCCCAGGCGGCGCGCCGCCTTGTAGGCGCCGGCGGCCAGTTTGTCGTCGTCGCAGACGATGGCGGTGGGGCGGGGGCCCGGCTTCGAGAGGGCGGCCTCTGTCGCGGCCAGCGCGCCGTCGATGGAGATGGGGGCCCGGGCCGTGCGGGCCGACGTGCCGGGGACCCCGGCCAGCCGCGCCGCCAGCTCACGGGACCGTACCTCGAACGTCCAGGACGGTACGTCCGCCGCGAGGTGGAGGAACCGGCGATGGCCGAGGGACAGCAGGTGTTCCGCGACCTGGCGGACGCCGTCGGCGATGTCCAGGTTCACCGTCGCCGCACCCAGACTTCCTCCGGGGTCGCTGTCCAGCATCACCAGGGGCAGTGCCTCGCCGCGGATGGCGGTCAGCGCGTCCGCGGCCATGGAGGACGCGATGACGCCGTCGAGCGCGGCCTGGGCGGAGGCGAAGGGGTCCCGGGCGGGGCCGATGCCCTCGGGGGAGGGGTAGAGGACCACGCCGAAGCCGTGCTCTGCGGCCACGCGGGCGGCGCCGGTGTAGACGCCGGCGAAGAACTCCGTGGTCAGCGCGGGGACCACCAGGAGGACCGTGCGGGTGCGGCCCAGGCGCAGGTTGCGGGCGGCCAGGTTCGGGCGGTAGCCCAGGTCGCGCGCGGCCTCCCGGACCCGCTCCGCCGTCGCCGCCGAGACGCGTCCGCGCCACTTGTCCCCGAGGACCATGGAGACCGCCGCCTGGGAGACGCCCGCGGCCTGGGCGACGTCCCGGCTCGTGGGGCGGGTGCTGCCTCGTGCCACCGTCGGGCCGCTCCTTCGTCTGGACTCGTGAACAGCGGCCATGGTACGTATGGAAGCCGACGTTATACGTAAAACCTAAGGGGGGACATGGCCACGGGATATCTGGAGATCCTTCGGGCGCGACACGCCGCCCGGCTGCTCGTCGGCACACTCGTGGGCCGGCTGCCCAATGCCACGGGGGCCATCGCCATCCTGCTGTTCGTGCGGGCCGAAGGCGGCTCGTACAGCCTCGCGGGGGCGCTGGCGGGCGTGTACGGCGTCGCCAACGCCGTGGGTCAGCCCGTGCTGGGCAGGATCGTGGATCTGCGCGGACAGCCGCGTGTGCAACTGCCGGCGGCCGTTCTGTCAGCGCTGGCCATGGCTCTCTTCGCCTTCTCCGGTATCGGGACGCTGCCGATCGCCTATGCCGCCGTCGCGGCCGCCGGGCTCTTCACGCCACCGCTGGAGGGCGGGCTGCGGGCGCTGTGGCCCTCCGTGCTGCGGCGGGAGGACCAGGTGCACACGGCGTACGCCATGGACGCCGTGGCCCAGGAGGTGATGTTCACCGTCGGGCCGCTGCTGGTGACGCTGTGCGTGTCCCTGTGGTCGGCCCAGGCCGCGCTGCTCGTGCTGAACGTGATCGGGGTGCTGGGGGCCCTGTCCGTGGTCGTGTCGCCGCCCTCGCGCGCGTGGCGGTCGGCGCCGCGCGAGGCGCACTGGCTCGGCGCGCTGCGCTCGGCGGGGCTGCTGGCGCTGCTGGCGGCCTTCCTGTTCATCGGGATGGCGCTCGGCTCCATCACGGTCGCCTCGGTGCCCTACGCGGACGGCCACGGCGGCGACGCCGTGTACGGCTGGCTGATGGCGGCCCTGGGGTTCGGGGCACTGGTCGGCGGCGCCGTCTACGGGGCCCGGCAGTGGGCCGGTGAGCCCGCGCGGCGACTGCGCGTGCTGGTGGCGCTCCTGGTGGTGTGTTATCTGCCGCTCATGCTCATGCCGGACGCGGTGCCCATGGTGGCCCTGGCCGCGCTCGCCGGGGTCTTCCTCGCGCCCGCCATCGCCTGCGCCTTCGTCCTGGTCGACCGGCACGCCCCGCGCGGCACGGCCACCGAGGCGTTCTCCTGGCTGGTGACCACGTTCACCGTGGGCCACTCGGCCGGAACGGCCGTCGCGGGGCCCGTCGTAGAGACGGGCGGCGCCCAGTGGGGCTTCGCCGTGCCGGCTGTCGCAGGTGGCGTGTCCCTGCTGGTTTTGACCGCCACAGGACGGGTAGTCGCAGCTCCCGGCCAGGGAGCGGTTGTTGCGGCCGGTTCGGAAAATGATCCAAACCGTGCCGTCGAACCCCGTTTCAGTTCAGGGGATCGGGCGTAATGTTCCCTCATGGACCGCCGCATTTTCGGGCTGGAGAACGAGTACGGTGTCACGTGCACGTTCAGGGGACAGCGCCGCCTGTCTCCTGACGAGGTGGCGCGGTACCTCTTCCGCCGTGTCGTGTCATGGGGCCGCAGCAGCAATGTCTTTCTGCGAAACGGCGCCCGCCTCTATCTCGACGTGGGCTCACATCCGGAATACGCGACACCGGAATGTGACAACGTGACCGAACTGGTCACCCACGACAAAGCAGGCGAGCGCATTCTCGAAGGACTCCTGGTGGACGCCGAACGACGCCTGCACGAGGAGGGAATCGCGGGCGACGTCTACCTCTTCAAGAACAACACCGACTCGGCGGGCAACTCCTACGGGTGCCACGAGAACTATCTGGTCGCCCGGCACGGGGAGTTCTCCCGTCTCGCGGACATTCTCATCCCGTTCCTGGTCACCCGGCAGCTGCTGTGCGGCGCCGGCAAGGTGCTGCAGACACCACGCGGCGCCGTGTACTGCGTCAGCCAGCGCGCCGAGCACATCTGGGAGGGCGTCTCCTCGGCGACCACCCGTTCCCGGCCGATCATCAACACGCGCGACGAGCCGCACGCGGACGCCGAGCGCTATCGCCGCCTGCACGTCATCGTGGGCGACTCCAACATGTCCGAGACGACCATGCTGCTCAAGGTCGGCGCCACCGACCTGGTGCTGCGCATGATCGAGGCGGGCACGGTGATGCGTGACCTCACCCTGGAGAACCCGATCCGGGCGATCCGCGAGGTCAGCCACGACATCACCGGCCGCCGCAAGGTCCGCCTGGCCAGCGGGCGCGAGGCCTCCGCCCTGGAGGTGCAGCGCGAGTACTACGAGAAGGCCGTGGACTTCTGCGAGCGCCGCGGCATCCGCACCGGCACCGTGGAGCAGGTCCTGGAGCTGTGGGGCCGCACGCTGGACGCGATCGAGTCCGAGGACCTCGACCGCGTCGGCACCGAGATCGACTGGGTCATGAAGTACAAGCTCCTCGAGCGGTACCGGGCCAAGCACAACATGACCATGTCGCACCCGAGGGTCGCGCAGATAGACCTCGCCTACCACGACATCCACCGCCGTCGTGGCCTGTACTACCTGCTCGAGAAGAAGGGGCAGGCGGCGCGCATCTGCAACGACTTGAAGATCTTCGAGGGCAAGTCCGTTCCGCCGCAGACCACTCGGGCCCGCCTGCGCGGCGACTTCATCCGCCGGGCCCAGGAACAGCGCCGTGACTTCACGGTGGACTGGGTGCACCTCAAGCTGAACGACCAGGCTCAGCGCACCGTGTTGTGCAAGGACCCGTTCCGTTCGGTGGACGACCGGGTGGAGAAGCTGATCGCCGGAATGTGAGGAAATGCGCCGGCGGGGAAATCGCCGGAACGCCACACGGGCGCCGTACGTTACAAGTACGGCGCCCTGCTCACGCCGTAGAGTTGCGCGCACTCCATCAACGAGATCAACCGATTACGAGGCCCCCACAGTGCGCCGACGCTCACTTCTTATCTCCGTGCCCGCAGGACTGGCCACGCTCGCCGCGTGCGGTGACGACAAGTCCGACTCGAGCAAGGCCAGCGACAGCCCCTCGCCCTCGGCGTCGGCCCCGTCCGCGGCCCCGCCGCCGAAGATCGTCGACGGTCCGCTGCCGGCGGTCACCGCGGGCACGAAGTTCGACGAGAAGCCGACGATCGCCAAGGGCACCGGAGAGCCGTCGAAGCAGCTCGCGGTGAAGACCCTGGTCGCGGGCAGCGGCAAGGCCATCGCGGAGAACGACTTCGTCGTCGCGAACTACCTGGGCCAGGTCTGGAACACCGCCAAGGTCTTCGACAACTCCTACGACCGCAAGGCCCGCCTGGCCATCCAGCTCACCCAGGGCCAGATCATCGACGGCTGGCGGTACGCACTGGCCGGCAAGAAGGCCGGCAGCCGCATCGAGATGGCCGTCCCGCCCACCTGGGGATACGGCACGCAGGGCAACCCGCAGGCGGGCATCGAGGGCACCGACACCCTGGTCTTCGTCGTCGACGTGCAGGACACGTTCAACGCCAAGAGCTCCGCCAAGGGCAAGGAGGTCCCGCAGGACGACGCGGACCTGCCCAAGGTCGGCACCAACACCGACGGCAAGGCGCCCTCCATCGAGGTGCCCAAGGCGGCCGCCCCGAAGAAGCTCGTGGCCGAGTACGTCCTGGAGGGCGACGGCGAGGAGGTCGCCGCCGAGAACAGCGTCCTGGTGCAGTACAAGGGCGTGCTGTGGGACGGCGGCAAGGAGTTCGACTCGTCGTACGCCAACAAGCAGCTGGTGTCGTTCTCCCTCCAGCAGGTCGTCAAGGGCTGGGCGCAGGGCCTGACCGGGAAGAAGGTCGGCAGCCGGGTCCTCATCGTCGTCCCGCCGGAGCTGGGCTACGGGGACAACCCGCCGCAGGGCAGTGGCATCAAGAAGGACTCCACGCTGGTCTTTTCCGTGGACATCCTCGCGAAGCTGTGACGCGTGGGGGATGTAAGACTGTGTGTGTTCGCCTTTCCGCAGACAAGCAGGAGCTAGAGACGTGAGCATCGACAAGCCCGAGATCGACTTCCCGGGCGGCGAGCCCCCGGCGGACCTCGAGATCAAGGACATCTGGGAAGGCGACGGTCCGGTCGCGCAGGCGGGCCAGACCGTCACCGTGCACTACGTCGGTGTCTCCTTCAGCACCGGCGAGGAGTTCGACGCCAGCTGGAACCGCGGCACCCCCTTCCGCTTCCCGCTGGGCGGCGGCCGGGTCATCAAGGGCTGGGACCAGGGCGTGCAGGGCATGAAGGTCGGCGGCCGCCGCCAGCTGACCGTCCCCGCCCACCTCGCCTACGGCAACCAGAGCCCGACCCCGGCGATCAAGCCCGGCGAGACGCTGATCTTCGTGGTCGACCTGCTCGGGGTCTGAGCAGGGTCCGACCGGACTCGATCACGTGGGGCCCATGCCTGTCCGGGCATGGGCCCTCCGCTTTTGCCGTGCCACCGTGTGGCGGTACGGTCATCGCTCGTAAGCACCATAGGGAGGCGAAGCGCTTCGATGGCCATTGCCAAGGCCGAGCGGCTGATGAACCTGGCGCTGTGTCTGCTCGGGACACGGCGGCCGCTCAGCAAGCGCGAACTGCGCGACTCCATCGAGGCCTACGTCGAGGCCTTCGGGCCGGGCAACGGCGCCGCCGGCTCCGATGACTCCTTCAACCGCATGTTCGAGCGCGACAAGGACGACCTGCGCGAACTCGGACTTGTCATCGAGACCGTCGAGAGCCTCGAGGGCGAGATCGGCTACCTGGCGCGCCGCGACAGCAACCGCCTGCCGCCCATCACCCTGGACGCCGAGGAGGCCGCCGCGCTGGGACTGGCCGCCAAGGTCTGGCAGCAGGCCCGGCTCGCCGGCGCGGCCAGCGGCGCCCTGCAGAAGCTGCGCGCCGCGGGACTCCCCGAGGACGTCGACCCGTACGGGGCGCACAGCGCGCTGGAGCCGCGGATCCCCGTGCACGAGGCGGCGTTCGAGCCGCTGATGCTGGCCTGCCGGGACCGTCGGCCCGTCGTCTTCGACTACCGCAAGGCGACCGCCGCCCACCCCGAGCAGCGGCATGTGGAGCCGTGGGCGCTGGAGTGCTGGCGGGGGCACTGGTACCTGGCGGGATGGGACCGCGACCGGGGCGCCGAGCGGGTCTTCCGGCTCTCCCGGATCACCGGCAAGGTCCGCTCGCGCGGCGGCCGGTACACCGCTCCCGTGCCGGACGTCGTCACCGTCCGCGAGACCGTCGCGAGCTGGGCCGGAGAGGTCGCCGACCGCTCGGCGCGGATCCGGCTGCGCTCGGGCGCGGGGTACCCCCTTCGTGCGAAGGCCACCTCGGTTCGGGAACTCGGCGACGGCTGGGACGAGTTGGAGATTCCGTACGGCCACGGGCTGGACGCCTGGCTGGTGGAGTTCGGGCCGGACGTGGTCGTCCTGGAACCCGCCGAGCTGCGGGCCGACGTGGTGGACCGGCTGCGGGCCGTGGCCAAGGGCTGAGGGGGAGCGGAGCAACAGTGGCAGGCAAACCGGTCAGGCCCGTGAACGCCATCGACCAGACCCGGCGGATGCTCTCCCTCGTGACGTACTTGAGGGAGCGCCCCGGGGCCCGGGTCGAGGACGTCGCACGCGCCTTCGGCATCACCGAGGACGAGCTGGTCTCCGACCTCGACGTGCTGCCCATGTGCGGCACCAGCTTCCGTGGCGGCGACCTCCTCGACATCGACACCGACGGCGAGCGCATCTGGTGGCACAACCCGGCCGCCCTCGCGGCGGAAGCGGCGGAGCCGCTCAGACTCGCCGCCGACGAGGCCACCGCCCTGCTCGTCGCCGCCCGGGCCGTGGCCACGCTGCCCGGACTGCGCGAGAGCGACCGGCAGGCGCTGCTGCGGGCGACGGCCAAGGTGGAGACCGCGGCCGGAGAGGCCGCCGTCTCCAGCTCACGGCTGTCGGTGACCTTCGAGTCCGAGGGCGGCGTCTTCGCGGACGTCGACCGGGCGATCGCCGAGCGCCGCCGGCTGTGGATCCGCTACTACTCGCCCGCGCGCGACGAGGTCACCGAGCGGGAGATCGACCCCATCCGCCTGGTCAGTGTCGGGCACACGTACGTGGAGGCGTGGTGCCGCCGCTCCGAGGCGCGCCGCACCTTCCGCCTCGACCGGGTCGCCGAGATCAAGATCCTCGACGAGCCGTCGGCGCCGCCCGAGATCGAGCTGCGGGACCTGTCGGAGGCGCTGGTACAGCCCGCGGCCGAGGACCCGGAGGTCGTGGTCGAGGTCGGGCCCGGCGGCCGCTGGGTCGCCGAGTACTACCCGCACGACAGTGCGGATGAGCTGGTGGACGGCGGGCTGCGTATCACTCTGCGGACCCCCGACCCGGCGTCGCTCCGGCGCCTGGCGCTGCGGCTCGGCCGGGACGGCCGGATCGTCTCCCCGCCGGAGCTCGCCGACAGTGCCCGGCAGGCTGCCCGCGAGGCGCTGGCGGCGTACGACGGGATCGAGACGGTCGCGGCGGCCGGCGGGGCGGAGGCCGCCGAGGGAGGCGGGCCGCCCGCGGTGCACGTGGTCGCGGACGGGCCGGCCGGCAGTCGCGCGTGAGCCGCGGATGCCACCGGCGTCGACGGCCCGCTACGGCCGTTCCGCGACACCGGCCGAGGCGCCCCGGAGGCGAACGACCCGAGAATGAGGAGCCAGGGCAATGAGCGAGTCGGTGACGTCCGGCGCGGTGGGCGTGACGGTGGAGTCCGCGTTCGCCGGGATGAGAAGCGTGACTCCGGTGGTGTTCCGGGCGGGCTGCCCGGACTGCCGGGAGCGTTTCGAGCTCACCGCGGGCGCCCTGCGCCTCGCCATCGGCGCCACGAGCCGCACCACGTTCTACTCCTTCACCTGCCCGGAGTGCGGCGCCTCGGTCCGCAAGCCCGCGGGGAAGCGGATCGTGGAGCTGCTCACCGGCGGCGGTGTGCGCACCCTGCGGCTGCACTCCACCGTCTAGTGGGCCGGGGCATCCGGCCCGTCGGGAAGGTCTAGGCTCGCGTCATGTTCTGGCCGATGTTCGCTGTTGCTCTGGGGTTCGTGGGTCTTGCCGTGCTGGCGGTGCTCTCCGCGCGGGTTTTCGTGGAGGCACAGCGCCTGGGCAGGCAGGTCACGGACTCGGCGCGCCGGATCAACCGGGCCGCCGAGGACCTGGAGCGGGCGGCGGAGAGCGCGGCCCGGTCCGTGGACGCCCTGTGAGCTGCCCGGCGGGCGGCTGTGAGTCGCGCTTTGGGGCACTTCGCCCTGTCACCTCAAGGGTTCGGACAGGTACGCTGCTGGTCGCGGCCCGGTTAACGAGGCACTGGCCGCGGAGGGAGTACGCACAGGGGATGCAGAGGGATTGCCTCACGTTTACCCCTGAGCGTTACGATCGCTGTCAGGACGATCGTTCGGACAGGTGTCCGACCGGTCGGACAGCACCCCACCACAGCCGCCTCGGTGAGAAGGTAAAGACTTATGTTCGGAAGGCTCGGCGCCCCCGAGATCATTCTCATCCTCGTCGTCATCATCCTGCTGTTCGGCGCGAAGAAGCTTCCGGACATGGCTCGGTCGCTCGGCAAGTCGGCCCGCATCCTCAAGAGCGAGGCCAAGGCGATGAAGGACGAGAACAAGTCCTCCACGACCCCGGCCGGCCCGCCCAACGACGACGAGCAGCCCTCGCAGCGCACCATCCAGGCCGCCCCCGGCGACGTGACCAGCTCGCGCCCGGTCAACGAGCCGACGGACACGACCAAGCGCTGACGCAGGGCCGGTGACCTCCGGCCCGCCGCACGAGATGGGAACGTGGGTTGCTGAAGTCTGCCCGCAAGAAGGAGACGGATCCCGAGGGGCGGATGCCCCTCGCGGAGCACCTTCGCGAACTCCGCAACCGGCTCGTGAAGAGCCTGCTGGCGATCGTTGTCACCACGATCGTCGCTGCCTTCTTCTACAAGGACATCATCGAGTTCTTCACGAATCCCATCCTTGATGCGGTGGGATGCCAGTACAGCTTCGCCGAACTCGCGAAGGGCACTGAGGAAACCCAGTGCGCGCGGATCGTCCAGAACGGTCTGCTGAGCCCGTTCACCCTCGCTCTCACGGTCTCGCTGTCCTCCGGTGTGGCCCTCGCGGCCCCGGTGTGGCTGTACCAGTTGTGGGCCTTCGTGGCGCCGGGCCTGCACCGGCACGAGAAGAAGTACTCGCTGGCCTTCGTGGCCGCGGGATTCCCGCTGTTCCTTACGGGGGCGTACTTCGCCTACTGGTCGCTGCCCAAGATGGCCTCCGTGATGCTCGAGTTCGCGATCATCGGCAGCGACAACCAGCTTCCCCTTGATGATCTCCTCCAGCTCGTCATGCGGATGATCATCGTCTTCGGGCTCTCCTTCGAGCTGCCGTTGCTGCTGGTCATGCTGAACTTCGGCGGCGTCCTCTCCGGCAAGAAGATCGCCGGCTGGTGGCGGGGCATGATCATGGGCATCACCCTGTTCGCCGCGATCGCCACTCCCAGCACCGACCCGATCTCCATGCTTGCCCTGGCGGGCCCCATCTGGGTGCTGTACTTCGCAGCGAGCGCGATCGCCCTCGCGAACGACAGGCGACGGGCCCGTCGCGACGCGGCAGGACCGGCTGACGACGAGGCCTCCGAGCTTGATCTCGCCCCGGAGGACATCGGCGAGGTCGAAGCCGTGACGACTGCCCCTGCCCTGCCGAAGCAGGCGGACACGACCCGGGATCGTGTGAACGGCTACGACGACGTCACGTAGCCGCGGAAGCCCGGAACGTCCTGATCAACCCCGAACATTCTGATCAAGACGAAGCGACAACGACGAGGTGCCCCCACCCGGCAAGGGCGGGGGCACCTTCGGTTGCCGCGGTCGTCATGGTGATCACCGAGCGGGCCGCGTGTGATCCGGATAATGATCGTCCTGTTGTCAGTGCGGCCCGGTACGCTCGAAAGCACGATGACAGAGGATCTCTCACCGGCCGAGCGGTACGCGGCAGCCCGCAAGCGCGCTGCCGAGCAGGCCACCGCGCTCGCCTCCTTCCGCGAGATGTACGACTTCGGCCTCGACCCCTTCCAGATCGAGGCCTGCCAGGCGCTCGAGGCGGGGAAGGGCGTGCTGGTCGCCGCGCCCACCGGCTCCGGCAAGACGATCGTCGGCGAGTTCGCCGTCCACCTCGCCCTCCAGCAGGGCAAGAAGTGCTTCTACACGACGCCCATCAAGGCGCTGTCGAACCAGAAGTACGCCGACCTGTGCCGCCGCTACGGCACGGACAGGGTGGGCCTGCTCACCGGCGACAACAGCGTCAACTCCGACGCCCCGGTGGTCGTGATGACGACCGAGGTGCTGCGGAACATGCTGTACGCCGGTTCCCAGACCCTCCTCGGCCTCGGCCACGTGGTCATGGACGAGGTCCACTACCTCTCCGACCGGTTCCGGGGCGCCGTATGGGAAGAGGTGATCATCCACCTCCCCGAGTCGGTCACGCTCGTCTCGCTCTCGGCGACCGTGTCGAACGCCGAGGAGTTCGGCGACTGGCTCGACACGGTCCGCGGTGACACCGAGGTGATCGTCTCCGAGCACCGGCCCGTGCCGTTGTTCCAGCACGTGCTGGCCGGGCGGCGGATGTACGACCTGTTCGAGGAGGGCGAGGGCCAGAAGAAGGCCGTCAACCCCGACCTCACGCGCATGGCGCGCATGGAGGCGAGCCGGCCGTCGTACCAGGACCGCCGGCGCGGCCGGTCCCTGCGCGAGGCCGACCGGGAGCGCGAGCGCAGACAGCGGTCCCGGGTGTGGACGCCGAGCCGGCCCGAGGTCATCGAGAGGCTCGACGCCGAGGGCCTGCTGCCCGCCATCACCTTCATCTTCAGCCGCGCCGCCTGCGAGGCCGCCGTCCAGCAGTGCCTGTACGCGGGGCTCAGGCTCAACGACGAGGAGGCACGCGAGCGGGTCCGATCCCTCGTCGAGGAGCGCACGGCGTCCATCCCGCGCGAGGACCTGCACGTCCTCGGCTACTACGAGTGGGTGGAGGGCCTGGAGCGCGGTATCGCCGCCCACCACGCGGGCATGCTGCCGACCTTCAAGGAGGTCGTCGAGGAGCTGTTCGTGCGCGGGCTGGTCAAGGCCGTGTTCGCGACCGAGACCCTCGCGCTCGGCATCAACATGCCGGCCCGTTCGGTGGTGCTTGAGAAACTCGTCAAGTGGAACGGCGAGCAGCACGCGGACATCACCCCGGGCGAGTTCACCCAGCTGACGGGCCGGGCCGGGCGACGCGGCATCGACGTCGAGGGCCACGCCGTGGTGCTCTGGCAGCGCGGCATGAACCCCGAGCACCTGGCAGGCCTGGCCGGCACGCGCACGTACCCGCTGCGGTCCAGCTTCAAGCCCTCGTACAACATGGCGGTCAACCTGGTCGAGCAGTTCGGCCGGCACCGCTCGCGCGAGCTGCTGGAGACGTCCTTCGCGCAGTTCCAGGCGGACAAGTCGGTCGTCGGGATCTCCCGGCAGGTGCAGCGCAACGAGGAGGGCCTGGAGGGCTACAAGGCCTCCATGACCTGTCACCTCGGCGACTTCGAGGAGTACGCGCGCCTGCGCCGCGACCTGAAGGACCGGGAGAACGAGATCGCCCGGCAGGGCGCGGCACAGCGGCGCGCGGAGGCCGCCGTCGCGCTGGAGAAGCTCAAGCCCGGTGACGTCATCCACGTGCCCACCGGCAAGTACGCGGGTCTGGCCCTGGTGCTGGACCCGGGCCTGCCGGCGGGCCGTTCGAACGGCCATCGGGGCTTCGAGCACCACGACGGGCCGCGCCCGCTGGTGCTGACCGCCGAGCGGCAGGTGAAGCGGCTGGCGGCCATCGACTTCCCGGTGCCGGTCGAGCCGCTGGAGCGGATGCGGATCCCGAAGTCCTTCAACCCGCGCTCCCCGCAGTCCCGTCGGGATCTCGCGTCGGCGCTGCGCACCAAGGCCGGGCACATCCCGGCGGACCGGCACCGCAAGCGGCGCTCCCAGGCGGCCGACGACCGCGAGATCGCCCGGCTGCGGACCGCGCTGCGCGCCCACCCCTGCCACGGGTGCAGCGACCGCGAGGACCACGCCCGCTGGGCCGAGCGGTACCACCGGCTGCTGCGGGACACCTCGCAGCTGGAGCGGCGGATCGAGGGCCGCACCAACACGATCGCCCGCACGTTCGACCGCATCGTGGCGCTGCTGACCGAGCTGGACTACCTGCGCGCCGACGAGGTCACCGAGCACGGCAAGCGGCTCGCGCGGCTGTACGGCGAGCTGGACCTGCTCGCCAGCGAGTGCCTGCGCGAGGGCGTCTGGGAGGGGCTCGGACCGGCAGAACTGGCCGGGTGCGTCTCGGCGTTGGTGTACGAGGCGCGCGTCGGGGACGACGCGCTGGCGCCGAAGCTGCCGTCGGGGAAGGCCAAGGCCGCGCTGGGCGAGACGGTGCGGATCTGGGGGCGGCTGGACGCGCTGGAGGAGGAGTTCCGGATCAACCAGACCGAAGGCGTCGGGCAGCGTGAGCCCGATCTCGGCTTCGCCTGGCCCGCGTACATGTGGGCCTCCGGGAAGGGACTCGACGAGGTGCTGCGCGAGGCGGAGATGCCCGCGGGGGACTTCGTGCGGTGGTGCAAGCAGGTCATCGACGTGCTGGGGCAGATCGCGGCGGCGGCGCCCCAGGGGTCTTCCGTGGTGAAGAACGCACGCAAGGCCGTTGACCTGCTGCTGCGGGGAGTCGTCGCCTACTCGTCCGTGGGGTGAGCCCGCGGCGCGGGTGCCGGTCGCCCTCGGTTGCCCGCGCCCCCGCGGCGGAGCCGCAAACGACACGGGCCCGCGCCCCTTGAACGGCGTGGTACCGAAGCCCATTCACCCGTCACGGTGAGTGGGTTTTCGTATACCCGCACGGCCTTACGTACCGTATTCGAACGGTGTCTCAGCGTGTAAACGAGTGAGCCTACTATCCCTTCGCGACCGGTTTCCGGCAGTTGCTGAACATGACCCGGCGATGATCCGGTCGGACTAAGCTCGCCCGCAGCGCGCCGGCTTGAGATGAATTCGGTCGTTTGTTCCCCAATGTGCGGAAGACCTAGACAGTTTCATGACATACCCCCCGGCAAGTCCCCGCGAACCTCAGTCGACTCCTGTCAGAAGGCACACATGGTGAGTGTTCAATCCCCTCCAGGTCGCCGTGAACTCCCCTACACGCGCGTGCTGTTGATGCCGGCCATAGTGATGGCCGCCGCGACCGGAGCCGCCGTCGCCCTGGTGGCGGCGCCGGCCCGGCTCGCCGTCGGCTGGTGCGGTGGCATCGCCACAGCGCTGGTGATCGCGACGGCGGCCGAGGCGGTGCGCCGCGGCCGAGCCCTGCGGAACCAGCGTGCCGAGCACGCCCGTCAGACGGCGCGTCTGGAGCAGCGGATCGCCGCCCACGAGAACGAACTGGTCCGCTTCTCGCGGGAGATCGTCCCCGCCGCACTCGACCTGCTGCGCACCGGAGAATCCCCCCGGGAGGTGATTCGCAAGCTCGGCCTCGCCAACCCCGAGTACCGCGACCTCCCCGCGCCGCAGGCCGAGACGCTGCTGACGGTCCTCAGGATCGTCGACCGCGAAGTGACGATGCGTGACGCCTCCGCCCGCTCCTTCGTCAGTGTCGCCCGCCGCGTCCAGGCGATCATCCACCAGCAGGCCGAGGAACTTAGGGAGATGGAGGAGGACCACGGCCGCAACCCCGAGGTCTTCGACGACCTGCTGCGCATCGACCACGGCAACGCTCTGATCGGCCGCCTCGCCGACTCCGTCTCCGTCCTCGGCGGCGGCCGCCCCGGGCGGCAGTGGCCCGCACCGGTGTCCCTCTACAGCACGCTGCGCGGCGCCATGTCCCGCATCCTGGAGTACCGGCGTATCCAGCTGTCCTCCATCGCCAAGGTCAGCGTCAAGGGCATCTACGTCGAGCCGGTCATCCACGCCGCCGCCGAACTCCTCGACAACGCCACGCGCTACTCCCCGCCGCAGACGAAGGTGCACGTCACCGCCACCGAGGTGCAGACCGGTGTGTGCATCGAGATCGAGGACGGCGGTGTCAACCTCAACGAGGAGGCGCGGGCCCGGATCGAGGGCATGCTCGAGGCCGCCAAGGCGGGCCTCGACCTGCAGGACATCGGCGAGCACCCGCGCCTGGGCCTGGCCGTTGTGGGCCGCCTCTGCACGGCGTACAACATGCAGGTCTCGCTGCGCGCCTCCGCGTACGGCGGCGTCCGCGCCATCCTCATCGTGCCGAGCGAGATGATCACCCACGAGCCCGGGGTCGGACTCGCCCACGGCATCGGCGCCACCGGCATCCCCATGACGGTCGGCATCCCCGAGGGGCCGAAGCGCACACCCAAGAAGCGACGCCCCACCAGCCCGAAGATCCCCGCCACGGTCTCCCTGGAGGACGACGACGTCCCCGAGGTCACCGAGTGGACCGCGAACGGCCTGCCGCAGCGCCGCAGCAGGGTGAAGATGCCGCTCGCCGAGCGACTGGCCCAGCAGGCCGCCAACGAGAAGGCCGACCGGGAGGCCGCCGAACGGGGCGAGTACAACCCATGGGCGGCGACGCAGGAGCCCGAGACCAAGCCTCTGCGTGACATGTCGGCGCCCGACGCCCCCGGCAAGGGTCTCGAGGCCTTCTGGGAGGGGCTCAAGCAGGGCATCGAGCCCGGCACTCACCCGACCGACTTCATCAGGAACCCGACCAAGTACCTGCACCTGCTCAACGACCCGGCTCCCACAGAGGCCGATGACGAGGGGGACCTCAAGTGATCCAGCAGCGAGGCAACTTCGACTGGATGCTCAAGCAACTCGCCGACGGCGTGCCGGGCATCGAGATGATCGTGGTGCTCTCGGCCGACGGTCTGCGCATCGCCCGCTACGGCGGCGAGCCCGACGCGGCCGACCGGGTCGCCGCGGCCTGCGCAGGGCTGCAGTCCCTCGCGGGCAGCGTCTGCCAGGAACTCACCGTCGGTGACGGCGAGATGAAGCTCGTCATGATCGAAATCGACCGCGGCTACTTCTACCTGATGAGCGCCGGAGCCAACGCCTTCCTCGCCGTGCTCTCCGACGTGCGGTGCGAACCCGGCCGGATGAGCGCGATGATGCGCGACCTGGTCGTCCGGATCGGCGGCCACCTCACCAGTCCGCCCCGGCGGAACGGGCAGATCGTATGACGCCTCCCCAACGCCAGAGGCGCGACCTCGCCCCGGAACCGCCCACGCCCAAGGACGGCGAGGGCAAACCCGGTAACCCGGAGCGGATGTACGTGGTGGCCGGCCCGGACGGTGAACGGGCCGAGCTCGACCTGGTGACGTTAATCGTGGCGCGTGCCACGGACCCGCCGCCCTCTGCCTCTCCCGAGCAGGCGGCGCTGCTCCGACTCTGCGCCGCCCCCCTGTCCGTGGCCGAGCTGTCGGCCTACCTCCACCTGCCGTTCAGCGCGATGGGCGTGCTGCTCACCGAGTTGCTGACGGCGCAACTGGTGCAGGCGCGTGCCCCGATCGTCCGCAAGGCGCGCACCGACCGTTCCCTCCTCGAAGCGGTGATGAATGGACTTCAACGGCTCTGACACCATCCCGGGCCCCCGGGCCGAGGACCAGCTGCCCCACACGGCGCAGGCCGCGGCCAAGATCGTGATCGTGGGTGGCTTCGGCGTCGGCAAGACGACCATGGTCGGCTCGGTCAGCGAGATCACACCGCTGACCACCGAGGAGACCATGACGCAGGCCGGCATCGGTGTCGACGACAACTTCGGCTCCGCGTCCAAGACGGCCACCACGGTGGCGATGGACTTCGGCCGGATCAGCATCACCGAGCAGCTCGTGCTGTACCTCTTCGGGACACCCGGCCAGCAGCGCTTCTGGTTCCTGTGGAACGGCCTGTTCGAGGGCGCGCTCGGCGCGGTGGTGCTGGTCGACACCCGGCGGCTGGAGGTCAGCTTCGACGTCATGGGGCGCTTGGAGGAGCGCGGCGTGCCGTTCGTCGTCGCCATCAACTCCTTTCCCGACGCCCCGCGTTACGCCGTCGAGGAGCTGCGCACGGCCCTCGATCTCACGCCGGACATCCCGATCATCGAGTGCGACGCGCGGCGGCGGGCCTCCAGCCGCGACGTCCTGATGACCCTCATGCGCTTCCTGCACTCGCTGGCCATGACGGGCTCTCGCGGCTGAACCGATGCCCGCACTCGCCCCACCTGCCCCGCCAGCCCCACCTTCCCCTCATACGCATGGATTTACCTCATTTTCGGAGCGACCACTGTGACGCCTGAATCCCACGCCCCGGCCGGTACGGACGCCTTCCCCACCGGCCCGCCCCCCGGCTGCCCCGCGCACGGCCTCGGGCCCGGGAAACTGCACCGGCTGCACGAGTCGGAGGACCTTGGAGCGCTGTACGAGCAACTGCGGGAGGAACACGGCCCCGTGGCGCCGGTACTGCTCCACGACGACGTGCCGATGTGGATCGTGCTCGGCCACGGCGAGAACCTGCACATGGTGCGCTCGCCCTCGCAGTTCTGCCGGGACAGCCGTATCTGGACCCCGCTCAGGGAGGGCCTCGTCAAGCCCGACCACCCGCTCATGCCGCACATCGCCTGGCAGCCCATCGCCTCGCACGCCGAGGGCGACGAGCACAAGCGGTTGCGCGGTGCGGTCATGGGCGCCATCTCGACCATCGACTTCCGCAGTCTGCGCCGCTACATCAACCGCAGTACGCAGGCGATCGTCAACCGGTTCTGCGAGGTGGGCGAGGCCGACCTCGTCGGTCAGTTCACCGAGCACCTGCCGATGGCGGTGATGTGCGAGATCCTCGGCATGCCGGACGAGTACAACGAGCGGATCGTCGAAGCCGCCCGTGACGCGCTCAAGGGCACCGACACCGCGATCGACAGCCACGCCTACGTGATGGAGGCCCTGAGCCGGCTCACCGTCAGGCGCCGCGCCCAGCCGGAGGAGGATCTCGCCAGCTATCTGATCACACACCCGGCCCGGCTGAGTGACGACGAGGTCCGGGAGCACCTGCGCCTGGTACTCTTCGCGGCCTACGAGGCCACCACCAACCTGCTGTCGAACGTGCTGCTCACGGTGCTGATCGACCCGCGCTTCCGGGCTCAGCTCAACGGTGGCCAGATGACCGTGCCGGAGGCGGTGGAGCAGTCCCTGTGGAACGAGCCGCCGTTCAGCACGGTCTTCGCCTACTTCGCCAAGCAGGAGACCGAGCTGGGCGGGCAGCGCATCCGCCGGGGCGACGGGCTTCTGTTCGCCCCGCTTCCGGCCAACGTCGATCCGCGGGTGCGGCCGGACCTGAAGGCCAGCATGCAGGGCAACCGGTCTCACCTCGCGTTCGGCGGCGGCCCACACGAGTGCCCCGGGCAGGACATCGGCCGTTCCATCGCCGACGTCGGCGTCGACGCGCTGCTGATGCGGCTGCCGGACGTGGAACTCGACTGCGACGAGGAGGAACTGCGCTGGACGGCGTCCATCGCCTCCCGGCACCTGGTGGAACTGCCGGTGCAGTTCTCGCCCAAGCCGCCGCAGGACGTGTCGGAGCAGCCGAACCACAAGGCCGTCCCCGCCCAGCGCTCCGACTGGCAGATCGGCAGCGCGCAGACGCAGCCCGCGCCGCCCCCCGCGCAACCGCAGCCGCAGCCGCAGCCGCAACCCCGACCGCCGGCGCAACCTCAGCCTCAGCCGGTCCCCCCGCAGCCGGCGGCGCAGGAGCCGGTCCGCCGCAACGGCGTCTGGCGGCGCTTCCTGAGCTGGTGGCGCGGCTACTGACCGTCCGACGGGCCGTCGGACGTCCCGGCGGCCCACCCGTCGTGGGACTCCCAGGCCGCGAGCGCGCGGCGGCTGCGGAACCGGTGCTCCGCGCCCGTGACCGGGTCGGTGAACTCCAGGGCGCGTGCCAGCAGTTGGAGCGGACGCCGGAAGTCACCGGCCGGTACGGGGCCGGTCACGTCGGGGTAGAGCGGGTCGCCGAGGATCGGTACGCCCAGTGCGGTCAGGTGCACCCGCAGCTGGTGCGTCTGCCCGGTGCTCGGGACCAGCCGGTACCGGGCGAGTCCGCCGGGCCCGTCCGGGCGGTGCTCGATCAGCTCCACGCGGCTGACGGCGTTGGGCTCGCCCGGTACCTCCCGGGCGGTGAGCACCCCGCGCTCCTTCACGATGCGGCTGCGTACGGTCCGCGGGAGGACGAGGGCGGGGTCGTACGGAGCCACGGCCTCGTACTCCTTGTGCACGCGCCGGTCCCGGAACAGTGTCTGGTACGCGCCGCGTTCCTCGGGACGCACGGTGAACAGCACGAGCCCGGCGGTGAGCCGGTCCAGGCGGTGCGCGGCACTGAGCGCGGGGATGCCGAGATCCCGGCGCAGCCGGGCCAGCGCGGTCTCGGCGACATGGCCGCCGCGCGGGGTGGTGGCGAGGAAGTGCGGCTTGTCGGCGACGACGAGGTGCTCGTCCCGGTGCACGACCTCCAGCGGGAAGGGCACCGGCACCTCGTCGGGCAGTTCGCGGTGGAACCACACGAACATCCCGGGCACATAGGGCGCGTCCGCCGCGACGGGCCGTCCGTCCGCCCCGACGATCAGCCCCCCGTCGAACATGCCGTCGACGACTCCGTCTCCCGCCCCGGTGAGCCGCTCGATAAGGTGCTCACGCACGGTGGCCCAGGCCCCCGCGGCGGGCAGCCGTACCCGCACCGGGTCGACGCCATGGCGCTGGGGCAGGGGAGAGGGCGGCGTGCGGGTCTTGCGTCTCATCGCGGTTCAGCCTACGAGGCCGGTGGACGGTGGTGGAAAACCGCTGGGCCCGGCCGGCGCCTCCTTGCCAGGATGCGGGCATGCCGTTCCTCATCAGCCCGGTACTGACCGCCGGGGCCCTCGCCCACCGTCCGCAGCCCATCGTCCCGGCCGGCGACGGACTTCTCCTGCGCCCTTGGCGGGCCGGGGACGCGCCCGCGGTGTACGAGGTCTTCCAGGACCCCCTGATGCACCAGTGGCACGCCAGGGCCGCCGACTCCGAGGAGGAGGTCACCGGCTGGATCGGCGAGTGGTGCCAAGCGTGGAAGGAGGAGCGGGAGGCGCAGTGGGCCGTCGTCGACGCGGACTCGGACGCGTTGTTGGGGCGGGTGGCGCTGCGCGAGATACGGCTCGACGACGCGACGGCGGAGGTGGCGTACTGGACCGCCCCTGCGGCACGGGGCCGGGGCGTCGCCGCCCGGGCCGCGACCGCGCTGGCCCGCTGGGCCTTCGACGAGGTCGGCCTCCACCGGCTGGAGCTCCTGCACGCCGTCCGCAACGAGGCGTCCTGCCGCGTCGCCACGAGGACGGGCTTCGCCCTGGAAGGCACCAAGCGCAGCGCGATCCTGCAGCCGGACGGCTGGCACGACATGCATCTGCACGCGTGGGTGCGGGGCGACTGAGGAGGGCCCACACCCTTCAGGCCGCCGACGCGCCCTCCTGCTCCGTCTCGATGCGGGCGTTCCACTCCCGCTTCGACGCCTGCCAGCCGTCCTCGTCGTGGCCGCGGCGCCAGTAGCCGGAGATCGAGAGGTCCTCGCGTGCGACGTTGCGCTCGACCCGGAGCAGATGGCGCAGCTCCTTCACGAAGTGCGCCTCGCCGTGCACGAAGGCGTGGACGTGGCCCTCGGGGAAGTCCAGGTTCCGCACGGCCTCCACCAAGGCCTCGCCCGGGCGCCGGGCGCCGCGGTGCAGCCAGACGACCTCGACCTCCGAGTCGATCTTCTGCTCCTCATCGGGCCCGGAGACCTCTACGAAGGCGTACGCCCGGGCCCCGCGCGGCAGGGACTCCAGGGCGCAGGCGATCGCGGGCAGCGCGCTCTCGTCGCCGGCGAGCAGGTGCCAGTCGGCGCCGTGGTCGGGCGCGTACGCCCCGCCGGGGCCCATGAACCGCACGGCCTCGCCCGGCTGAACCTGCGAGGCCCAGGGCCCGGCCAGGCCCTCGTCGCCGTGGATCACGAAGTCCAGCGTCAGCTCGCGGTGTTCGGCGTCCCAGTGGCGCACCGTGTACGTCCTGGTCACCGGCCACTGTTCGCGCGGCAGCTCATCGCGGACGCGCTGCAGGTCGAAGGGTTCCGGATAGGTCACGCCCCGGGGCGGGAACAGCAGCTTCACATAGTGATCGGTGCACGTGCCCGCCGCGAAGTCGGCGAGGCCCTCGCCGCCGAGCACCACACGCTGCATGTGCGGGGTCAGTCGCTCGGTTCGGACGACCTGCGCGGAGTGGAGCCTGCGCGGCTGGCGTCCCGGTCGCTCTGCCATGAGGACCTCCCTGTCTCACATAGTTAGGGTTACCTAAGTTAGCACCTCGCCCCCGCTTCACACCTCTCGGACGAGAGGTACTTGACGGCCGGCCGTCCCAGGAGGGTCGCCGGCCCGCGTTCCGTCACGCCGAGAGCGTCGCCAGCAGGCGCTCCAGTGACCCGCCCAGCCCCCAGCGGGACGCCAGTTCCTTCAGTGCCGCCGGGTCGCGCGGGCTCCGTGGCAGCGCTGTGGTGACGTCGGGCAGCGGCACGTCGTCCGCGACCCGGACCACCTTCGGCGCGACCGCCAGGTACGGGCGCGCCTCGTCCAGCCGCCTGCGCTGCGTCGGCGTCAGCTTCGACCGCCGGTCCTCGACCGCCGCCAGGATCCCGGCCAGGTCCCCGAACTCGGCCAGCAGCTTGGCGGCCGTCTTCTCGCCGATACCCGGCACGCCCGGCAGGCCGTCGCTGGGGTCGCCGCGCAGTAGAGCCAGATCCGCGTACCCGCTCCCGTCGACCCCATACTTCGCACGCAGCACCGCCTCATCGGTGTGCTGCAGCGTGCCCACGCCCTTCAGCGGGTACAGCACGCGCACCCCGCGCGCGTCGTCCACCAGCTGGTACAGGTCGCGGTCGCCCGTGACGATGTCGACCGGGCCCGTCGCCCGTGCCGTGAACGTGCCGATCACGTCGTCCGCCTCGTACCCCGCGACGCCCACGCGGGCGATGCCCACCGCGTCCAGCACCGCCTCGATGACCGGCACCTGCGGCGACAGCGTGTCGGGCACCTCCTCCTCGTCCGGCCCGGCCGCGTGCTCCTCGGCGACGCGGTGCGCCTTGTACGAGGGGATCAGCTCCACCCGCCAGTGCGGCCGCCAGTCGGCGTCCATGCAGGCCACGAGCTGGTCGGGCCGGTGGTCCTTGACCAGGCGGTCGATGAAGTCGAGCAACCCGCGCACGGCGTTCACCGGCGTGCCGTCCGGGGCCCTGACCGAGTCCGGGACGCCGAAATAGGCGCGGAAGTACAGGGAGGCGGTGTCGAGGAGCATCAGTCGTCCGGTCACGCCACGCATCATGCCGTACGCCACCGACAGCACTCGCGGCTGCACGACGCGTCGCACTGTGCGCGTCCCGCGACGAAGAAGTACGGCGAGCAGCTGGACGACCTCGGCACCTGGTACACCGTCAAGGGCAGGATCATCGGCATCGAGCCGGGCACCGGTGAGGTGGACCTGCTGAAGAGGACGAGCTCGGCAGCCTGGAGAGCGAGATCAAGGACCGTGGACAGGACCACGAGGAAGAGG
This sequence comes from Streptomyces sp. NPDC033136, assembly GCF_055578235.1. Lineage (NCBI taxonomy): Bacteria > Bacillati > Actinomycetota > Actinomycetes > Kitasatosporales > Streptomycetaceae > Streptomyces > Streptomyces sp. NPDC033136. Next base: position 194,173 of record NZ_JBVIPD010000006.1, read on the forward strand.
CCGTCGCCGCGTGGCTGAAGCGGCACTCGGACATGGTGGACCGGATGACCCCGCAGTAGGGTTCGGGGGTGGGACGCGCGACACGCCGCGTCCCGCCCCGCACCCGGTCCCACGAACGGGATCCGGACAACCACAGAGCGCTACGCCACCCCCCGAACCCCCTCTCCCTCCCTGTTCCTGCCCCGGGAGGAATCCCCGCCCCGGCCCCTTGGACGGCGGATCCCCTGGCGCGAACTGTGAGGTCGCGCGTCACCCCGTATGACGTCGATGTGACGGCCGCATGAAACGGTTTGCCGAACATGCGTAGGGTGCAGACAACTCAACACAAGCGGTGCGCCGGTACACCGGCACACGAGGAGCGGATCGACGGGCGAAGGAGGGAGCCGGAGCGATGGGCGACCACAAAGAGCAGCCCCTGCGGGTGGGCGCGGCCGTGCGCCGGCGGCGCCGCGCCCTGGAGCTCACCCTCGCCGTCGTGGCCGAGCGCAGCGGCCTGTCGGTCCCGTTCCTGAGCCAGGTCGAGAACGACCGGGCGCGGCCCAGCACCAGCTCCCTGGAGAAGGTCGCCGACGCCCTGCGCACCACCGCCGTGGAGCTCCTCGCCGCGGCCGACCCGGCATGCAGCGTGGACGTCGTTCGCGACGACGGCATCGAGCCGCTGCCCCGGCCCCGGGCCCGCTCCCTGGTGCGCGGCCACCACCAGATGCACGCCTCCGAGTTCACCGGCGACCATGACGCGGGCCGTGAACTGCAGTACCGCAACGACCAGTTGATGTACGTCGCCGACGGCGCGGCGGAGGTCGAGGCGGAGGGCCGTGCCTACCGCCTGGGCCGCGGCGACACCCTGTACCTCACCGGCGGTGTGCGGCACCGCTGGCGGGCGACGGAGTCGGACACCCGGGTGATCGTCGTCGCCGTGGCGGAGCACATCGAGGCGGTCCGGGACCGGCCGCGCCGGTGAGGGTCGTCTCGCTGGTCCCCTCGCTGACGGAGGCCGTGGCCCTGTCCGCGCCGCCCGGAACGGTCGTCGGCGCCACCGACTGGTGCACGCGTCCGCCGCTGCCGGACGTCGTACGCGTCGGCGGCACCAAGAACCCGAAGACCGACCGGATCCTCTCCCTCGCCCCCGACCTGGTGATCGCCAACGAGGAGGAGAACCGCGGGCCCGATCTCGCGGCCCTCCGGGAGGCGGGCACCGAGGTCCTGGTGACGGAGATCCGCGAGGTGCCGCAGGCCTTCCGGGAACTGGCCCGGGTACTGGACGCCTGCGGGGTGACGGCCCGCCCGCGCTGGCTGGACGAGGCGGAGCGGACCTGGTCGTCCCTGCCGCCGCCGTCCCCCCGGCTGAGGGCGGTCGTGCCGATCTGGCGCCGTCCCTGGATGGTCCTGGGCCGCGACACCTTCGCGGGCGCCGTCCTGGCCCGCCTCGGCGTCGACCTCGTGCACGCGGCGCACCCCGACCGCTACCCTCGCGTCCCGCTGGAGGAACTCCGCGCGTGCGCACCGGATCTGGTGGTCCTCCCGGACGAGCCGTACCGGTTCACCGCCGACGACGGTCCCGAAGCCTTCCCCGGCCTCCCCTGCGCGCTCGTCAGCGGACGGCACCTGACCTGGTACGGACCGTCGCTGACCGAGGCGCCGCGGGTGCTGGGCCTGGCCCTGCGAGCGGCTCGCCCCTGACCAGCCCGCGCACGGTGCCCGCGACCGCGGTGCCCCGAGCGAGGACCAGCACCCCGAGGAGCAGGACGAGGGACGCAGCCCAGACACGCGAGAGGCTGGGCTGAGATGACCATGACTCAGCGGTGAGGCAGGGGAAGGCGCACCACCAGGGACTTTGCCCCGATGGCGGCATAAGCTGGGTTTATGAGCAACGCGGAGGAGCAGGGCGGTCCGACGGTCGCCGGGTCCCTGGCGCACCGGGTCCCGGACCTCGGTGCCCTGGAGTTGCTGCTGGCGGTGGCGCGGCTCGGCAGCCTGGGCGGGGCGGCGCGCGAGCTGGGCATCACCCAGCCCGCGGCCAGCAGCCGGATCCGGTCGATGGAGCGGCAGCTGGGTGTGGCGCTGGTCGACCGTTCGCCCCGCGGATCCCGGCTCACCGACGCCGGGGCACTGGTGACGGACTGGGCGCGGCGCATCGTGGAGGCGGCGGAGGCGTTCGACGTGGGGGCGCAGGCGCTGCGCGACCGGCGTGACTCGCGGTTGCGGGTGGCGGCGAGCATGACGATCGCCGAGTATCTGCTGCCGGGGTGGCTGCTGGCGCTGCGCGCCCAGCGACCCGACACGGCGGTGTCGCTGCACGCCGGGAACTCGACGGTGGTGGCGGAGCGGCTGCTGTCGGACGAGGCGGACCTGGGCTTCGTGGAGGGGCTGTCGGTGCCGCCCGGGCTCGACTCGACGGTGATCGCCCACGACCGGCTGATCGTGGTGACCGCGCCGGGGCACGCGTGGGCCCGGCGGCGGAGGTCGCTGGCCGCTCGGGAACTGGCGTCGACGCCGTTGATCCTGCGCGAGAAGGGTTCGGGTACGCGTCAGGTCCTGGACGCGGCGCTCGGCGGACTGGCCCGGCCGCTGATCGAGTTGTCCTCGACTACGGCGGTGAAGGCTGCGGCGGTGAGCGGGGCCGGTCCGGCGGTGCTGAGTGAACTGGCAGTGGGGGAGGAGCTTGCGATGCGGCGGCTGGTACGGGTGCCGGTGGAGGGGGTGGCCCTGGCACGGGATCTGCGGGCGGTGTGGCCCACGGGACACCGCCCCACCGGACCGGCGCGGGACCTGCTGTCGCTGACACGGGGGTAGCCTTTCGCGGCCCGGAGGCGGCCCGGAGGCGGCCCGGAGGCGGCCCGGAGGCGGCCCGGAGGCGGCCCGGAGGCGGCCCGGAGGCGGCCCGGAAGCAGGTCAGGCCTGGGCCGATGCCTCCACCAGCGCCCGCATCACCCGTACGTCCTCCCCCATCTCCGGATGCCACTGGACCCCCAGCACCCACGCGGCGGACGGCAGTTCCACCGCCTCCACAGTCCCGTCCCCCGCATACGCCGAGGGGACGAGGCCCTCGCCCAGACGATCGACGGCCTGGTGGTGGTACGTGGGTACGAACGTCTCCTCCGGCACGACCCCGGCATACAGACTGCCCGGCACCGGCTTGACGGCATGCCCTCCGAACACGCCCACGGCCTCCGCATGCCCGTCGATGTGCTGCACGAGCGTGCCGCCCAGCGCGACGTTCAGCAGCTGCATGCCCCGGCAGATCCCCAGCAACGGCAGACCCGCCCCGAGCGCCGCGTCGATCAGAGCCAGCTCCCACGCGTCCCGCTCCGGCGCGGGCGGCCCCGTCCGGGGCTCGCGCTCCGCACCGTAGCGGACCGGTTCCACGTCCGGCCCGCCCGCGATGACCAGCCCGTCCAGCCGGGCCACGGCCGCGGCCGCGTGCTCCGGGCCGTCCGGCGGCAGCATCGCGACCAGGCCGCCCGCCCGCTGCACCAGCCGGGGGTAGCCGACCGGCAGCAGCGCGGCCTCCAGCTCCCACACGCCCCAGCGTGCCCCGGACTCCAGATAGGTGCTGACCCCGATCAACGGCCTGGCCACGACAACTCCCTCACAGTCGAACCTCAGTCCCGTGCCAACTCTGCCTCGGCCGCCGCCAGTGCCGCGAACTCCTCCTCCGGCGCCTTGGCCACCAGCCGCTTGCGGCTGTACAGGCCGAAGTACGCGACGGCCACGGCGTAGACCACGAGCGCGATGAACGCCGCCGTCACGTCCACCAGGAACGTGGCCACCAGCGCCGCACAGGCCAGCACCAGGGCGACCGAGGAGGTCACCACCCCGCCCGGCGTACGGTACGGCCGCGCCAGCTCCGGCTCGCGGCGGCGCAGCACGATGTGCGACAGGGACATCAGCGCGTAGGAGATGGTCGCGCCGAAGACGGCGATGTTCAGCATCCGGGCGCCGTTGCCCGACACCGCAGCCAGCAGGAAGCCGATCGTGCCCGGCACCAGCAGGCCCAGGTAGGGCGCCTTGCGGCGGCTGGTGAGGGACAGAAAGCGCGGCAGGTAGCCCGCCCGGGACAGGGCGAACAGCTGGCGCGAGCCCGCGTAGATCAGGGAGAAGAAGGACGCCACCAGGCCGGCCAGGCCCGCGTAGTTCACGATCCGGCTCAGCGTCGTGGCCTCGCCGCCCGGCTGGAGCGCCTCCACGAGCGGGTTGCCCGCCTCCTGGATCGCGGCGGAGCCGCGCGCGCCGGCCGCCGCGAAGAACGTGACCACCGCCAGCACCACCAGGATGCCCATCGACCAGCGGATCGCCTTCGGCAGCGTACGGGCGGGGTCCCGGGTCTCCTCGGCGGCCAGCGGGACGCCCTCCACGCCCAGGAAGAACCACATGCCGAAGGGGAACGCCGCCCAGATGCCGAGCAGGCCGAACGGCAGCCAGGAGTTCGCCCCCGCGGCCGAGGTGTCGACCGGGATGTCGTCCAGCGAGGCGAATGAGAAGTCGGGCAGTGCCGCCACCGCGAATACGACCAGGGCGACCACCGCGATGCCGGTGACGACGAAGCTGAAGCGCAGTGCCTCGCCCACGCCCCAGAGGTGGATGCCGAGGAAGATCGCGAAGCAGACCAGGTACATCGGCCAGCCCGACTCCAGGCCGAACAGGCCCAGCGACTCGACGTAGTCGCCGATGAAGATGACGATGGCGGCCGGGGCGAGGACGTACTCGATGAGGATCGCCGTGCCGGTCAGGAAGCCGCCCCAGGGGCCGAGGGCCCGCCGGGCGAAACCGTAGCCGCCGCCCGCGGTCGGGAGGATCGAGGACAGCTCGGCGAGGGCGAAGACCATGCACGCGTACATCGCGCCCATGAGGACCATGGCGATCGCGAGGCCCCCGAAGCCGCCTTCGGCCAGGCCGAAGTTCCAGCCCGAGTAGTCGCCGGAGACGACGTAGGCGACGCCGAGACCGGTCAGCAGCACCCAGCCGGCGCTGCCGCGGCGGAGCGCTCTGCGCTCCAGATAGTCGTCCCCCGCCGGAGCGGGGGTGAGGGTGGGTTCCTGGGACATGGGCAGACTCCCGACGGGGCGGCGGCGGTCACGAGGGGGCGAGCGGGCTTCGATCCAATGGAATGGAGCCATACCTTTGCGGTGCCGACCGGGGGAAGGCAAGCCCCGTGCCGTTAATCGCCCGTAAATCCTCACCGCGCCACGACAGCGCCCGGCTCAGCCGAGGAAGCCCCGCAGCAGTGCCGCCGTGCCCCCGCAGTGCTCGCGCATGATCTCCCGCGCCTGGTCGGCGTCGCCCTCGATCACGGCCTCCACCAGGGCGGTGTGCTGCCGCTGGGAGTGCTCCAGGTTGCGCACCAGCAGCGGGATGCAGTCGAGCAGGTCGTTGACGGTCGCGCGGACGGCCGCGTACTGGGCGGTGAGCGTGGGGGAGCCGGACAGTTCGGCGAGCGTGAGGTGCAGCAGCGTGTCCAGGCGGCGGTAGTCGGTCAGCGGGGCGTCGTGCGTGCGCGCCAGGGCCTCACGCAGCCGCCGTGCCTGCTCGTCGTCCAGTCCGTGCGCCGCGCACAGCCCGGCCGCGCCGACCTCCAGTACCTCCCGGAAGCGCAGCATGTCCTCGATGTCGACCTCGGCGATCCGGCGCCGCAGTTCGTCCTCGCCGCCGGCGTCCGTGCGCGGCAGCACGAACGTGCCGCCGTACCGGCCGCGCCGCGACTCGACCAGCCCCTGGTCCTGGAGCACCTTCAGCACCTCGCGCAGCGTCACCCGGCTGATGCCCAGCCGCTCCGCGAGCTCCCGCTCGGCCGGCAGCCGCTCGCCCCCCGGCACCAGGCCCAGCCGGACGACCTGGAGGATCTGCTCCAGTGCCTCCTCGAAGCCGTTGCCCGCGCGCACCGGCCGCAGCACCCGCGTCAGCCCGTCCCGCACCTCGCCCCCGCCGTCTTCCTCCGGCATGTGGCCGTACCCCCTTCCCAAGCAATGGTTCTCCGCAATACCTTATGGCTCCCGGCGGACCCAAGGAGCCTAGGAGGCCTTCCCGTGGCAGACCGCACACCCCCGCTGAGCGTCGAGGAACTGCACACCCTCGTCGCGGGCGGTGAGATCGACACTGTCGTCCTGGCCTTCCCCGACATGCAAGGGCGACTCCAGGGCAAGCGGTTCGCCGCACGCTTCTTCCTCGACGAGGTCCTGAGGCACGGCACCGAGGGCTGCAACTACCTGCTCGCCGTCGACACCGAGATGAACACCGTCGACGGCTACGCGATGTCCTCCTGGGACCGCGGCTACGGCGACTTCGCCATGCACCCCGACCTGACCACCCTGCGCCGCGTCCCCTGGAACGCGGGCACGGCCATGCTCCACGCCGACCTCGCCTGGAACGACGGCTCCCCGGTCGTCGCCGCCCCCCGGCAGATCCTGCGCCGCCAGCTGGAGCGCCTCGCCGAACTCGGCTACACCGCCCAGGTCGGCACCGAGCTGGAGTTCATCGTCTTCAAGGACACCTACGAACAGGCCTGGGACGCCGGCTACAAGGGCCTGACCCCGGCCAACCAGTACAACATCGACTACTCGGTCCTCGGTACCGGCCGCGTCGAGCCCCTGCTGCGCCGCATCCGCAACGAGATGTCCGGCGCCGGCCTCACCGTCGAGTCCGCCAAGGGCGAGTGCAACCCCGGCCAGCACGAGATCGTCTTCCGCTACGACGAGGCCCTGGTCACCTGCGACCAGCACTCCGTCTACAAGACCGGCGCCAAGGAGATCGCCGCCCAGGAGGGCATGTCGATCACCTTCATGGCCAAGTTCAACGAGCGCGAGGGCAACTCCTGCCACATCCACCTCTCGCTCGCCGACGCCGACGGCACCAACGCCATGGCCGGCGACCTCGAAGGCGGCATGTCCGAGGTCATGCGCCACTTCCTCGCCGGCCAGCTCGCCGCCCTGCGTGACTTCTCCCTCCTCTACGCCCCCAACATCAACTCCTACAAGCGGTTCCAGCCCGGCTCCTTCGCGCCGACCGCCGTCGCCTGGGGCCAGGACAACCGCACCTGCGCGCTGCGCGTGGTCGGCCACGGCCGCTCCCTGCGCTTCGAGAACCGCCTGCCCGGCGGCGACGTCAACCCCTACCTCGCCGTCGCCGGACTGGTCGCGGCCGGACTGCACGGCATCGAACAGAAACTGGAGCTGCCCGAACCCTGCCCCGGCAACGCCTACGCCGCCGACCTCGACCACGTCCCCACCACCCTGCGCGAGGCCGGCGAACTCTGGGAGAACAGCCCCGTCGCCCGGGCCGCCTTCGGCGACGAGGTCGTCGCGCACTACCGCAACATGGCGCGCGTCGAACTGGACGCCTTCGACGCCGCGGTGACCGACTGGGAGCTGCGCCGCTCCTTCGAACGCATGTGAGGTCCTTCGTGTCTTCCGAGCACCTTCTGGACGTGCTGAACCCCGCGACCGAGGAGGTCGTCGCCGCCGTCGCCGGGGCGAGTCCGGCCGACGTCGACGCGGCCGTCACCCAGGCCGCCAGAGCACAGCGGATCTGGGCCGCCCTCGCCCCCGGCGACCGCGCCCGGCTCCTGCGCCGCTTCGCCGCCACCGTCGACCAGCACCTGGAGGAACTGGCCCGGCTGGAGGTCCGCGAGGCCGGGCACCTCATCGGCAACGCCCGCTGGGAGGCCGGCAACGTCCGCGACCTGCTCGACTACGCGGCCGGGGGAGTGGAGCGGCTCACCGGCAGGCAGATCCCGGTACCGGGCGGCCTGAACGTCACGATCCTCGAACCGCTCGGCGTCGTCGGCGTGATCGCACCCTGGAACTTCCCCCTGCCGATCGCCGCCTGGGGCACCGCCCCCGCCCTCGCGGCCGGCAACGCCGTCCTCCTCAAGCCCGCCGAGACCACCCCGCTCACCGCTCTGCGCCTGGCCGAAATCGCCCTGGAGGCCGGGCTCCCCGAGCACCTCTTCCAGGTCCTGCCGGGACGCGGCGACATCACGGGCGACGCCCTGGTACGGCACCCCGGTGTCGCCAAGATCGTCTTCACCGGTTCGACCCGGACCGGCACGCGCGTCGCGGCCCTCGGCGCCGAGCAGGTCAAGCCCGTCACCCTCGAACTGGGCGGGAAGAGCCCCAACATCGTCTTCGCCGACGCCGACCTGAAGACCGCCGTCGACCCCTTCTCCTTCCTCGACAACTCCGGCCAGGACTGCTGCGCCCGCACCCGTGTGCTCGTCCAGGAGACGGTCTACGAGGAGGTCCGAGAGCTGCTCGCGGAAGCCCTGGCCGCCGTGGTGGTGGGCGACCCGGCCGACGAGAAGACCCAGATGGGCCCGCTGATCTCCCGGCAGCAACTCGACCGTGTCAAGGGCTTCGTGCCGGACGACGCCCCGGCCCTGCGCGGCAGCGCGCCCGAGGGGCCCGGCTTCTGGTTCCCGCCGACCGTGCTCACCGGGGAGCGGCCCGATTCGCCGGCCGCCTGCGAGGAGATCTTCGGCCCGGTCGCCGTCCTCCTGCCCTTCACCGACGAGCAGGACGCGATCCGCCTGGCCAACGACACCCCCTACGGCCTCTCCGGCTCCATCTGGACCCGCGACGTCGGCCGCGCCCTGCGCGTCTCCCGGGCCGTCCGCGCCGGCAACCTGTCCGTCAACTCCCACGCCAGCGTCCGCTACTGGACCCCGTTCGGCGGCTACAAGCAGTCCGGCGTCGGCCGCGAGCTCGGCCCCGACGCCCTGGCCGCCTTCACCGAAACCAAGAACGTCTTCATCAGCACGGAGGGCCCCGCACAGTGACTGCCCAGGAAAGCATCTGCCGCCGTCTCGTCGGCCGCACCGCCGTCGTCACCGGAGCCGGCAGCGGCATCGGCCTCGCCGCCGTCCGCCGCCTCGCCTCCGAGGGCGCGCACGTCGTCTGCGGAGACGTCGACGAGGCCCGCGGCAAGGCGGCCGCCAAGGAGGCCGGCGGCACCTACGTGAACGTCGACGTGACCGACCCCGAGCAGGTCGAGGCCCTCTTCAGGACGGCCTACGACACCTACGGCAGCGTCGACATCGCCTTCAACAACGCCGGCATCTCCCCGCCCGACGACGACTCCATCCTGGAGACCGGCCTGGAGGCCTGGAAGCGCGTCCAGGAGGTCAACCTCACCTCCGTCTACCTGTGCTGCAAGGCCGCCATCCCCTACATGCGGCGCCAGGGCCGGGGCTCGATCATCAACACGGCCTCCTTCGTCGCCAGGATGGGCGCGGCCACCTCGCAGATCTCGTACACGGCCTCCAAGGGCGGCGTCCTCGCCATGTCCCGGGAACTGGGCGTGCAGTTCGCCCGCGAGGGCATCCGCGTGAACGCCCTGTGCCCCGGGCCGGTCAACACCCCCTTGCTGCAGGAGCTGTTCGCCAAGGACCCGGAACGCGCCGCGCGCCGCCTGGTGCACATCCCGCTGGGCCGGTTCGCCGAAGCCGAGGAGATCGCCGCCGCCGTGGCCTTCCTCGCCAGCGACGACTCCTCCTTCGTGAACGCCACCGACTTCCTCGTCGACGGCGGGATCTCGGGGGCGTACGTCACACCCCTGTGAGGCCGTGACCGCGCGGCCCGGGTCTCGCCCTACAGTGCCGGGATGAGCATGACGCCCCCACCCGGCTGGTATCCCGACCCGCATCCCCCGCACCTGGAGCGCTGGTGGGACGGCACGGCCTGGACCGAGCACCGCCGCGCGCCCGAGGCCCCCGCCCCGGTGCCGCCCCCGCGCGGCGGCACCGGGCGGGCGAAGACCGTCGCTCTCCTCGCCGCCGGGGGCGTCCTGGTCGCCGCGATCGTCACCGGAGCCGTGGTCCTCGGCACCGGCGACGACAGCGGCGCGGAGACCACGACCGCCCCGACGTCCTCCGCCCCCGCCCCGTCCGACCCGGCGGAGCCGGCTCCCGAGGCGTCCGCGTCGCAGCCGTCCGCCGACGACCCCGCGGTCGTCGAGGACCAGCTCAACGGCGTCACGTTCCCGCTGCTCGACGGCTGGGTCCGTCCGCAGCACGTCGCCCAGGACGACGTCGTCATGACGACGGACGGCACGTACGACTGCCCCGGCGAGGGCGCCGTCTGCCGTCACGGCCTGGTCATCTCCCGCACCGTGACCGCGAACGACGAGAAGTCCCCCGAGGCCCTCGCCCAGGCGGACATCTCCGAGGCGGCCGAGGACGCCTTCGACCGCGACGCGATCGGCCGCAAGCCCTACGGGGGTATGGAGTCCCACGAGGTCGTCGGGTCCGGGCCGGTCGCGGTGGCGGGCCGCGCCGGGTACTTCGTGCGCTGGCGCGTGCACACCGTCAAGGGCCCGGGCGGCTACGTCCAGTCGCTCGTCTTCCCCTCCAGCGTCGGCACCGAGTCACCGGTCCTCGTCCGGTACGTCTTCGACGCCGGCGGGGACGGGCCGCCGCTCGCCGACATGGACCGCATCACCAAGGGCATCCGCCCGGTCGGCGACGCGGACACCGGCGGCGGCGTGGGCAGCAGCATCGGCCCGTCGGACTGACCCGCGGGCCGGCTACAGGAACGTGTGGCCCTCGCCGCGGTAGGTCGGCACGGTCGCCGTCACCGCGTCGCCCTCGACCAGGTGCAGCGCGTCGAACCGCTCACACAGCTCACCGGCCTTCGCGTGCCGGAACCACACCTTGTCACCGATCAGCAGATCGTCGGCGGGCGAGCCGAGCAGTGGCGTCTGCACCTCACCGGCCTGCTCCTGAGGGTCGTAGCGCAGCCCCTCGGGCAGGTACGGCACAGGAAGCCGGTCGGCCCCGGCCGCGCCCGAGGCGGGATACCCGCCGCCGAGCACCGTCACCACGCCCACTCCGGGCCGCCGTACGACGGGCTGGGCGAAGAGCGCCGCCGGAGGGCCGCTGAAGGAGGTGTAGTTGTCGAACAGCCGCGGCAGGTACAGCCCCGACCCGGCGGCGATCTCGGTGACGGCGTCCTCGGCGGCCGTGTGCTGCACCGAGCCGGTGCCCCCGCCGTTGACGAACTCCAGACCCGGCACCACGGCGCGCACTGCACGCACCACCTCCGCGCGCCGCACGGCGAGTTCACGCTTGGCGGCGGCCTGCATCAGCCGTACGGCACGGGACCGCAGGGGCCGTCCCGCTACCGCGTCCCCGACACCGGCGACATGCCCCTCGTACGCCATGATCCCGACCACCTCGAAGCCCGGCCGCCGGGCCACGGCCCGGGCCACGTCGGCGACCTGGGCGGGGGAGTGCAGCGGCGAACGCAGGGCCCCGACCCGTACGCGTCCGCCGAGGAGCTTGAGCGAGGTGTCCAACTCCAGGCACACCCGCACGACTTCACGTCCTCCGCCCCGGGAGGCGTCGATCAGATCCAGCTGGGCGACGTCGTCGACCATGACGGTCACGGCGGCGGCGAGCTTGGGATCACCGGCGAGCTCGGCGAACGCGGCACGGTCGGCGGAGGGGTAGGCGAGCAGCACGTCGTCGAACCCCGAGCGGGCGAGCCACAGCGACTCGGCGAGCGTGAACGACATGATCCCCGCGAAGCCGTCCCGGGCCAGGACGCGTTCGAGCAGCGCCCGGCACCGCACGGACTTGCTGGCGACCCGGACGGGCTTGCCCCCGGCACGGCGGACCAGGTCGGCGGCGTTGGCGTCGAAAGCCTCCAGATCCACGATCGCGCAAGGAGCGTCGAGATGGGCGGTGGCCCGGTCGTAACGGGCCCGGTCGGCGGCGCGCGCAGTCATGAACGCAGCCTGCCAGACCCGATTACCGCAGGGTAGGGGGACGTTCCGGGCAGATGCCCCGGGCTCGTGGACTGGTTCCCGTTCGCCCAGGAACAAGCCGTAGAGTGACGCGCACGTACGGCGGAACCGCGCCGGCCGGAGATCCGCGCCGGGATGACGACCCGTCCGTACGGGTATGTGTGCCCGGGACGAACCGTGCCGGGCCTCGGGCAGGACGACACCGGCCCGCGCGGAACGCAGCGGCCCGGGCATGAGGAAACGGGGGGTGCATGAGCACGGAAGCGCGACGTGCCTCCTTCCCCCCGCGCCCCCCACGTCCCCCCCGGCCCACCGCCCCACCGCGCCCTCCCCACCCCCCGGCCCCGTCCCAGGCCCCGCAGACGGACGAGGCGGAGACCCCGGCGAAACCATCCGCCCCGGCGGCTGCGGACGCCCTCCGGCGTCTCGCCGCCGACGGGGCGAGCGCGGACCGGGCCGGGCGCCCCACGCCGGACGCCGGCTCGGGGACCTCGGCTCCCGCGGGGACCCGTGCCGCCGACGGCCGGGCCCCCGCGGCCGCGGAGGGCACGGACGGGCGCCGACGTTCCGGCGTGAGCGGCTCGCCGGGAACACAAGGCGCCGGTTCCGCGACGGACGGTGCGGTGTCCTCCGGATCGGGCGGCGGCTCGAACGGACGGCCCCGTTTCCCGAGCTTCGGGGCGGACGCGCCGCAGCGCGGCGAACCGACGTCACCGCCCCCGCCCCGCGCCTCCACCCGTTTCCCGGACCCGCCCCCCGGCGGCGGCCGTGAGACCCGGCCCGAGGCGAACCGGCAGACGGCCACCTCACCAGCACCGCCGCGGCCGCGTCACCTCCCCACGTCCCGGGACCGCTCCGGCGGCACCCCGGCCTCGTCGGGACCGTCCGGCGGGACCCGGCGCCCGGACGCTCCGCGTTCGCCGGAGACGACCACCCGTCCCTTCCGCCTCTCCACGCCCGGCCGTTCGGAGACTCCGGCCGGGGCCCCGTCCGAGACGGGCAGCCGCCCGTTCCGCCTGCCCGCTCCCGAGAACACCTCCGAGACGACCGCTCGCCTGCGCCCGGTCCCGGCGGAACCGTCACCGGCGGAGTCCGCCGAGTCCTTCGGCCACCCCGGTGTGCCGGGGACGTCGGCAGACCGTCCCGGTTCCGCGCGGGCCGACGCCCCGCCGCGTCCCACGCGCGAGCCGCAACGGGGTGTCGGCACCCCGCCGCGTCCCACGCGCGAGCCGCAACCGGGCGCCGGCCCCCGCCCCACGCACGAGCCGCGCGCCGGTGCCCACACCGCTCCCACCGCGGGGCACGGCATGCGCATCCCCTCCCCGCCCACCGAGCAGCCCCGCACCGCCACACCCACGCAGGGGTCCCACCCCGCCCCTCCCGCCCGGCACCCCGCGGACCCCGCCTATGTCTCCCCCGACCCGGCCCTCTCCTGGAGCGCCCCCCTCACTCCCGGCGGCACCCCCGGAGCCACGCGCCCCCTCGTGTCGTTCGGGGAGCCCGAGGGATATGGCGCCGACGCACGGCCCCGGCCGCTCGGGCGGCGCAGGGCCTCGCAGGCCGCCGCGTCCGCCGTCTGTCTCGTCCTGGGCCTGGGGCTCATCTCCGGCGCGGTCACCGGGAGCTGGCTCGTCGGGGGCTCGGGCGAGGAGGCCTCACGCAGTACGTTCAGCGCGGCCGGGAGCCTCTGGCACAGCCTCCCCGTCGACCAGCTGTTCCCGCGCACCGTGCAGGGCCAGGGCGCCGGCCCCGGCGGCGCCGACCGCACCTGGACCCGGATCGCCGTCGCCCCGGACAGCGGCTGCAAGGACGCCTTCGACCCCCTGCTCCGCAAGGCCCTCGCCCCGGCCGGCTGCGAACGCCTGCTGCGCGCCACCTACACCGACGCCACCGAGAGCTACGTGACCACCGTCGGCCTGCTCTTCACCACGGCCGACGCCCCCGGCATGACCTCCCTCGCGAACCGTTTCCGCAAGGAGCGGCTGGACCGCCGCAGCGACCTGATGCCCCTGCCGTACGCCGCGAAGGACACCGCCGCCGCCCGCTTCGGCGCCGGGCAGCGTGCCTCCTGGACCGTCTCCGTGCTCACCGAGGCCCCGGTCGTCGTCTACGCCGTCTCCGGCTGGGCCGACGGCCGCACCGTCGACGACCCGCAGCCCGCCGAGGACGCCGTGGAGCCGAACGCCGCCACCGCCCCGGCCCAGGCCGGTCTCGGCCACGAGGCGCAGGGCCTTGCCGACCGCGTCGAACGCGATCTGCGCAAGAACGTCCGCTCGGCCACGGAGCAGCCGTCGTGAGAGCCATCAGGAAGCCGCGCGGCACCGCCCCGGCCCGCCGTACCGCGGTGCTGGGCGCCCTCCTCACCGCCGGTCTCGTCCTCCTGCCCGCCGCCACCGCCCACGCCGACGGCATCCGTGCCCAGCAGTGGGCCCTGGAGGCCATGCACACCGAAGAGGCCTGGCAGACCACGAAGGGCGGGGGCGTCACCGTCGCCGTCCTGGACACCGGCGTAGAGGAAGACCACCCCGACCTGGCCGGCAACGTCCTCCCCGGCGAGGACCTGGTCGGCTTCGGAGCCGAACCCGGTGACCGCGCCTGGGCCCGGCACGGCACGGCCATGGCCGGCATCATCGCCGGCCACGGACACGGCCCGGGCAACGCCGACGGTGTCCTCGGCATCGCCCCCGAGGCGAAGATCCTCCCCGTCCGCGTGATCCTGGAGGACGGTGACCCCTCCCGCGCCAGGGCCCGCAGCACCCGCGGCAACGCCCTCGCCGAGGGCATCCGCTGGGCCGCCGACCACGGTGCCGACGTCATCAACCTCTCCCTCGGCGACGACTCCGCCTCCGCGCATCCCGAACCCACCGAGGACCAGGCGATCCAGTACGCCCTGAAGAAGGGCGTGGTCGTCGTCGCCTCCGCCGGCAACGGCGGTGAGAAGGGCGACCGCATCTCCTACCCGGCCGCCTACCCGGGCGTCATCGCCGCCACGGCCGTCGACCGCGCAGGAACCCGCGCCCCCTTCTCCACCCGCCGCTGGTACGCCACCGTCAGCGCCCCCGGCGTCGACGTCGTCATAGCCGACCCCGACCGCAAGTACTACGAGGGCTGGGGCACCAGCGCCGCCGCCGCCTTCGTCTCCGGCGCCGCCGCCCTGGTCAGGGCCGCCCACCCCGGTCTGTCCCCGGCCCAGATCAAGTCGCTCCTGGAGGACACCGCCCGGGGCGCCCCCGTCGGGGGCCGCGACGACTCCCGCGGCTTCGGCTTCGTCGACCCGGCCGCCGCCATCAAGGCCGCGGCCCGGCTCGAACCCGAGGGCCTGCAGTCGGCGTCCTACGGTGACAAGTACTTCGGCAGCGGCCCGGACACCGCCTCCTCCGACGACGGCACCGCCGACTGGGCGGCCCCCCTCGCGGGCAGCGCCGGCGGCGTCCTGCTGGTCGCGGCGGTCGTCCTGTGGCGCGGCCGCCGTACCGGTCACGAGGACTTCTGAGCCGCTGCCGGCGGTCCGGCGTCCGGCCGATAGGGTCGACGACCGTGGCGAACAAGAACATCCCCGACCCCGGCTTCTCCGACGACGACGGCTCGGCCGACCCCCGGCTCAGTGCGGCCCTCGCCGCCTGGTCCGGGGACCGCGGCGCCGTGGGCCCGGTCCTCGACGCCCTCAAGGGCGCCCGCCTGCTGGTCCCCGTCGTGGCCGTGCTGGGCGAGGTCGAGGAGGACGAGCGGGGACTGCGCCGCGAGAAGACCAGCGACATGGCCGTACCGACCCTGAAGGCCGGGAACCGCACCGCCCTCCCCGCCTTCACCTCCACGGACTCCCTCGCCCGCTGGGACCCGGAGGCACGCCCCGTCGCCGTACCGCTGCACCAGGCGCTCCAGGCCGCCGCGCACGAGAAGGCGGACACGATCGTGCTGGACATGGCCGGACCCGTGCCGTTCGAGCTGACCGGTCCCGCGCTGCTCGCCCTCGCGGAGGGCCGCGCCACCGCCGACCCGCTCGCCGACCCGGCCGTCGTCACGGCCGTACGCGACGCCGTGGCCGCCGAGCCCGCCGTCCTGCGCGCCCACCTCGGGCCAGGCCGGGCCGACGGCACCCTCGCCCTGGTCCTGGACCCCTCGGCGGCTCCCGCCGAGGCCGCCCGGGCGGTCGCCCAGCGGCTCGCCGCCGACGAAACACTGAGGGCCCGCCTGGTCCGCGGCCTCGACCTGGCACTGCTGCCGGCCGAGGCGGCGCCACCGGGCGAGCCCCTGTACGTGCGCTGAGATCCGGGCTAGCCGTAGACCGGGCCCGTGTACTTCTCACCCGGGCCCTGCCCCGGCTCGTCCGGGACGAGCGAGGCCTCGCGGAACGCCAGCTGGAGCGACTTCAGGCCGTCGCGCAGGGGCGCCGCGTGGAACGAGCTGATCTCGGTGGCGGTCGCGTCCAGCAGGCCGGCCAGGGCGTGCACCAGCTTGCGGGCCTCGTCCAGGTCCTTGTGCTTCTCGCCCTCCTCGGTCAGACCGAGCTTCACGGCGGCGGCGCTCATCAGGTTGACGGCGACCGTCACGATCACCTCGACCGCCGGGACCTCGGCGATGTCGCGGGCCATGGCGTCGAAGTCGGGGGACTCAGGAGGGGTCTCACTCATGCCCCACACGATAGGCGCAGGACCGACCCGTGCCGCACCAGGGCCCGGGGCGTCCCCATTAGCCCTTGACGGCCATTGCTGGTAACCTCGTGTAACGACCGGTCGGACCCGTATGCCTCACGGCCCGCGAGCCCGGCCCACAAGTGGAGGCTTTCGAACTCCCACCCAGCTGCCCCCAGGGCGGCGGGTCACCGGTCAGACGGTCCCGTCCCACCGGCGGCGATCCGTCCGAAATCGCGCCCCGCGGCTCTCGCGGCGGTGCTCCGGTAGTTCGAGGAGCCCCGCCTGGGAATCGTCCGGGGCATTTTTTCTGCTTCGGCGCGGTTAGGTCTATCGAACACAGACGTTACGCGGCCGTCCGCCAGACCGTCGCGTGGTGCTACCGAGGAGGATCCATCAGCGCCGAGCCCCGCATCAACGACCGGATTCGCGTTCCCGAGGTGCGACTTGTCGGTCCCAGTGGCGAGCAGGTGGGCATCGTCCCCCTGGCCAAGGCACTGGAGCTTGCGCAGGAGTACGACCTGGACCTGGTCGAGGTCGCGGCGAACGCCCGTCCGCCCGTGTGCAAGCTCATGGACTACGGGAAGTTCAAGTACGAGTCGGCCATGAAGGCCCGTGAGGCGCGCAAGAACCAGGCGCACACGGTCATCAAGGAGATGAAGCTCCGGCCGAAGATCGACCCGCACGACTATGACACCAAGAAGGGTCACGTCGTTCGGTTCCTCAAGCAGGGCGACAAGGTCAAGATCACGATCATGTTCCGTGGTCGCGAGCAGTCCCGGCCCGAGCTGGGCTACCGGCTGCTCCAGCGGCTCGCGGAGGACGTCGCAGACCTCGGGTTCGTCGAGTCGAACCCGAAGCAGGACGGCCGCAACATGATCATGGTTCTCGGTCCGCACAAGAAGAAGACCGAGGCGATGGCCGAGGCTCGTCAGGCGCAGGAGGCCCGCAAGGCGGAAGCGAAGGCCAACCCCGGCCGCTCGCAGAACGCCGCGGACGCCGACGCGGACGTCGAGGCACCGGCCGAGGAGCCCGCCGAGGCGTGACCCCCGGGACGCCAGTCCCAGGAAGCAACCGAAACAAGACGACGCTCCAACCGTGCCCGGTTTCGCGACCGGGCACCGGAGCGCCACCGACGAGGAGAGTACGGCGCTATGCCGAAGAACAAGTCGCACAGCGGTGCCAGCAAGCGCTTCAAGATCACCGGCTCCGGCAAGGTGCTGCGCGAGCGCGCCGGCAAGCGCCACCTGCTCGAGCACAAGTCGTCCCGTGTGACGCGTCGCCTCACCGGCAACGCCGAGATGGCCCCGGGCGACGCCGCGAAGATCAAGAAGCTTCTCGGCAAGTGACGTCCCGGCGCGTGAGCGCCGCACGCACGTCAGACCGGGAACCCCATCGATTTCGGGTCGTGTGAGTACCACCCACGGCCCCGCTACAAGGAGTTAACAAGTGGCACGCGTCAAGCGGGCAGTCAACGCCCACAAGAAGCGCCGGGCGATCCTCGAGCAGGCCTCCGGCTACCGCGGTCAGCGCTCGCGCCTGTACCGCAAGGCCAAGGAGCAGGTCACCCACTCGCTGGTCTACAACTACAACGACCGCAAGAAGCGCAAGGGTGACTTCCGCCAGCTGTGGATCCAGCGCATCAACGCCGCTGCCCGCGCCAACGGCATGACCTACAACCGCTTCATCCAGGGTCTGAAGGCCGCGAACGTCGAGGTCGACCGCAAGATCCTGGCCGAGCTGGCCGTCAACGACGCCGGCGCGTTCGCCGCGCTCGTCGAGGTCGCCCAGAAGGCGCTGCCGAGCGACGTCAACGCCCCCAAGGCGGCCTGACGCCGGCTCCGAGCCGATGTGACGGAAGGACCCGCAGGCCGGACGGTCTGCGGGTCCTGCTGTGCAGCCAGCCACTGAGAAAGCGAACGCGATGCCCCCCGCCACCCCCGAGCTCGTCTCCCCCCGCTCCCCGCGCGTCACCGCCGCCCGGCGGCTGGCCAAGCGGAACTTCCGGGGAAAGGAGCGGCTGTTCCTCGCGGAAGGGCCGCAGGCCGTGCGGGAGGCGGCCGGGCACCGGGCCGGCGGCGCGGCCACGCTCGTGGAGCTCTTCGCGACGCCGGAGGCCGCCGAGCGGTACGCCGGCATCGTGGGGGCGGCCCGGGACGCCGGTGCCCGGGTGCACCTCGCCGCCGAGCAGGTCATCGCCGACATCTCCACCACGGTCACCCCGCAGGGCCTCGTCGGCGTCTGCCGCTTCCTGGACACGCCCTTCGCGGAGGTCCTCGCGGCGCGCCCCCGGCTCGTCGCCCTCCTCGCCAACGTCCGCGACCCCGGCAACGCCGGGACCGTGCTGCGCTGCGCCGACGCCGCAGGCGCCGAGGCCGTCGTGCTGACCGACGCCTCCGTCGACGTGTACAACCCCAAGGCCGTCCGCGCATCCGTCGGCTCCCTGTTCCACCTGCCCGTCGCCGTCGGCGTCCCCGTGGAGCACGCCGTCGACGGGCTGCGTGCCGCCGGTGTCCGGGTCCTCGCGGCCGACGGGGCGGGCGAGTGCGACCTCGATGACGAGCTCGACCAGGGCACCATGGGCGGGCCCACCGCCTGGGTCTTCGGGAACGAGGCCTGGGGGCTGCCGGAGGAGACCCGCGCCCTCACCGACGCCGTCGTCCGCGTCCCGATCCACGGGAAGGCCGAGAGCCTGAACCTCGCCACGGCCGCGGCCGTATGTCTCTATGCGTCGGCGCGTGCACAGCGCGCCGCCGGAGGGTGCCGCTCCGTCACCGGGAACTAGTAGGGTGACCAGCTCAGGGACCCCTCTGCGGAGCCTTGGAGGTGGGGTACGGGGATGAGTGTCGGCACGAGCAGCGCACCGGGAGCCCGGAACGCCGGGAGCCCGCCCGCCGTGTCCCGGCCACCCGGTGATCCCGCAGACCTCGGCGCAGACCTCGGCATCGACCCCGACATGCTGCCCGACGGGCTCGTCGTCGCCGACGAGCAGGGCCGCGTCATCTGCTTCAACGCCGCCGCCGAGCGCATCACCGCCGTGCGCGCCCGGGACGCCCTCGGGCAGCCGCTGGAGAAGGCCCTGCCGTTAGAGGACCTGGAGGGCCGCCGCTGGTGGCAGCTGACCGACCCCTACGGCGGCCTCGCCATCCGCGTGGGGCAGCCCGAGCGCAACCTCCTCCTCCCCGGCGGACGCGAGGTCCTGGTCTCCGCGCGCTACGTCCGCACCCGGCCCACCGGACCCGTCCGGCGCCTGGTCGTCACCTTGCGCGACACCGAGGCCCGCCGCCGCACCGAGCGCAGCCACGCCGAGCTGATCGCCACCGTCGCCCACGAGCTGCGCTCCCCGCTCACCTCCGTCAAGGGCTTCACCGCCACGCTGCTCGCCAAGTGGGAACGCTTCACCGACGACCAGAAGCGGCTGATGCTGGAGACCGTCGACGCCGACGCCGACCGCGTCACCCGGCTCATCGCCGAGCTGCTCGACATCTCCCGGATCGACTCCGGCCGGCTGGAGGTGCGGCGCCAGCCCGTCGACATGGGCGCCGCCGTGGGACGGCACATCCAGGCCTACGTCGCCGCTGGGCAGCCCGCCGACCGGTTCCTGCTGCGCGTCCAGCAGCCGCTGCCCGACCTGTGGGCCGACCCCGACAAGATCGACCAGGTGCTCAGCAACCTGCTGGAAAACGCCGTGCGGCACGGCGAGGGAACTGTCACGATCGACATCACGGCCACGGCGTCCCTCCGCGAGGGCGAGTACGCCGAGAACGCGGCCACGTCGGTCACGGTGAGCGACGAGGGGCCCGGCATCCCGGAGGAGTCCATGAACCGCGTCTTCACCCGCTTCTGGCGGGGCAGCAAGCGCGGCGGCACCGGCCTCGGGCTCTACATCGTCAAGGGCATCGTCGAGGCCCACGGCGGCGCCATCACGGTCGGCCGCGCCCCCGGCGCGGGCGCCGAGTTCCGATTTACGTTGCCCGTGGCGGCTCCGGCGTATCTCGCCTGAGGACCACGGGCGCATTCGTATACCTCCACCCCGTTAGACTCGGCCCTTGGCACCTTTGTGTCCCGCAGACGGCCATCGGAGTCGGTGACGGGGACCATCAGCCAGCCAACCGGAAGCACGGGAAGAGATGTCGGCACCGAATAAGTCGTACGACCCTGTCGAGGTCGAGACGTTGAAACCGGAAGAGATCGAGCGCATGCGGGACGAGGCGCTCGCCGCCTTCGCCGCCGCGGACTCCCTCGACGCGCTCCACGAGGCCAAGGTCGCCCACACCGGCCCCGCCTCCCCGCTGGCTCTCGCCAACCGCGAGATCGGCGCCCTGCCCCCGCACGCCAAGGCCGAGGCCGGCAAACGCGTCGGCCAGGCCCGCGGCGCCGTCAACAAGGGCCTCGCGGCCCGCCAGACGGAGCTCGAGGCCGAGCGGGACGCGCGCGTGCTCGTCGAGGAGGCGGTGGACGTCACACTGCCCTACGACCGCGTACCGTCCGGCGCCCGGCACCCGCTCACCACCATGATGGAGCGGGTCGCGGACGTCTTCGTGGCCATGGGCTACGAGGTCGCCGAGGGGCCGGAGGCCGAGGCGGAGTGGTTCAACTTCGACGCGCTCAACTTCCTGCCCGACCACCCGGCGCGGCAGATGCAGGACACCTTCTTCGTGCAGGGCCCGAAGGGCACCGAGGAGTCCGGGTCCGGCGTCGTCCTGCGCACCCACACCTCCCCGGTGCAGGCGCGCGCCCTGCTCGACCGTGAGCTGCCGGTGTACATCGTCTGCCCCGGCCGGGTGTTCCGCACCGACGAGCTGGACGCCACGCACACGCCGGTCTTCCACCAGATCGAGCTGCTCGCGGTGGACGAGGGCCTGACGATGGCCGACCTCAAGGGCACCCTGGACCACATGGTCCAGTCGCTGTTCGGCGCGGACATGAAGACCCGGCTGCGGCCGAACTACTTCCCGTTCACCGAGCCGAGCGCCGAGATGGACATGCTCTGCTACGTCTGCAAGGGCGAGTCCATCGGCAACCCCGACCAGCCCTGCCGCACCTGCTCGTCCGAGGGCTGGATCGAGCTCGGCGGCTGCGGCATGGTCAACCCGCGCGTGCTGCGGGCCTGCGGTGTCGACCCGGAGAGGTACAGCGGCTTCGCCTTCGGGTTCGGCATCGAGCGGATGCTGATGTTCCGCCACAACGTCGAGGACATGCGAGACATGGTCGAGGGTGACGTCCGGTTCACCCGGCCGTTCGGGATGGAGATCTGATGCGGGTCCCGCTTTCTTGGCTGCGGGAGTACGTCGACCTGCCGGCGACGGAGACCGGCCGGGACGTCCAGGCCAAGCTCATTTCGGCCGGTCTGGAGGTCGAGACCGTCGAGCACCTCGGCGCCGACCTCGAGGGGCCGCTGGCCGTCGGCCAGGTGCTGACCATCGAGGAGCTGACGGAGTTCAAGAAGCCGATCCGCTTCTGCACCGTCGACGTCGGGCAGGCCAACGGTACGGGCGAGCCCCAGGAGATCGTCTGCGGCGCCCGGAACTTCGCCGTCGGCGACAAGGTCGTCGTGGCCCTGCCCGGGGCCGTCCTGCCCGGTGACTTCCAGATCGCCGAGCGCAAGACCTACGGCAAGATGTCCCGCGGCATGATCTGCTCCAGCGACGAGCTGAGCATGGGCGACGACGGCACCAAGGGCATCATCGTGCTGCCGCCGGAGACCGAGGTCGGCAGGGACGCCGTCGAGCTGCTGGAGCTGGTCGACGAGGTCCTCGACATCGCCGTCACGCCCGACCGCGGCTACTGCCTGTCCATCCGCGGCGTCGCCCGCGAGACCGCCATCGCCTACGGCCTGCCGCTGCGCGACCCGGCGCTGCTCGACGTGCCCGGCCCGAACGCGTACGGCTACCCGGTGCGGATCTCCGACCCCACCGGCTGCGACCGCTTCACCGCCCGCACGGTGACCGGTCTGAGCGCCGAGGCCCGCTCCCCGATCTGGCTCCAGCGCCGGCTGCAGAAGGTCGGCATGCGCCCGATCTCGCTCGCCGTCGACGTCACCAACTACGTGATGACGGAGCTCGGCCAGCCGCTGCACGCCTACGACCGGGGCCTCGTCCAGGGCACGATCGGCGTGCGCCGGGCCGAGCCGGGCGAGAAGCTCACCACCCTCGACGGCGTCGAGCGCACGCTGGACGCCGAGGACCTGGTGATCACCGACGACCGCGGGCCGATCGGGCTCGCCGGCGTCATGGGCGGCGCCAACACGGAGATCGCCGACCTCCCCCAAGCTCTCGACTCCGCTCGAGCAGGGGGGACCCCCATCGACACCGAGAACGCCACGGCGGACGTCGTGATCGAGGCAGCGCACTTCGACGCGGTGTCGATCGCGCGCACCGCCCGCCGCCACAAGCTGTCCTCCGAGGCGTCCCGGCGCTTCGAGCGCGGCGTCGACCCGCAGGCCGCCGCTGCCGCCGCGCAGCGCACGGTGGACCTGCTGGTCCTGCTGGCGGGAGGCACCGCCGAGGCCGGGGTCACCGAGGTCCTCGCGCCGACCGCGCCGCGCACCATCACCATCCCGGCCGACCACCCGGACAAGGTCGCGGGCGTCGCGTACGGCCGCGAGACCGTCGTACGGCGGCTCCAGGAGATCGGCTGCGACGTGTACGGGCAGGACGAGCTGATCGTCACCGTGCCGTCCTGGCGGCCCGACCTCACCGACCCGAACGACCTGGCCGAAGAGGTCATCCGGCTGGAGGGCTACGAGAACCTGCCCTCCACGCTGCCCAAGCCCCCGGCGGGCCTCGGCCTGACCGACCGGCAGCGGCTGCACCGCCGTGTCGGCCGCGCCCTGGCCGGTGCCGGATACGTCGAGGCGCTGAACTACCCGTTCATCGGCGAGCAGGTCTTCGACCAGCTCGGCCTCGAGGCAGACGACCCCGCCCGCCGTGTCGTGAAGCTCAGCAACCCGCTGAGCGACGAGGAGCCGGCGCTGCGCACGACGCTGCTGCCGGGTCTGCTCGCCGCCCTGCGGCGCAACGACGGCCGGGGCTCGCACGACCTCGCGCTGTTCGAGTCCGGTCTGGTCTTCAAGCCGCGCGAGGAGCAGCGGATCGCCGCGGTGCTGCCCGTCGACGGCCGCCCGACCGACGAGGAGCTCGCCGAGCTGAACGCCGCGCTGCCCGAGCAGCCGCGGCACGTCGCCGTCGTGCTCGCCGGTGCGCGTGAGCAGGCCGGCTGGTGGGGCAAGGGCCGTCCGGCGGACTGGGCCGACGCGGTCGAGGCGGCGCGGTCCGTCGCGCGTGAGGCCGGCGCCGAGCTTGTCATCCGCAAGGGGCAGTACGGGCCGTGGCACCCGGGCCGGTGCGCCGAACTGGTCGTCACCGTGGACGGTGCCGAGCGGGTCGTGGGGCACGCGGGCGAGCTGCACCCGCGGGTCGTGAAGGCCCTGGGGCTGCCCGCGCGTACCTGTGCGACGGAGATCGACCTGGACGCGGTGGAGGCGGCCGGTGACGCCACGGCGGCGGCGCCGCGGATCTCCACGTTCCCCGTCGCCACCCAGGACGTCGCCCTGGTCGTCGACGCGTTCGTGCCGGCGGCGGACGTCGAGGCGGCCCTGCGCGACGGAGCCGGTGAGCTGCTGGAGTCGATCCGGCTGTTCGATGTGTACGAGAACGCCGAGCAGTTGGGGGAGGGGCGGAAGTCCCTCGCGTACGCGTTGCGGTTCCGGGCCGCTGACCGGACCCTGACCGTGGACGAGGCGTCGGCGGCGCGGGACGCGGCCGTTGCTCTTGCCGGTGAGCGTGTGGGCGCCGCTTTGCGGAGCTAGTGCCGCGACAGGCAACGTTCGCCCCGTCGCGATGCCCGGCACGCTCCCCCAAGCTCTTCGAGCAGGGGGGACCCCCACTCGCCGCACCGGCCGAAAGCCCAGGTACATCCAGTACGAGGACTTCCGGCCGGCACGCCGAGAGCACGCACCGGACGCCGCTCCTTGACGGGCAAACGTTGCCTGCCGCGGCACCAGCGTCGTGGGGCTGCGCGGAGGTGCCGGCTGCGGACTCGTTGTGGCTGGTCGCGCAGTTCCCCGCGCCCCGGGACTGGGGACACCTCACTCGTTTGAGTGGTAAAGGTAGGCAACCCTGCCCTTTCGGGTGGGCTGTCGACAGAATCGGACCAGCCTCTTCGGGCCGGTCCGATTCTGTGTGTCAGGGCCTACTGGGGGGCCATCGGCATGATCCGCATCAGGGGTCGGGTGCGCAGCCTCGGTCTGCCCAGGGCCGAGCCGTCCGCCCCGCCACGGAGTGTCGGGCAGGCAGCCGGGCGGACGGCGGGAGCGGGCCGCCGCACTGTACGAGGGGGAGCCGACGGCCCGGCCGGCCTCTTTCGAGGCAAGTCAGTCAACCGGCCGACGACTCTCAGCGACAGCGCGCACACAGCACGGATTCGGGCACTCCGTTCACACCCCGTGTGAAGGCGAACCCACTACCCTGACCGCACCGAGCCACCCGGGGGGCCCACATGCAGCCCAACACTCTGCTCGACGCGATCCTGGACGAGGCGGGGATCTCGCACGCGGGGCTGGCCGCACACGTGAACCAGGCGGGACGGGCACGCGGCCTGTCCCTGAGGTACGAACACACCGCCGTCGCACGCTGGCTGAAGGGGCAGCGCCCCCGGGGCCAGGTGCCCGACCTGATCTGCGAGGTGCTCGCGTCCCGGCTGCGGCGGCAGGTCACCCTCGACGACATCGGACTCGGCGTACCCGGCGAGCCGTCCGCACCGCACACCGGCTCGCTGTCCGGGTTCGTCGAGCGGGCCACCGCCCTGTGGCGCTCCGATCAGCAGCAGCGCCCGCACATCCTGGGGGCGCCCGCCCTCACCGGCACACCCGCCGTCATGCCGGTGTGGGAATGGGAGAACCCGCCCGAGGACGTGGACGTCTCCCGGGGCGGCAGACACCGGGTCACCCCGGGCGACCTGGAGATGCTGCGGGCCGCCCGTACGCACTACGAGCAGATGTACCGCAAGGCCGGGGGCATCGCGACACGGGCCCGGATCGTCGGCTTCCTCAACTCCGAGGCCGCGCCGCTGCTGCGCGGCAGCTACACCGACCGGACCGGCCGCCAACTGCACCGCGCCACGGGCGGACTGGTGGCGGTGGCCGGCATCTGCGCGTACGACTCGGACGCGCACGGGCTCGCCCAGCGCTACTTCCACCAGGCGCTGCGGCTCGCGAAGGCCAGCGGGGACCGGGGGCTCGGGGCGTATGTGATCGCCCTGCTGGTCAACCAGTCGCTGTTCATGCGGGAGTACCGGCAGGCGGTCGCCTTCGCGGAGGCCGCGCTGCGGGCCGCCGGGAAGCACATCACCCCGGCGCTCGCCTCCGACCTGTACGCGATGCAGGCCAAGGCGTACGCGCATCTCGGCGACGGCAGCAGCGCCCTGTCCTGCATCCGGCGGGCCGAGCAGGCCGCCGAGCGCATCCGGCGCGGGTACGAGCCCGACGAGACCGGCTATGTGCAGCCGGGGCTGGTCAACGTCCAGGTGGCGGAGGCGCTGCTGAGCCTCGGGGAGATCGCGGCCGCCGGGGAGCATGCCGCTGCGGCCGTCGACAACCCCGCGCACGACCGCGGCCGGGTGCACCGGCTGGCGATGCTCAGCACCATCGAGCTGCGGCAGGGCAACGCCGACAAGGCGGTGGTCATCGCCGTGCAGATGGCCGAGCAGGCCCGGGGCATGGAGTCCCAGCGGCTGCGCGACCGGCTGCGCGCGGTGCGGGAGCACCTGGTGCGCAACGGGTGCGCCGGCACGTCCGAGGCCGCCGAACTCATCGACGGGGCACTGCGCGTACCGTTGTAGATCCGGGCAGCGGCGCCCGTGTCGCACCGAGCCGCTTCCTGTGCGCCTGCTGTCCCTCCGTCCCTGCTGCGATATTGCCACTTACTCGACGGAAGGTGGCAGAACCGTGCAGTGGACGAAACGCAACGAGCAAACTGTGTACTCAAACCGCTGGTTCAGCGTCAATCTCGCGGATGTCGAACTGCCGGACGGCCGGCACCTCGACCACTTCCTGATACGGCTGCGGCCCGTTGCCGTGGCCACGGTCGTCAACGAGGCCAACGAGGTGCTGCTGCTCTGGCGGCACCGCTTCATCACCGACAGCTGGGGGTGGGAACTCGCGGCGGGGGTGGTCGAGGACGGCGAGGACATCGCCCGTGCGGCCGCCAGGGAACTGGAGGAGGAGACCGGCTGGCGGCCGGGACCCCTGCACCACCTCATGAGCGTCGAGCCGTCCAACGGGCTCACCGACGCCCGGCACCACGTGTACTGGGCCGACCAGGGCGAGTACGTCGGGCACCCCGTGGACGACTTCGAGTCGGACCGCCGGGAGTGGGTGCCCCTCAAGCTCGTCCCCGACATGGTCGCCCGCGGCGAGGTCCCGGCCGCCAACATGGCGGCCGCGTTACTTCTGCTGCACCATCTCAGGCTCGGTCAGGACACGCTGCCCTGAGTCAGTGTCCCAGCGCCTGCCAGATCGCCACGACGAGGGCACCCACGGCGGTGAGGGCGGCGACCGCGGGCAGCGGCCAGCGCGCGTGTTCGAGTGTGTGGATCCGGGTGTTGAGCTCGTCCAGTTCCTTGGCGGTCTCCTCGGTGCGGTGGCTGAGCAGAGCCAGTCCGCCCTCGACGCGGGCGTACGCCACATCGAGGCGGCGTCGTAACTCTGCGAGTTCTCCGTGGACGACGGGATGCTCGGGATCGGCAGTCACGTGTCCGCTCCTTTCCGTAGTCGTTTCACATCCCTTGCCTGCGCTGAGGAGTCAACTCGCCTGGTGGGCGCCTGGGGAGAGTGTGCGTAGGGCATATGCGGGCCCGGCGCGCACACGGTGTGTGAATGCCGTGGGCCCGGCACCATCTCAGGTGCCGGGCCCGCGACTTGGCCGAAACCTGACCGTCCGTAACCGGCTGCGGGGGTACCCGGGGTGCCATGACGAAGTGGCAGAAGAACGCGGCGTACGCGCTGGCGTTCTACGCGCTGTTGGTCGTGGTGTTCCGGTTCTCCCCCGGCGGAGAGGGGTGGGGCACGGCGCTGCTGCTCGCTCTCGTGGCCACCCCGCTCGCCCTCTGGATGGGCTGGCTGCGCCGCCGCCTCAACGAGCAGGCGGCGGAATGGGGACGCCGCCGGTTCCGGCCGTGGCCGGAGGAGCGGCGGCGTTGAGGTGTCGGCCGTACCGGGGCGGTCAGCCGTACGTGTAGAAGCCCGAGCCCGTCTTGCGGCCCAGCCGGCCCGCGTCGACCATGCGCTGGAGCAGCGGGGGAGCGGCGTACAGCGGCTCCTTGTACTCCTCGTACATGGACTGGGCCACCGAGGCGACCGTGTCCAGGCCGATGAGGTCGGAGAGCTTCAGCGGGCCCATCGGGTGGGCACAGCCCATCTCCATGCCGTTGTCGATGTCCTCGCGGCTCGCGATGCCCGTCTCGAACATCCGGATCGCGGAGAGCAGGTACGGGATCAGCAGCGCGTTGACCACGAAGCCGGAGCGGTCCTGGGCACGGATCGCGTGCTTGCCGAGCAGCTTCTCGGTGAAGAGCTGGGCACGGCCGATCGTGACCTCGGACGTGGTGAGCGCCGGGATCAGCTCGACGAGGTTCTGGACCGGGGCCGGGTTGAAGAAGTGGATGCCGATGACCTGGTCGGGCCGCGAGGTCGCCACCGCCAGCTTCACCAGCGGGATCGAGGACGTATTGGAGGCCAGGATGGCGTCCGGCCGGGTCACGACCTGGTCCAGCACCTGGAAGATCTCGGTCTTGACCTGCTCGTTCTCGACGACGGCCTCGATCACCAGGTCACGGTCGGCGAATTCGCCGAGGTCCGTGGTGAAGCTCAGGCGGGCCAGCGTGGCCTCCCGCTCCTCCTCGGTGATCTTGCCACGCTCGGCTGCCTTGGCCAGGGAGGTGAACAGCCGGGTGCGGCCGATCTCCAGGGCTTCGCCGGTGGTCTCGGCGACCATGACGTCCAGGCCGGCCCGGGCGCACACCTCGGCGATCCCCGCGCCCATCTGACCGCAGCCCACGACTCCGACGCGTGCAATGTCTCCCGCTGGGGTCTCCGTCACATCGTCCCTTTCGCTGCTGATCCACGACCGGGCAGGACGGCCGGGTCCCGGCGCCTGCTCCGTTCGTGCACGTTACTCCCAAGTATCGATGATCGATCGCGGGGGTGGCGTTCGCGTCGGGCATGCTGGGCCCGGAGCGATCCGCGACCGGGCGGGTCCGCGGCTTTTTGGGGCATGCGGATGGGACGAGTGTCACGCAGGGCGTTCGCGGTGGCGGCGCTGTCGGCCTTCACGATGATGCCTTCGGCGTCGGCCGCGCCCGGACGGAAGGGCGGGGCGCCGGCCGCCGAGATGCGGGGTGTGTGGCTCGCGACCGTGGCCAACCGCGACTGGCCGTCGAAGGCGGGGCTGACCGCCTCGCAGCAGCGCGCCGAGCTGCTCACCCATCTCGACACGGCGGTCCGCAACCGGCTCAACACCGTGTTCTTCCAGGTCCGGCCGACGGCGGACGCCCTGTGGCCCTCGCCGTACGAGCCGTGGTCGCACGTCCTCACGGGCACCCAGGGCAAGGACCCGGGCTGGGACCCGCTGGGCACGGCCGTGGAAGAGGCTCACGCCAGGGGGCTGCAGCTGCACGCCTGGTTCAATCCGTACCGGGTGGCGGCCCACGCCGACCCGGCCCGGCTCGCCTCCTCCCACCCCGCCCGCAGGAACCCGGACTGGGTGGTGACGTACGGCGGCAAGCTCTACTACGACCCGGGGCTGCCCGAGGTCCGCGCCTTCGTCGAGGACGCGATGCTCGACGCGGTGGCGAAGTACCCCGTGGACGGTGTCCACTTCGACGACTACTTCTACCCGTACCCGGTGGCGGGACAGACCTTCGACGACGGCGACACCTACGCCGAGCACGGCGGCGGCTTCCCGGACCGGGCCGCGTGGCGGCGGGACAACATCGACCGGCTGGTGCGCGAGACGGCGGACCGCATCAAGGAGGCCCGGCCGGGCGCCCGCTTCGGCATCAGCCCGTTCGGCGTATGGCGCAACGCCGCCACCGACCCGCTCGGCTCGGACACCCGGGCCGGCGTGGAGACGTACGACGATCTGCACGCGGACACCAGGAAGTGGGTCCGGGAGGGCTGGATCGACTACATCGTCCCGCAGCTGTACTGGAACATCGGCTTCGCCGCCGCCGACTACGCCAAGCTGGTGCCCTGGTGGGCGGAGGTCGCGCGCGGCAGCTCGACGCAGCTCTACGTGGGGGAGGCGCTGTACAAGGCCGGCGACCCGGCGCAGCCCGCGGCCTGGCAGGAAGCGGCCGAGCTGTCCCGGCACCTGACGCTGGCCGGGGAGCACGCGCAGGTGCGCGGGCACGTCTTCTTCGCCGCCAGGGACGTGGCGGCCGACCGGATCGGGGCGATGGCGCGGGTGGTCGCCGACCACTACAGGCAGCCGGCTCCACCCCCGCGCTGAATCACGGCGGCCCGGTGGGCCGCGTCAGGGCCCGGTGGTGGTTTCCCGGTGCCGGATCTCGGTGTCGGGCCCCGGGGAGCACACGCCCTCGTGCCCGTCCTCGAACCGGACGCGGTACGGGGGGCCGCCTTCCTGGCCGAGCACTTCGACGATCTCGCCGACCTTGTCGTGCTGACCGACCACCCTGCCGTGCTGGACAAGCTGGTCGCCCACGGTTGCGCGCATCTGGGGCCTCCTCACGATGGGCGGGAGCAGCGGTCCGTGGCCTTGAGCCTACGGCGGGGCCGCCTGTGGGCAGGGGCCGTGCGCCGTCCCGCTCAGCCGCGGGCCCGCTGTGTGACGGCGATGCAGACCAGCACCGCCGCGGCCGTCAGGGGGGCGGCCACCGTCAGGTGCTCGCCCAGCAGCAGCACCGACCACACCAGTGTGAGCAGGGGCTGGGCGAGCTGCAACTGGCTGGCCCTGGGGATGCCGATGGCCGCCATGCCCCGGTACCAGAGGACCAGCCCGGCGAACTGGGAGCCGGCCGCGACCCACAGCAGCCCGGTGACGCTGTGCGCGGTGAGCCGTACGGGTTCCTGCGCCAGGGCGAACAGGGCGACGGGGACGGTCAGCGGCAGGCACAGCACCAGCGCCCAGCCGATCACCTGCCAGCCCGGCATGACCCGGGCCAGCCTGCCGCCCTCGGTGTAGCCGGCCGCGCAGACCAGCAGCGCGGCGAAGAGGTAAAGGTCGGCGGTGGTCAGGGCGCCGCCGCTCTGCCGCACGGTGAAGACGGCCACCGCCGCCGCGCCCGCGAGGGCCGCGCACCAGAAGATGCGCGAGGGCCGGGTGCCGACGCGCAGGGCGGAGAAGAGCGCCGTGGTCAGCGGGAGCAGACCGACCACGACGGCGGCGTGCGCGGTGGTCGAGGTCTGCAGCGCGAGCGTGGTGAGCAGCGGGAAGCCGAGGACTACACCGGCCGCGACGACCGCGAGGCCGAACCAGTGGCGGCGGGCGGGCAGCGGCACCCGCAGCGCGAGCAGAGCACCGCCCGCGATCACCGCCGCGAGAACGCTGCGTACGGCGACCAGAGACCAGGGCCCGAAGCCCTCCAGTCCCCACGCGGTGGCGGGGAAGGTGAGGGAGAACGCGATGACGCCGAGGGCTGCCTGGAGGGTGCCGAAGCCGGGGCGGTCCCGGGCCGGGGTGGCGACTGCTATCGAGGATGCGGTAGTAGCGCTACTCTGTGCTCTCATGCATGAGCGTAGCAGTGTCGGTGAACTGGCGGAACGGCTGCGGCGGGAGCTCGACCGCTACTCGCCTGGAGGAAAGCTGCCGTCGAGCCGGGCCCTCGTCGAGCGGTTCCGGGTGAGTCCGGTGACGGTGTCGCGGGCCCTGGCGCAGCTGGCCGCCGAGGGGCTGGTGGTCACCCGGCCCGGCGCCGGTGCCTTCCGCGCACAGGCCCGGACGGCGCCGGCGCCCGCCGGGGACACCTCCTGGCAGGAGGTCGCGCTCAGCGCGGACGGTGCCGCCGACCTCGTACCGCGCTCGGTGGACGCCTCCGGGGTGCTGGTGTCGCTGGCCGCGCCGCCGCCCGGCGTGATCGAGTTCAACGGCGGCTATCTGCACCCGTCGCTGCAGCCGGAGCGGGCGATGGCCGCCGCCCTGTCGCGCGCCGGGCGCCGTCCCGGTGCCTGGGGGCGGCCGCCCATGGAGGGGCTGCCGGAGCTGCGCGAGTGGTTCGCGCGGAGCATCGGCGGGGCCGTCACGGCTGCCGAGGTGCTGGTCACCGCGGGCGGCCAGTCCGCGCTCACCACCGCGCTGCGCGCCCTCGCCCCGCCCGGCGCGCCCGTCCTGGTCGAGTCGCCGACCTACCCCGGCATGCTCGCCATCGCCCGTGCCGCCGGTCTGCGCCCGGTGCCCGTCCCGGTGGACGCCGACGGGGTGAGGCCGGCGCTGCTCGCCGACGCCTTCCGGGCCACCGGTGCCCCGGCCTTCGTCTGCCAGCCGCTCTTCCAGAACCCCACCGGGGCCGTGCTCGCGCCCGGGCGGCGCGCCGAGGTGCTGCGCATCGCCCGCGCCGCGGGCGCGTTCGTCGTCGAGGACGACTTCGTACGGCGGCTCGTGCACGAGGACGCGGGGCCGCTGCCGCGCCCGCTGGCCGCCGACGACCCCGACGGCGTGGTCGTCCACGTCTCCTCGCTCACCAAGGCGACCTCGCCGAGCTTCCGCGTGAGCGCCCTCGCCGCCCGGGGCCCGGTCCTGGAGCGGCTGCGCGCCATCCAGGTGGTCGACACCTTCTTCGTGCCGCGCCCCCTGCAGGAGGCCGCCCTCGAACTCGTCGGCTCGCCCGCCTGGCCGCGTCACCTGCGGGCCGTCTCCGCGGAGCTGAAGGCCCGCCGGGACGCGATGACGTCCGCGCTGGCGCTGCACCTGCCGGCGCCGGCCCTGCCGCACGTCCCGTCCGGCGGCTACCACCTGTGGGCCCGTCTGCCCGACGGAGCGGACGAGCCGGCGCTGGTGTCGGCCGCCCTGCGGGCCGGCGTAGCGGTCACCCCCGGCCGCCCCTACTTCAGCGCGGAGCCGCCGGCCGCGCACATCCGGCTGAGCTTCGCGGCGGTGGCGGGAACCGGGGAGATCGCGGAGGGGGTGCGGCGGCTGCGGACGGCCTGCGACGAGGTGCTGGGATAGCCGCTCGACGCCCTCGCCGCCGTCCTGCGAGCATCGCGCCATGACCGACACGCCGGGCCTGTCCGAGGGCCGCTGGACCCGCTTGACGCGCACGGGCTCCTACGCCCGGCACGGGTTCGCGGCGCTGGAGCGGCCCGAGGAGTGGATGGCGCTCGTCTTCGGCCCGTGAGGGCCGGTGCACCCTGGGTAATTCCCGGACAACACCTCTTGACCTGCGCACTTGCGGCACTCACGATCTCCGCATGCCACTTCGGGTCACGTTCGTCGCCGCCGCGCGCAGCTCTCCGCTGCTCGCCGAACGTTTCGAGGACGACCGGCCGCTGGACCAGGCCGGCTGGGGTGAGGTGGAGCGGGCCGCCCAGGAGTTGCTGCAGCTCGCCGCGGCCGAGCTGCGCTACTGCTCGCCGACCCCGCGCAGCCGGGCGACGGGGGAGGGGCTCGGGTACGCGCCGCTCGTGCAGCTCGGCCTGCGCGACTGCGACATGGGCCGGTGGCGCGGGCTGACCCTGGGCGAGGCGATGGCCCGGGACCCCGAGGCTGTGGACGCCTGGCTCGCCGACCCGCGAGCCACTCCGCACGGCGGGGAGTCGCTGGTGGACTTCATCACCCGCGTCGGCGGCTGGCTGGACACCCGGCCCGTCGAGGACGGCTGCCGGGTGGTGGCGGTGGCCGAGCCGTCCGTGATCCGGGCCGCCCTGGTGTACGCGCTGAAGGCGCCGCCGTCGACGTACTGGAACCTCGACGTCCGCCCGCTGTCGACGACCGCGCTGACCGGCCGGGCGGGCCGGTGGAACCTGCGTTTCGACGGGGCCTGCGCTCAGCCCTCGCGCGCGTAGCCGGTGCGCAGGACGAGGTCCTTGGCGGGACCGCGGACCCGCCACACCGTCGTCCAGTGGTCCGCGTCGCGGACCGCGAACTCGCCGCGGTAGAGGTCCGCCGCGCAGGGGTGCCCGGCGACATGCCGCCCGGATGTCAGATCCAGGTCGTGGAAGGGCCGCCCGTCCGCGAACCGCACGTCCGCCGTGCCGCCCGGGCCGGGCAGGAACCGCAGCGTCCGCTCGGCGGGCCGGGCGACGCCCTGCCAGACGAAGGTGCCGGACTCGTGGTGCAGCAGCCCTCCGGTGTCCTGCGCGTCGAAGAGGGTGCTTCCGGTGAACCCGCCCTCCGCGCCGCTCGCGAGATCCCGCACCGAGCGCGTCACGCGCCACCTCCCGGCCAGATACGCCAGCACGTCCGGCACTGGCCAGAACTCGCCCATCCCGTCCCGCTCTCCGTCCTGGGCGTGGCTGCGCGACCCATTGACGCGCATCGGCCCCCTGCCTATCTTGCCGTTCGAAGTGCTGATCAGCGTTTGATATTTCGAACACTCCTCTACCAGAGAGCCGCGGAGTATCCATGCCACGCACCGCCCGCACCCGATGGAGACTCGGTCTCACGGCCACCGCCCTCCTGACGGCGGCAGCCCTAGTACCGGCCCCCGCGCACGCCGAGGACGTCACCGACTACGCCATCACCGTCGACCCGTCCGCCCAGGGCGCGAAGATCGACGACGCGATGTACGGCGTCTTCTTCGAGGACATCAACCGGGCCGCCGACGGCGGTCTGTACGCCGAGCTCGTGCAGAACCGCTCCTTCGAGTACTCCACCGCCGACAATGGCTCCTACACGCCCCTGACCTCCTGGTCGGCCGACGGCACGGCCCAGGTCGTGAACGACTCCGGGCGGCTCAACGAGCGCAACCGCAACTACCTCTCCCTGGGCGCCGGTTCGTCCGTGACGAACGCGGGCTACAACACCGGCATCCGGGTCGAGCGGGGCAAGAAGTACGACTTCTCCGTGTGGGCCCGCGCCGGGAGCGGCAGCACGCTCACCGTCTCGCTGAAGGACGCCGCGGGCGGTCTGGCCGCCGCCCGCCGGGTCGCCGTGAAGGGCGGCTGGGCCAAGTACAGGGCCACCTTCACCGCGACCCGCACCAGCAACCGCGGCCGGCTCGCCGTCGCCTCGGCGAACGCCGCCGCGCTCGACGAGATCTCGCTCTTCCCGCGTGACACCTACAAGAACCAGCCGAACGGCCTGCGCAAGGACCTCGCCGAGAAGATCGCCGCCCTGAAGCCGGGCTTCGTGCGCTTCCCCGGCGGCTGCCTGGTCAACACCGGCTCCATGGAGGACTACAGCGAGGCCTCCAACTGGCAGCGCAAGCGCAGCTACCAGTGGAAGGACACCATCGGCCCGGTCGAGGAACGCGCCACCAACGCCAACTTCTGGGGTTACAACCAGAGTTATGGCCTCGGCTACTACGAGTACTTCCGCTTCTCCGAGGACATCGGCGCCATGCCGCTGCCCGTCGTCCCCGCCCTGGTGACCGGCTGCGGCCAGAACAAGGCCACCGACGACGACGCCCTGCTCAAGCGGCACATCCAGGACACGCTCGACCTCATCGAGTTCGCCAACGGCCCGGCGACCTCGAAGTGGGGCAAGGTGCGGGCGCGGATGGGCCACCCCAAGCCGTTCCACCTGACCCACCTCGGGGTCGGCAATGAGGAGAACCTCCCCAAGGAGTTCTTCGCCCGCTTCGAGCAGTTCCGGGCCGCCATCAAGGCCAAGTACCCCGACATCACCGTCATCTCCAACTCGGGACCCGATGACGCCGGCACGACCTTCGACACCGCCTGGCAGCTCAACCGCGAGGGCAAGGTCGACATGGTCGACGAGCACTACTACAACAGCCCGAACTGGTTCCTCCAGAACAACGACCGCTACGACTCCTACGACCGCGAGGGTCCCAAGGTCTTCCTCGGCGAGTACGCCTCCCAGGGCAACGCCTGGAAGAACGGCCTCTCCGAAGCCGCGTTCATGACCGGCCTGGAGCGCAACGCGGACATCGTCAAGCTCGCCTCCTACGCCCCGCTGCTCGCCAACGAGGACTACGTGCAGTGGCGGCCGGACATGATCTGGTTCAACAACCGGGCCTCCTGGAACTCGGCCAACTACGAGGTCCAGAAGCTGTTCATGACCAACGTCGGCGACCGCGTCGTCCCGTCGAGGGCCACGACCACGCCGAACGTCAGCGGCCCGATCACGGGTGCCGTCGGCCTGTCCACCTGGGCGACCAGTGCCGCGTACGACGACGTGAGGGTCACCTCGGCGGACGGCTCGACCCTGCTGAGCGACGACTTCTCCGGCGACGCCTCGCAGTGGAAGCACAGCGGCGCCGGCAGCTGGAGCGTCCAGGACGGGCAGTACGTCCAGACCGACACCGCCGCCGAGAACACCATGGTCATGGCGGGTGACCCGGCCTGGAAGGACTACGACCTGCATGTGAGGGCCACCAAGAAGTCCGGCAGCGAGGGCTTCCTCGTCGCCTTCGGCGTCAAGGACACCGGCAACTACTACTGGTGGAACCTGGGCGGCTGGAACAACACCCAGTCCGCGATCGAGCAGGCCGTCGACGGAGGCAAGGGCACGCTGATGACGAAGGCCGGGTCGATCGAGACGGGCCGTGCCTACGACATCGACATCAAGGTGCGCGGCCGCCAGGTCACCCTGTTCCTGGACGGCGAGGAGTGGGGCAGTTTCAGGGACGACAAGCCGGCCGAGCCATTCCGCCAGGTCGTCACCAGGGACGCGAAGACGGGTGACCTGATCGTCAAGGTCGTCAACGCCCAGCCCGCCGAGGCCCGTACGACCGTCGACCTCGGTCGCGCCAAGGTCGCCTCCACGGCCCGCGTGACCACGCTGGCCGCCGACCAGGACGCGGTGAACACCGAGACGGACACACCGGTGACGCCGGTGACGTCCACCTTCCGGGGTGTGGCGAAGAAGTTCACCTACACCTTCCCGGCGAACTCCGTCACGTTCCTGAGGATCAAGCGGTAGGACGATCAAGCGGTAGGACGATCAAGCAGGAGGGTGGTCGAGTAGGAGGAGGACTCGCGCGAGGGGCCGCTGTCCGCGGGACATCGGCCCCTCCCGGGCACATGGGATCGCCGGCCTCGTTTCTGCGGGCCCCCACGGCGCCCACTCCCCACGGCACCCGCCCGGGATTGCATAAAACTGCGGAGAAACGTATAGTCATGCCCTCTAAGGAGGAGGTTCCATGGCGGTACGTGCGGCAGTGGCCGGAGCGAGTGGATACGCGGGCGGGGAACTGCTGCGTCTGCTCCTGGCGCACCCCGAGATCGAGATCGGTGCCCTGACCGGTAACTCCAACGCGGGGCAGAGGCTCGGTGCGCTCCAGCCGCACCTGCTGCCGCTGGCCGGCCGAGTGCTCCAGGAAACCACTCCGGAGGTCCTCGCCGGTCACGACGTCGTCTTCCTCGCTCTGCCGCACGGACAGTCCGCCGCCGTCGCCGAGCGGCTCGGCCCGGACGTGCTGGTCGTCGACATGGGCGCCGACTTCCGGCTGACGGACGCCGCCGCCTGGGAGAAGTTCTACGGCTCGCCCCACGCCGGAACCTGGCCCTACGGCCTTCCCGAACTGCCGGGTGCCCGCGCCGCGCTGGAGGGGTCCAAGCGTGTCGCGGTACCCGGCTGCTACCCGACCGCCGTCTCCCTCGCCCTCTTCCCGGCGTACGCGGCGGGCCTGGCCGGGGCCGACGCCGTGATCGTCGCCGCGTCCGGCACCTCCGGCGCGGGCAAGGCGCCCAAGCCGCATCTGCTGGGCAGCGAGGTCATGGGCTCGATGTCCCCCTACGGCGTCGGCGGCGGGCACCGGCACACCCCCGAGATCACCCAGAACCTCAGCGCGGCGGCGGGGGAGCCGGTCTCCGTGTCCTTCACGCCGACCCTCGCGCCGATGCCCCGGGGCATCCTCGCCACCTGCAGCGCGTCCGCGAAGGCAGGCGTCACGGGCGAGTCCCTGCGCGCCGTCTACGAGAAGGCCTTCGCCGACGAGCCGTTCGTGCACCTGCTCCCCGAGGGCCAGTGGCCCGCCACGGCGTCCGTCTACGGTTCGAACGCCGTTCAGGTGCAGGTCGCGTACGACGAGGCCGCCGGACGGATCATCGTGATCAGCGCCATCGACAACCTCACCAAGGGCACCGCGGGCGGTGCCGTCCAGAGCATGAACATCGCCCTCGGTCTCGACGAGACCACCGGACTGACGACGATCGGAGTTGCGCCGTGAGTGTGACGGCAGCAAAGGGATTCACGGCGGCGGGCATCGCCGCCGGGATCAAGGAGAACGGCAACCCCGACCTGGCCCTCGTGGTCAACAACGGCCCCCGCCGCGCCGCCGCCGGCGTCTTCACCGCCAACCGTGTGAAGGCCGCCCCGGTCCTGTGGTCCGAGCAGGTGCTGAAGAGCGGTCAGGTCTCCGCCGTCGTCCTCAACTCCGGCGGGGCCAACGCCTGTACGGGCCCGAAGGGCTTCCAGGACACCCACGCCACGGCCGAGAAGACCGCCGAGGTCCTCGGGCGGGGCGCCATCGAGGTCGCCGTCTGCTCGACCGGCCTCATCGGTGTGCTCCTGCCGATGGACAAGCTGCTCCCGGGCGTCGAGAAGGCCGCCGCGTCCCTGAGCGAGCACGGTGGCGAGAAGGCCGCCATCGCCATCAAGACCACCGACAGCGTCCACAAGACGTCCGTCGTCACCCGGGACGGCTGGACCGTCGGCGGCATGGCAAAGGGCGCGGGGATGCTCGCCCCCGGCCTTGCCACCATGCTCGTCGTCCTCACCACCGACGCGGCCCTGGACGACGAGGCCCTGGACAAGGCGCTGCGGGCGGCCACCCGGACGACCTTCGACCGGGTCGACTCCGACGGCTGCATGTCCACCAACGACACCGTGCTGCTGCTCGCCTCCGGCTCGGCCGGCGTCACCCCCCGGTACGAGGAGTTCGCGGAGGCCGTCCGGCAGGCCTGCGACGACCTCGGGCAGCAGCTCATCCGGGACGCCGAGGGCGCCAGCAAGGACATCAAGGTCGAGGTGATCAACGCGGCGACCGAGGACGACGCCGTCGAGGTGGGCCGTTCCATCGCCCGCAACAACCTCCTCAAGTGCGCCATCCACGGCGAGGACCCCAACTGGGGCCGGGTGCTGTCGGCGATCGGCACGACGAGCGCCGCCTTCGAGCCCGACCGGCTCAACGTCGCGATCAACGGCGTCTGGGTGTGCAAGAACGGCGGTGTCGGCGAGGACCGCGACAAGGTCGACATGCGCTACCGCGAGGTGCACATCGTCGCCGACCTCGCCGCCGGGTCCGAGACCGCGACGATCTGGACCAACGACCTCACCGCGGACTACGTCCACGAGAACAGCGCGTACTCCTCATGAGCACCACCCGCAAACACACCGCCCTGCCCAAGGCCCGGATCCTCATCGAGGCGCTGCCCTGGCTGGTCCGGCACAACGGCAAGACCGTCGTCATCAAGTTCGGCGGCAACGCCATGGTCGACGAGGACCTGAAGGCCGCCTTCGCTCAGGACGTCGTCTTCCTGCACCACGCGGGCCTCAAGCCCGTCGTCGTGCACGGCGGCGGCCCGCAGATCAGCGCCGCCCTGGACCAGCACGGCATCGTCAGCGAGTTCAAGGCGGGCCTCAGGGTGACCACCGAGGACGCCATGGACGTCGTACGGATGGTGCTGGCCGGTCAGGTGCAGCGGGAGCTGGTCGGGCTGCTCAACCGGCACGGGCCGCTCGCCGTCGGCCTCACGGGCGAGGACGCGCACACCATCACCGCCACCAAGCACCAGCCCGAGATCGACGGCGAACTCGTCGACATCGGGCGGGTCGGCGAGATCACCGCCATCGACACGGGCGCCATCGAGGCCCTGCTCGCCGACGGCCGGATCCCGG
The DNA here is from genome assembly GCF_055578235.1 of Streptomyces sp. NPDC033136. Classification (NCBI taxonomy): domain Bacteria; kingdom Bacillati; phylum Actinomycetota; class Actinomycetes; order Kitasatosporales; family Streptomycetaceae; genus Streptomyces; species Streptomyces sp. NPDC033136. The sequence continues at coordinate 233,516 of NZ_JBVIPD010000006.1, forward strand.
TCGTCTCCTCGATCGCCCGCTCCCAGGACGACAGTGACAAGGGCCATGTCTACAACGTCAATGCTGATACGGCGGCTGCGGCACTCGCTGCTGCTCTGGGCGCCGAAACCCTCATGGTCCTCACGGACGTCGAGGGACTCTACGAGGACTGGCCGAACAGCGACGAGGTGATCAGCCGCCTCACCGCCTCCGAGCTGGAGCGGCTGCTGCCGGACCTGTCGTCCGGCATGGTGCCGAAGATGGAGGGCTGCCTGCACGCCGTACGGGGCGGCGTCACCACCGCCCGCGTCATCGACGGCCGGGTCCCGCACTCGATCCTGCTGGAGATCTTCACCGACGAGGGCATCGGCACGATGGTCGTGGCCGACGAGCAAGAGGGGGAAGCCGTATGACCGCCCATCAGGAGTTCGCCCAGCGGTGGCAGGGCGCGCTCATGAACAACTACGGCACCCCGTTGCTGCCCCTGGCGCGCGGCGAGGGCACCAGGGTGTGGGACGCCGACGGCAACGAGTACCTCGACTTCGTCGGCGGCATCGCGACCAACGCCCTCGGCCACGCCCACCCGGCGATCGTCGAGGCCGTGACCCGGCAGATCGGCTCCCTCGGCCACATCTCCAACTTCTTCATGGCCGAGCCGACCGTCGCCCTCGCCGAACGCCTGCTGCGGCTCTTCGGCCGGGACGGCAAGGTCTTCTTCTGCAACTCCGGCGCCGAGGCCAACGAGGCCGCCTTCAAGATCGGCCGGCTGACCGGGCGGACCCACATCGTGGCCACCGAGGGCGCCTTCCACGGGCGGACCATGGGCGCCCTCGCCATGACCGGCCAGCCCGCGAAGCGGGAGCCCTTCCTGCCACTGCCCGGCGACGTCACCCACGTGCCCTTCGGCGACGCGCAGGCCCTGGCCGCCGCCGTCACCGAGGAGACCGCGCTCGTCATCCTCGAGCCGGTCCAGGGCGAGCTCGGCGTCGTCGTGCCGCCCGCCGGCTACCTCAAGGCCGCCCGCGCGATCACCGCCGCGACCGGGGCGCTCCTCGTCCTCGACGAGGTGCAGACCGGCATCGGCCGCACCGGGAACTGGTTCGAGTACCAGGCCCACGAGGGCGTCCTGCCCGACGTCGTCACCCTCGCCAAGCAGCTAGGCGGCGGACTGCCGCTGGGCGCGACCGTCGCCTTCGGACGGGCCGCGGACCTGCTCCAGCCCGGCCAGCACGGCACGACCTTCGGCGGCAACCCGGTCGCCTGCGCCGCCGGGCTCGCCGTCCTCGACACCATCGAGAACGAGGGGTTGCTGGAGAACGTCAAGCGGCAGAGCGAGAGGCTGCGGGACGGAATCGAGGGCCTCGGCCACCAGTTGATCGATTTCGTCCGGGGCGCGGGACTCCTCCTGGGTATCGTGCTCACCGAGCCGCTCGCGCCGCAGGTGCGCCAGGCGGCTCAGGAGGCCGGATTCCTGGTGAACGTGCCCGCCCCCGACGTCGTCCGGCTGATGCCGCCGCTGAACCTCGGCGACGACGAGGCGGACGCGTTCCTCGGGGCGCTGCCCGGCATCCTCCAGGCAGTCAGCGGGGACGGACGATCCGGGGAATGAGACGACGATGAGCCAGGCGCAGGACCACGAGCAGCCGGGGGCGAACGGGCCCGCCGTGCCGCAGACCCGCACCGCACGCCACCGCCGGATCGTGGACATCCTCAACCGGCAGCCGGTGCGCTCGCAGAGTCAGCTGGCGAAGCTGCTCGCCGACGACGGGCTGAGCGTCACGCAGGCGACGCTCAGCCGGGACCTCGACGAGCTGAACGCGGTGAAGATCCGCAACGCCGACGGTGACCTCATCTACGCGGTGCCGAGCGAGGGCGGTTTCCGCACGCCGCGCGCTCCGCTGGGCGGGTCGGCGAAGGAGGAGCGGATGCGGCGGCTCTCGCAGGAGCTGCTGATCTCCGCGGAGGCCTCGGCGAACCTCGTGGTCCTGCGTACCCCTCCGGGGGCTGCGCAGTTCCTGGCCTCGGCCATCGACCAGGCGGAGCTGCACGACATCCTGGGGACGATCGCCGGTGACGACACCTTGCTGCTGATCAGCCGGAACCCGGACGGGGGACAGGCGCTGGCGGATCACCTGCTGAGGCTGGCGCAGAACGGGCACTGAGCGCCGTCGGGGTCATCGTTCCCGGCCGGGTGCGGGTGGTGTGCGGCCGGTCGCGCCGTTCCCCGCGCCCCCAGGCCGGCTGAGCCGCGGGCATGCGTGCCGACGGGGGCGGCACGGGCGGGCGATGGGGGCGCCCCCTGCTCGAGCGGAGCCGAGAGCTTGGGGGAGGCACCCCGTTACGCCGGGCCGCGCACCCACCCGTCCTGGGCGCCACTCACCCCAGCCGTGCCGCCAACCCGCCCGTACACCGCACCTCGTCCCCAGCCGTGATCAGCAGCGCCTCCACCCCCGGCAACGACTCCAGCCACGCCAGACCCTCCCGGGAGCCCATCGCGAACGCCGCGGTCGCCCAGCAGTCCACCCACGTCAGCCGAGGCCCCACCACCGTCACGGCGACCAGGTCGGTCACCGCGGAACGCCCCGTACGGGGGTCGACGATGTGCGCACCCCGTTCCGCCGTACCGGACGTGGCCACGGACAACTCCGTCACCCCGGCCGCGGAGACGACCGCCGCGAGACCCCCCGGCCGCAGCGGATCCGACACCCCCACCCGCCACGGCCGCTGCGCCCCCGGCGACCCCAGCACCTGCACGTCCCCGCCGCCGTTGACACTCACCCCGCACACCCCGGGCACCTCCGCCAGCCGCAGCGCCGCCCGCTCGACCGCCCAGCCCTTGACGATGCCCGTCGGATCGAGGCGGCCCTGGTACGACGTGCTGAACCAGCCGTCGCTCAGCCGCTCCGCCTCGGCCGCCAGCCCGAGCACCTCGGCGACCTCGGGATCGCACTCCCCGACGGTCACCTGCCCGCGCTGCAGCCGGGAGATCTGGCTGTCCTCGCGATAGGTGCTGAACACCTCGTCGACCCGGTGCAGCCCGGCCACGACCTCGTCCACGGCCGCGCGCACGGCGGCCGGTTCCCCGCCGCGGACGTCCAGCGAGAAGACGGTCCCCATCGTCTCCTCCGCGTGACGTACCGCGGCGGGAGCCTGTGCGGAGTCGGCCACGGTCTCAGCCACCGGCCTGGTCCAGCGCCGACTGCAGGGACTGCTTGTAGCCGGCGCTGGTGTAGGTGGCGCCCGAGACGGCGTCGATCTGCGCGTTTCCGGCCGCGACGGCGGCCTGGTTGAGGCGGGGCACGGAGGAGGCGGTGATCTGGTCGCTGCGGCCGCCCTTGGGGGCCTGGACCGCCTCGGCCTTCGTGATCTTCCCGCCGGCGACGGTGATGCGGACCTGGACCGGGCCGTACTCGGTCTGCGCGACACTGCCCGTGAGGGTCTGCGCCGAGGCCTGACCGCCGCCTCCCGAGCCGGCCGCTTGGGAGGCGCCGCCGCCTGCCGGAGCCTTGTCCAGGGCGGACTGCAGGGACTGCTTGTAGCCGGCGCTGGTGTAGGTGGCGCCCGAGACGGCGTCGATCTGCGCGTTTCCGGCCGCGACGGCGGCCTGGTTGAGGCGGGGCACGGAGGAGGCGGTGATCTGGTCGCTGCGGCCGCCCTTGGGGGCCTGGACCGCCTCGGCCTTCGTGATCTTCCCGCCGGCGACGGTGATGCGGACCTGGACCGGGCCGTACTCGGTCTGCGCCACATCACCCGTCAGGGTCTGCGCGGTGCCCGAGCCCTGCGAGGCGCCGCCCGCGGCCTTGGCCTTGTCCAGGGCCGACTGGAGTGACTCCTTGTAGCCGGCGCTGGTGTACGTCGCCCCGGACACGGCGTCGATGTCCGCGTTCTGCGCGGCCACCGCCGCCTGGTTCAGGCGCGGCACCGAGCTGGCGGTGATCTGGTCGCTGCGGCCGCCCTTGGGCGCCTGCACCGCCTCGGCCTGCGTGATCTTCCCGCCGCTCATGGTCAGGCGCACCTGCACCGCGCCGTACTGCGTCTGCGCCGCGTCACCGGTGACCGCGCCGTTCACGCCGCCCTGCGGTGCCTGCCCGGCCGCGGCGGGTGGCAGCTGGCCGCCCGCCGCCTGGGCCGATCCCGGGTCGGAGGCGGGCTTCAGGGACAGCAGCAGCACGATCCCGGAGACGGTGGCTGCGCCGGCGAGTACGGCACGCCGGAGGGGGTGACTCTTCCTCATTGTTTCTCAAGCTCCTGAAGGGCCGTTGTGTCCCGTCGCTCACATCTCGAACGACTCGTGATGGATACGGCGGGCGGGGACTCCCGCGCCGCGCAGTGCCTCGTAGACGGACTGCGCGAAGCCGGGCGGCCCGCACATGAACACGTCGTGGTTGTCGATGTCCGGGATCTTCCGCTGGAGGGACTCCGCCGAGATGTCGGGGCGCTCCCCGTCCGGGCTGTTGACCGCGTACATCAGCCGCGCGCCGCGCTCGTCGGCGATCTTGGCGAGTTCGCCCCACAGGGCCAGGTCCTGGGTGCTGTTGGCCCGGTAAAGGAGTGTGATGTCACCGGAGGCGCCGGGCAGCGTCTCGAACAGGGCCCGCATCGGGGTGATCCCCACGCCGCCCGCGACCAGCAGGACCTTGCCGCGACTGCGGCGCTGCGCGGTCATCGCGCCGTACGGGCCCTCCGCCCACACCTTGGTGCCGGGCGTCAGCTCGCGCAGCCGGGAGGTGTGGTCGCCGATCGCCTTGACGGTGATCCGCAGCATGTCCGGGCGGGGCGCCGCCGACAGCGAGTACGGGTGCGAGCTGAAGCGCATGCCCGGCGCCATGAACCGCCACCGGAAGAAGTGCCCGGCCTCCGCGCCCATCCGGTGCAGCTTGCGCCCGCTGATCAGCACGGACACGATTCCCGGCGTCTCCTCGATGACCGCCTCGACCCGCATGCGGTGCCGCAGGTTCAGCCGGATCGGGGTGAGGATCCGGTACCAGAGCACCAGCGCGGTCACCACGCCGTACAGCCCGTACCAGAAGGTCTTCGCGGCCGGCTCGACGGCGAACTCGTTGCCCGTCGTGATCTGGTGCCAGAACGTCATGTACACCGACGCGTACGTGAGCAGATGCACGTGATACCAGGCGTCGTACCCGATCAGCCGGCGCACCCCGCCGATCGACAGGATCCCGATGACGAACAGCAGGCCCGTGCCGATGGCGGCCTTGCCCATGTCCGGCAGCTGGTTGATGGAGTCGGTCGTCTGCTGCACGATGTCGCCGAGCCCCTTGCCCGCCTGCAGGGCGTAGCCCCACATGGTGAGGAAGACGTGGGCGAGGACCAGACAGAGCGTGTAGCGCCCGGTCATGGCGTGCCAGCGGGCGACCCGGTCGGTGCCCACCCGGCGCTCCAGCGCGGGTACCCGGGCCATCTGAAGCACCACCAGCGCCATGAGGTACCCGGCGAGCAGGCCGGTGATCCGGCCCGCGGCCAGGATTTTGGCGGAGGTGTCCGCGAGGGACGGTGTGTTGTCCCACCACAGCCACAGCACGGCCGCCGCGCCGGCCCACAGGGCGATCAGCAGCGGGACGGCCGGGGAGCGGCGCGGGCGGATGCGGCGCATCGTCTGGCGGCGGGCGGCACGGCCGCCTGCGAGCGTGGTGGTCACGGTTCCTCCGTGGGGACTTGACCCTTGGCCCACAGATACGTGCCAGGACACGGGAGTGTTCAGCCGCCTGCCGAGTCGCGCACGGACGGGGGTGACCGGCGGTAACCGGGGGAGGGGTGCGGGCGGCTCCCCCGGCCCTAGTAGCGGGTGACGGCGGTGGTCCCGCCGGCCGTTCCCACGGCGATGTGGGGCCGCCGCCCCGGGTCCGCCCAGGCGAGGATCCGCCGCATCGCGTCCCTCGGCACGGAGACGCAACCGGCCGTCGCCCCGCGCCCGTTGACATGGAGGAAGATGCCCGCGCCGCGCCCCCGCACGGGACGCTCGTAGTTGAAGCCGATGACGAGCGCGTACGCGTACCGCTCCCCGTAGGTGATCAGGTGCTCGGACTCGGCGGCCCGGCAGTCGGCCACGCGAGGCTCGGTCCAGCGGTTGTAGGAGCGGGAGCCGTTGTCCTGGCACCACCAGGAGTCCCGGTGCACCCGGCGGTACGGGTACGCCGTCCCGCCCGGCGCGGCGTTGATACCGAAGGCGTACGGCAGGCCGTACAGGCCGGTGGGTGTGGTGCTGGTGCCCTGCTTGCGGGCGGTGCCCTCGACGAGTCCGTTCGCCCCGAAGCGCGCGGGCGCCGAACCCGCCTTCACCCAGCGCCCGCCGGAGCGGTCCCACCAGGTGACCGTGCCGGACGTCGAGGCTCGCTCCGGGGCCACCGCGGTGATCAGCTGGGTGCCGCCGCCGGTGTCCGCCATCCGGGCCGGCAGCGGCGCGGGGGCGGGCGGCCCGGCGCCGAGCGCGACGAGGGAGGAGACGGCGAGGGCGACGGCACCGGTGCGCATGCCTCAGACCGTAGAGGGCGGCAGCGGCAACGGCAGCCCGGGTAGTCCGTCCAGGCTGGTGGCGACGTGCTCCTTCTTGGCGAAGTAGGCGCCGAGCGAGGCGTCGTCCTCCCGGGCGAACCGCTTGCCGTGCAGATCGCGGTCCTCCTCGTACGCCATGAAGGGCACCGCGTAGCCGCAGGTGTCGCGGACGAGTTCGGCGGTGACGAGGATGATCGCGCGCAGGCCGTGCCGTGCCGGGTCGATGTCCGGGAAGCGGCCGAGCAGTTCCGCGAAACGAGGGTCGTCGCGGAAGACGGGCTCACCCCTGCCGTGCACGCGGACGATGTTCGGCGGGCCGTCGAAGGCGCACCACATCAGGGTGATCCGCCCGTTCTCTCGCAGATGGGCGATGGTCTCGGCGTTGGAGCCGGCGAAGTCGAGATAGGCGACGGTGTGCTCGTCGAGCACGGCGAAGGAGCCCTTGAGGCCCTTGGGGGAGAGGTTGACCGTGCCGTCGGCGGACAGGGGAGCGGTGGCGGTGAAGAAGACCGGCTGCGCCTCGATGAACGAGCGGAGCCGGCCCTCTATGCACTCATGTGTCTTTCCCATGTCCAGCGATTATGAGCCCAAGTCTTTCGACCGTCTAACGAATTGCGGGATCCGGTCACCTCTGCCGGACCCCGCGTGCGGGCGCCTGCCCGTGGCCGCCCCGGCCGGCGTCACTCGGGGCGGCCACAGCGCCTGTCACCTCACTTGTTGAGCTGGCAGGCGGCGAAGGCCTCGAGGCCCTCGGGCTTCTCGGCGGCCCGCCCGATGGCGGTCTCGATGCGGTTGAGGGCGGCCACCCGCTTGTCCTCCAGCGGGCCGAGGATGGCGTTCTGGACGAAGTTGGGCCCGCCCTGGCCGACGGTGTCGACCAGGCGCTTGTTGGCCTCCTGGATCTGGGTGTCCAGCTGTCCCAGGTTGCGGTCGACCTCCGCCTGCGCCGAGGCGGGGATGGCCGGCAGTTGGCCGGTGACGTCCGGGCAGCTGATGGTGCCGACACCGGCGTTCCCCGCCTGGCCCGCACCGACGCCGTCCTCGTCGGCGCCCGCACCGGCTCCGGCGCCCGCACCGGCCTCTTCACCGGCGTCGGCCCCGGCCCCGGCACCCGCCCCGGCTCCGGCGCCCGCATCACCGCCGGCCGCCTCGCCCGCTCCGGCGCCGCCGTCGGCGTTGAGCTGGCAGGCGGCGAACGCCTCGAGGCCCTCGGGCTTCTCGGCGGCCCGCCCGATGGCGGTCTCGATGCGGTTGAGGGCGGCCACCCGCTTGTCCTCCAGCGGGCCGAGGATGGCGTTCTGGACGAAGTTGGGCCCGCCCTGGCCGACGGTGTCGACCAGGCGCTTGTTGGCCTCCTGGATCTGGGTGTCCAGCTGTCCCAGGTTGCGGTCGACCTCCGCCTGCGCCGAGGCGGGGATGGCCGGCAGTTGGCCGGTGACGTCCGGGCAGCTGATGGTGCCGGGGCCCGCCAGCGTCCGGGCGTTCGTCCCGCCGTTCTCGGACGTCTCCCCGGCGAGGGCGAAGCCGGCGATCACGGTGCCGGACAGTGCCACCGCGGCGGCGCCGCCGATGAACGCGACGCGACGCTTGTTGTACTTCGGAAGAGCCCTGGACATGGGGGTGCCTCACTAGGGGTCGGGGTGTCGTCGGTGTCAAAACGCGGCGCCTGCGTTCGGCGAGAGGTACGGGCAAGCGGTTTCGTGTGTTCAAGGGATCTTCAAATTCCTCTCGCGTGGCCGGAATCCGGCACCCGGACCGAGGCCGATTGACGAATCATGCAAAGCTCTGCATACTCATGCATGTCAGTGAGTGCAGCATGAGGGGAAGAACCCGTGACCGAGCGCGTCGTACTCGCCTACTCCGGCGGTCTTGACACCTCCGTCGCCATCGGCTGGATCGCCGAGGAGACGGGCGCCGAGGTCATCGCGGTCGCGGTCGACGTCGGCCAGGGTGGCGAGGATCTGGACGTCATCCGCAAGCGCGCCCTCGCCTGCGGCGCCGTCGAGGCCGAGGTCGCCGACGCCAGGGACGAGTTCGCCGAGGAGTACTGCCTCCCGGCGATCAAGGCCAACGCCCTCTACATGGACCGCTACCCGCTGGTCTCCGCCCTGTCCCGGCCGGTGATCGTCAAGCACCTCGTCGCCGCGGCCCGGAAGCACGGCGCCACCACCGTCGCCCACGGCTGCACCGGCAAGGGCAACGACCAGGTCCGTTTCGAGGCCGGCATCGTCGCCCTCGCCTCCGGCCTGCGGTGCGTCGCCCCGGTCCGCGACTACGCCATGACCCGCGACAAGGCCATCGCCTTCTGCGAGGACAAGGGCCTGCCGATCGCGACCACCAGGAAGTCCCCGTACTCCATCGACCAGAACGTCTTCGGCCGCGCCATCGAGACCGGCTTCCTCGAGGACATCTGGAACGCGCCGATCGAGGACATCTACGAGTACACGCGCAACCCGGCCCTCGCCCGCGAGCCCGACGAGGTGGTCATCACCTTCGAGCGGGGCGTCCCCGTCGCCCTCGACGGCGAGCCCGTCACCGTCCTCCAGGCGATCCAGCGGCTCAACGAGCGCGCGGGCGCCCAGGGCATCGGCCGGATCGACATGGTCGAGGACCGCCTCGTCGGCATCAAGTCCCGCGAGGTGTACGAGGCTCCGGGCGCGATCGCCCTGATCACCGCCCACCAGGAGCTGGAGAACGTCACCGTCGAGCGGGAACTCGCCCGCTACAAGCGGGGCGTCGAGCAGCGCTGGAGCGAACTGGTCTACGACGGGCAGTGGTTCTCCCCGCTCAAGCGCGCCCTGGACGGCTTCGTCGACGAGGCGAACCAGCACGTCACCGGTGACATCCGGATGACCCTCCACGGCGGTCGCGCGGTCGTCACCGGCCGGCGTTCGCAGCAGTCGCTGTACGACTTCGACCTGGCGACCTACGACACGGGCGACACGTTCGACCAGTCCGCTGCCAGGGGCTTCATCGACATCTACAGCCTGTCGTCGAAGATCGCGGCCCAGCGGGACCTGGCGTAAGCAGTAGCGTGATGACCACCTCCTCACCCACGCGTGGCGAGGCGGTGGCCCACCCACACCCATTGAGGAGCACAGCAGGTGAGCAGCAACAGCGGTGACGTCCGGCTCTGGGGCGGCCGTTTCGCCGACGGTCCCGCCGAGGCCCTGGCGAAGCTGTCCGCGTCCGTCCACTTCGACTGGCGGCTCGCGCCGTACGACATCGCCGGTTCGCGTGCGCACGCGCGCGTGCTGCACAAGGCGGGCCTGCTCACGGAGGACGAGCTGCGGCGCATGCTCGACGGGCTCGACCGGCTCGAGGCGGACGTGGCGTCGGGCGAGTTCGTCGGCACCATCGCCGACGAGGACGTCCACACGGCCCTGGAGCGCGGCCTCCTGGAGCGCCTCGGCCCGGACCTCGGCGGCAAGCTGCGCGCGGGCCGCTCCCGCAACGACCAGGTCGCGACCCTGTTCCGCATGTACCTGCGCGATCACGCCCGGGTCGTCGCAGGCCTGATCGCCGAGCTCCAGGACGCGCTGATCGGCCTCGCCGAGGCCCACCCCGACGTGGCGATGCCCGGCCGCACGCACCTCCAGCACGCCCAGCCGGTCCTCTTCGCCCACCACGTCCTCGCCCACGTGCAGTCCCTCTCCCGGGACGCCGAGCGCCTGCGCCAGTGGGACGCGCGTACGGCGGTGTCGCCGTACGGCTCGGGCGCGCTGGCGGGCTCCTCCCTGGGTCTGGACCCGGAGGCGGTGGCGAAGGACCTCGGGTTTGAGCACGGCTCCGCCGGCAACTCCATCGACGGCACCGCGTCGCGCGACTTCGTCGCCGAGTTCGCGTTCATCACGGCGATGATCGGCGTCAACCTCTCCCGGATCGCCGAGGAGGTCATCATCTGGAACACGAAGGAGTTCTCCTTCGTGACCCTGCACGACGCGTTCTCGACCGGCTCGTCGATCATGCCGCAGAAGAAGAACCCGGACATCGCCGAGCTGGCCCGCGGCAAGTCGGGCCGCCTGATCGGCAACCTGACGGGCCTGCTGGCCACGCTCAAGGCCCTTCCGCTCGCCTACAACCGCGACCTCCAGGAGGACAAGGAGCCGGTCTTTGACTCCATCGACCAGCTGGAGATCCTGCTCCCGGCCTTCACGGGCATGATGGCCACGCTCACGGTCCACCGCGAGCGCATGGAGGAACTGGCCCCGGCCGGCTTCTCCCTCGCCACGGACATCGCCGAGTGGCTGGTCAAGCAGGGCGTCCCGTTCCGCGTGGCGCACGAGGTGGCCGGCGAGTGCGTGAAGGTCGCCGAGGCGCAGGGCAAGGAACTGGACGAGCTGACGGACGAGCAGTTCGCCAAGATCTCCTCCCACCTGACCCCTGAGGTCCGCACGGTCCTCAACGTCCCGGGAGCATTGGCCTCCCGTAACGGCCGGGGTGGCACGGCTCCCAGTGCGGTCGCGGTACAACTGGCAGAGGTGAAGGCGGACGTGGCGGCCCAGCACGCATGGGCAACAGCACGGCAGCAGGCCTGAAGGGGCGGCGGGGCCGTATCGGTTGCGGCTCCGCCGCGTGGGCGCGATGAGCCACGCACCACCCGCACCCGCGAACACACAGCACCACCCGCACCCGCGAACACACAGCACCACCCGCACCCGCGAACACACAGCACCACCCGCACCCGCGAACACACAGCACACCTCGAGCTCAGAGGCGAAGGTCATCCCGGGGGTTACGTTGGTCGAAAGCCGCAGCCGACCGAACGGAGCCCCCCGATGCCCTTCGCCCGCCTGGCCTCAGCAACGACCCCCACCTGCCACATCGGTCTGGGACTCGCCGCCGTCGGACGGCCCGGTTACATCAATCTGGGCCGCGACCAGGACCTGCCGGCCGAGCGCACGGTCGACGCTCTGCGCGAGCGGACACACGAACTCCTGGACGCCGCCTACGCCCAGGGCGTCCGCTACTTCGACGTGGCCCGCTCCTACGGCCGCTCGGAGGAGTTCCTCGCCGACTGGCTCAGGGACCGGCCCGGCCTCGATGACATCGTCGTCGGCAGCAAGTGGGGCTACACCTACACCGCCGACTGGTCCACCGACGCCGAGACGCACGAGGTCAAGGATCACAGCCTCGCCACCTATGAGCGGCAGCGCGCGGAGAGCGACGCCCTGCTCGGCACCCGGCTCGACCTCTACCAGATCCACTCGGTGACCCCGGACAGCCCGGCCCTCACCGACAAGGAACTGCACGCGAAGCTCGCGGAAGCCGCCGCGCAGGGCCTGACCATCGGCTTCTCCACCAGCGGCCCCGCCCAGGCGGACGCGATCCGCGCCGCCCTCTCCGTGACGGTCGACGGCGAACCCCTCTTCCGTACCGTGCAGTCCACGTACAACGCGCTGGAGACCTCCGCCGCACCCGCCCTCGCCGAGGCGCACTCCGCCGGCGTCACCGTGATCGTCAAGGAGGGCATGGCCAACGGCCGCCTCGCCGGTCCGCACGCTCCGGAGGTCCTGAAGGAGGTCGCCGAGCAGACCGGGCTGGGCTGCGACGCGGTCGCGCTGGCCGTGGTCCTCCGGCAGCCCTGGGCCGGCGTCGTGCTCTCGGGCGCGGCCACCGCCACCCAGCTCGCGTCGAACCTGCACGCGGCGGTCGTCGACCTCGACGACGACCAGCTGACCCGCCTCGCCGCGCTGGCCGAGGAACCGCACACCTACTGGCAGCGGCGCGGGCAGCTGCCCTGGCACTGATCTCCGGACTCTCCTGAAGCGACACCCGTACACCCGTACCCCCGAACAGCTGCAAAGCCGTACAGCCCTGATGCACGCACGCCCCGCGTGAGACGTTGGTGTCTCATGTGGGGTACCGTCGTCTCATGGCTGTCGATCCTGACCACGTGCTGCGCACCGCCGCCGCCCTGCTGACCCGCAAATCCACCGCGACCATGGACGAGGTCGCCAAGGCCGCCGGGATCAGCCGTGCCACCCTGCACCGCCACTTCGCCGGGCGGGACGCCCTCGTCCGGGCGCTGGAGTCGCTGGGCATCGCGGAGTGCCGGGCCGCGCTGGACGCCGCCCGCCTCGACGAGGGCACGGCGAGTGAGGCCGTGCGCCGGCTGGTCGGAGCCATGGAGCCCGCCGCGGGACTGCTCGCGTTCCTCTACTCCGAGAGCCAGCTGTTCGAGGGCGGGGAGCAGAACGCGGGCTGGACCCTGATCGACGACCGGATCTCCGCCCTGTTCCGGCGCGGCCAGCTCGGCGGCGAGTTCCGCATCGACCTCACCCCGGCCTGGCTCACCGAGGCGCTGTACGGCCTGATGGCCTCCGCCGCCTGGATGGTGCACAGCGGCAAGGGCGCCCCCAAGGACTTCCAGCACATGATCGTCGAGCTGCTGCTCGGCGGCGCACTCAGGAGAGAGGAACCATGACCAGCACCCTGCGGCCGGCGATGACGACCGAGGCGGCGAAGCGCCCGGGCCGCTGGCTCGCGCTCGGCGTTCTCGTGCTCGCCGTGCTGCTGGTGGCCGTCGACGCGACCGTCCTCGGTCTCGCGACCCCCTACATCAGCGAGGACCTGAAGCCGTCCGGCACACAACTGCTGTGGATCGGTGACGTCTACTCCTTCGTCATCGCCGGCCTGCTCGTCTCCATGGGCAGCCTCGGCGACCGGATCGGCCGCAAGCGGATCCTGCTGGTGGGTGCCACGGCGTTCGGCGCGATTTCCGTGTTCAACGCCTACGCCACCACGCCCGGGATGATGATCCTCGCCAGGGCGCTGCTCGGTGTCGCCGGCGCGACCCTGATGCCGGCCACGCTCGCGCTGATCCGCAACCTCTTCCACGACCCGCGCGAGCGCAGTCTCGCCGTCGGCATCTGGGGCGCCACCGCCTCCGCCGGCACGGCCGTCGGCCCGATCGTCGGCGGGCTCCTGCTGGAGCACTTCTGGTGGGGCTCGGTCTTCCTGATCAACCTGCCCGTGATGGCCGTGCTGGTCCTCGTGGGAATCAGGCTGCTGCCCGAGTCGCGCACCGCGAACCCCGGCCCCTGGGACCTCGTCAGCGTCGTCCTGTCGCTGGTGGGCATGATCGGCATCGTGTACGCCGTCAAGGAGGCGGCGACACACGGCTTCGCCTGGGAGCCCCTTGCCACCGGTCTGCTGGGCGCGGCCGCTCTGTACGGGTTCGTCCGCCGTCAGCTGAGGCTGCCGGCGCCGCTGTTGGACATGCGGCTGTTCCGCCACCGCGGCTTCAGCGGGGCGGTGCTGGCCGACCTGCTCACCATCCTGGGCCTGTCCGGGCTGGTGTTCTTCCTCTCGCAGTATCTGCAACTCGTCCAGGGCAGGCGCCCGTTCGAGGCGGGTCTGGCCGAACTGCCCGCAGCGATCGGCGCGGTGGTGGCCGGTCTGATCGCGGGGCGGGCGGCCCGCCGCTTCTCGGTACGGGCCGTGGTCTCCGGAGGCCTCGCGTCGATCGGCCTCGCCCTGGCCGCGCTCACGGTGATCGGCCAGTCGACCGGCTATCCGCTGCTCGGGGCCGCATTGCTGGTGGTCGGCGTCGGTGCCGGATTCTCGTTCACCGTGACGGCCGATGTGATCCTCTCCAGCGTGCCCAAGGAACAGGCGGGCTCCGCGTCCGCGGTGTCCGAGACGGCGTACGAACTCGGCGCCGCCCTCGGCATCGCCGTGCTCGGCTCGATCGTGACCGGCGTCTACCGCGACTTCACCGGCCCCGCGGGCACACCGGCCGCGGCCCGCGAGTCCCTGGGCGGCGCGGTCGAGGCCGCCGCGGGGATGCCCGCGCCCACCGCCGAGGCCATGCTGGACGCGGCCCGCACGTCCTTCGTCGACGGCCTGGCCCTCGCGGCCGGCGTCGGAGCGGCGGTCCTGCTCGCCGCGGCGGTGGCGGCATGGTTCCTGCTGCGGGGCCAGCGGCTGGAGAGCGGCGCCGCGGAACACGCCTAAGGCCTGTTGCGAAAGTGGCGTCGTCACCCGAAGGGCGGCCGCGCGGCGTCCGGTGCGTGCTCTGGGGGTACCCCCTGCTCGAAGAGCTTGGGGGAGTGCCGTCCGGAAGCACTCGTACTGGGCGTACCCGGGCTTTCGGACGGTGCGGCGAGAGGGCGGGCCGGCCACCGGGATCGCGGTGGCGGGCGAGGCCCTGCGGCCGAAGCGGCGAGGGGACCGAGCCCCTCACCGCCTTGAGCCCGTTCTCGCTTCCGCTCCGTGCCGGCCGCGAGGGCGGGCGAGGGCTCGCCCGCGGCCGCCGGACTACGCGGCCTCTTTCGCCTTGCTCGCGTACATGTCCACGTACTCCTGCCCGGACAACCGCATGACCTCGGCCATCACCGAGTCCGTCACGGCCCGCAGCACATACCGGTCGCGGTCCATCCCCTCGTACCTGGAGAACTCCATCGCCTCACCGAACCGAACCGTGACCTTGCCCGGACGGGGCAGACCCGCCCCGCCCGGCTGCAGCTTGTCCGTTCCGATCATGGCGAACGGCACCACCGGCGCACCCGTCATCAGGGTCAGCCGGGCGATACCCGTCCGGCCCCGGTACAGGCGCCCGTCGGGCGACCGCGTCCCCTCCGGGTAGATCCCGAACATGCGGCCTTCCTCCAGCACCCGGCGCCCGGTCATCAGTGCGGCGACACCACCCCGGCCACCGTCACGGTCCACCGGGATCATGCCGACACCCGTGAAGAACCAGGCCATCAGCCGGCCCTTGAGACCCCTGCCGGTCACGTACTCGTCCTTGCCGATGAAGACGACCTGCCGGTCGCAGACCAGCGGCAGGATCATCGAGTCGATGAACGTCAGGTGGTTGCCGGCCAGGATGACCGGACCATGGCCGGGAATGTGCTCCGCACCCTCCACCTGCGGGCGGAACATCAGGCGCATGATCGGGCCGAGCACTGCCTTGATGAGCGCGAAGCGGGACAACGGGCCCTCCGGTGTCAAGGGATTCTGTATGAGTCTGTGCAGGTGAGGACGATACTCGCGGCCCCGGGCATCGCGCACATCGGGCTCGGCGACTTCACCGAGACCTTACGCGCTGTTGACGCGTGTTTACCTGCGGTGGCGCGCCGCCGACGGTGCGAAACGCGGCGGACACGGTGTGACGCACGTCGCCCCGGGGCACACCGCACGCGTTCCCAGAACGACCGGACCGAATCGGCCCGGTCGCGACGGGCCGTCAACTCACCGTCCCCACCAGCCACTACGACACCCGACGTCACCCGCGTGTTCCGCCCGGGGTCTCCCACCGGTCATGTACGCGCCCCTACGATCGGCCGCACTGACCAGCAGGCGGCCAGGGAGGGCGCGCATGGGAACGCAGGAGTCGAACGAAGAAGCGGGCGGCACCGGACGGCGGGCACTGCTCGGCGCGGCGGTCCTCGGCGCCGGCGGAGCGGTCCTCGGCATCGCCGGCACGGCGAGAGCCGACGGCGCCCGGCACGGCGGCGGGGGAGTGAAGAGCCTGCCCAAGCCGACGATCGTCGGCCACCGCGGCGCCAGTGGCTACCGCCCGGAGCACACCTTCGGCTCGTACCAGCTGGCCCTCGACATGGGCGCCGACATCGTCGAGGCGGGCGACCTGGTCCCGACGAAGGACGGGCACCTGGTCTGCCGTCACGAGCCGGAGATCGGCGGCACCACCGACGTCGGCGACCACCCCGAGTTCGCCGGCCGCAAGAAGACCAAGCTCCTCGACGGCGTCTCCACCACCGGCTGGTTCACCGAGGACTTCACACTCGCCGAGCTGAAGACCCTGCGCGCGGTCGAGCGCATCCCGGCCAATCGCCCGCACAACACCCTCTACAACGGCCGCTGGGAGATCCCCACCTTCGAAGAGGTCCTGCGGTGGCAGGACGAGCAGACCCGCAAGGGCGGCAAGCAGGTGTGGATCTATCCCGAGCTCAAACACCCCACCTACTTCCGCAAGCTGGGCCTCCCGCTGGAGGAGCGCGTCGCCAGGCTGCTGCGCAGGTACCGCAAGGACCGGCGGACCTCCCCGGTCATCCTGCAGTCCTTCGAGCCGACCAGCATCCAGCGCCTGAACAAGCTCGTCGGCAACCCCCTGGTCGTGCTGCTGTCCTCGGCGGACACCCGCCCCTGGGACTTCGTCGAGACCGGCGACCCGCGCACGGTCGCCGACCTGGTCAGGCCCGCCGGCCTGCGGGAGATCGCCTCCTATGCGCAGGGCATCGGCCCGACCCTGGACCTGGTCATCCCGCGCGACGCCGGGGGCAACCTCACCCAGCCGACCACGCTCGTGCAGGACGCCCACAAGGAGGGCCTGATCCTGCACCCGTGGACGCTGCGCAACGAGAACCCCTTCCTGCCCGCGAACTTCCGCAAGGGTACGGACGCGGACGCCTACGGCGACGTCTTCGGCGCGTACGAGGCGTACTTCGCGACCGGCATCGACGGTGTCTTCACCGACCAGCCCGACACGGGTCTGCTGGCCCGCGAGGACTTCGTCAACAACTGAGCTCGCTCCCATCGATCGAGTGAGCTTCGGCCGCCCGGGCAACCCGCCGCCCGGGCGGCCGCGTCGCTCCGCATATGACGCACCACCTGGTCACCGCCCTCCGTCCGCTGCTCACCGCCGAGGCCTCAGCGGAGGCCTATGCCGCCGGAACCGAGCCGGGCGACCTGGAGCAGGCGGTCTGGGTCCGCCTGCTGGAGCACCTCGACGCCGAGGGCCCGCCGGTCGACCCCCAGGGCTGGCTCCGCCGGGCCGTCCGCTCGGAAGCCCGCCGCACCCGCCGCACGAGCCGCATCGAACGGCCGTACGCCGGTGAACCGGTCGACGACGGCGACCGCGGGCCCGAACAGCTCGCTCTCGCCGCCGCCCGCGGTCGTGCCCTGCGCGAGGCCGTACGACGCCTCCCGGGCCGCTGCCCCCGGCTGTTGGAGGCACTGCTGTCGCCCGAGGACCTGACATACCGGGAAATCGCAGGGGAGTTGGGTATCTCACAGGGGAGTCTTGGCCCGGAACGTTCCAGATGCCTGGGATGTCTGCGCAGATTGCTCACACCGGAGGTTGCGGCCCGCTGAGGACGGGGATAGGAGTGAGGGACGACAGGTGATCAAATGAGCGGGAGGCGTGCGCACATGGGCATGAGCGTGACCATCTCTGCGGCGGCCGAGCAGGACGCGGAGCAGATCTTCAGGCTGCAGTACCTGTGTTTCCAGCCGGAGGCGGCGCTGTACGGGAACTACCGCATCGACCCGCTCGTCCAAACCCTCGACTCGGTCCGTGAGGAGGTCGCCCGGGACTGCGTCTTCGTGGCCCGGCTCGGCGAGGAGATCGTCGGCTCGGTCCGCGGTTCGGTCACCGAGGACGGCGCCGCCGCGATCGGCAAGCTCTGTGTCCACCCCCGCCTCCAGGGCCACGGCATCGGCGCCCGCCTCCTCCGCGCGGCCGAGACGGCCCTCGCGGACCAGCATGGCGCCAAGCGCTTCCGCCTCCACACCGGCCACCGCAGCGAGGGCAACCTCCGTCTCTACCGCAAGGTCGGCTACGAAACGGTCGGCACGTCCCAGGGCACGGACGGCATCCCCATGATCGTCCTGGAGAAGCCGGCGAGCACGTACGCGGCGACGGCCTGAAGTTCACCCTCGGGGGCGCGGGATGGTGTCGGTGTGCGGCTCCGCCTCGTGGGCGCGACCAGCCACACACGGCCCGCGGCCGCCTGATCACCTCAGGCGGCATCCCCGTTCCGCGCACGCGCAGTCCGCAGCCAGTAGATCGCCGACAACGGCAGCAGAATCGGGATGAACAGATATCCCATCCCGAAGTCCGACCACACGGTCGCGTCCGGGAAGGCCGACGGCTCGACCAAGGTCCACGTGCCCACCGTCAGCACACCCACCAGCTCCGCGACACAGCACACGAGCGCCGCGCGCCGTGCCGTCTCCCCGCCCCGCACCAACGAGTACGTGATGAACCCGTACACGACACCGGCCACCGCCGACAGCGTGTACGCCAGCGGCGCCCGGTCGAACTCCGTCGCGATCTGATATGCGGACCGCGACACCGCCCCGACGACCATCACGCCGTACAGCCACACCAGCAGCGTGCCCGGCCCGCTGGTCAGCCGCCGGCTCACGTCAGCCTCCCCAGATGTCATAGAGCCGCACCTCCAGCACCGCCAGCACCACTCCGCTCGCGGCCACCGTCACCGAACCCCACCGGGTGCGCTCGGCCAGCGACATGAACCCCGCCGCCGGGACACTCGCGAACGCTCCCAGCAGATATGCCACGAAGATCGTCGTGCCCTGCTCCGGCTTCTCGCCCCGCGCCAGCAGCACGACCCCGGCCACCAGCTGGATCAGCGCCAGCAGCGTGACCAAGGCCATCCCGATGAAGTGCCAGTCCTTCGTCGGCTGGTCACGGTAGGCCGCCCAGCCGCACCAGGCGGCGAGCAGCAGCGCGGCGACGCCGGTCACCAGCGTCAGGGCATTCAGCATGCAGCGACCCTATTACGGCCGAAACGGCCCCCTGCTTCCGGCCCTGGCCTGCACCGTAGGGTCGAGGGCATGAAGCTCCACGCGCAGGCCCTGCTGTTCGACAACGACGGAACCCTCGTCTCCTCCCTCGCCTCGGTGGACCGCTGCTGGACGCGGTGGGCCGCCGAGTACGGCATCACGGCCGAGGAGTTCGCCCGGGTCGAACTGCACGGCCGTCCGGCCGCCGAGATAGCCGCCGACCTGCTGCCCGCCGAACTCGTCCCGCAGGCCGTCGCGCGGATCGAGGACTTGGAGGTCGACGACGTACCCCACGACGGTGTGCGCCTCCTGCCGGGTACCCGCGCCTTCCTCGACGCTCTTCCGGCCGACCGCTGGGCCGTCGTCACCTCTGCCGCCCGGCGGCTGGCCGAGGCCCGGCTCGACGCCGTCGGCATCTTCCCCAAGACACTCGTCGCCGCCGACGACATCACCCGAGGCAAGCCCGACCCCGAGCCCTACCTGCTCGCCGCCCGCGCCCTCGGCGTCGACCCGGCCCGGTGTGTCGTCTTCGAGGACGCCCCCGCGGGCCTGGCGGCCGGCCGCGCCGCCGGCATGACCACCGTGGCGTTGACCACCACCCACCAGGCCCACGAGCTCCGGGCCGACCTGGTGGTCGAGAACCTGTCGGCGTTGTCCGCGCTGGTCACCGAGCAGGGCGTGGAGATCTCCCTCCGCGGCTGATGCAACCCCTCCGGCAACTTCCTCGCCGTGAAGAAGGGCCAGGGGGACGACCCGCGGGTGAAGAAGCTCGCCGAGCTCCTCACCTCGCCCGAGGTGAAGAAGTTCATCCAGGACAAGTACGCCGGCTCCGTGCGCGCCTCCTTCTGAGCCGACGCCCGGCCCTCGCACACATGGGGTCCTCCCTCATCCGGTGGGGGAGGACTCCATGGTGCGGATCAGTGCTTTCATGCTGCATGCTGGGCAGTTCACCATGCCCTGAAGGTTCACCGAAGGTTACGGAGCGGCGCATGACGAGCACCTTTCCCAACGTCTCCATCAGCACGGAGCGGTTGGTGCTGCGTCCCCTCGACGAAGACGACGTCGCCGCCCTGACCGCGATGATGAACGACGAGCAGGTGGCGGCCTGGGCCTCCGTCCCCCAGCCCTTCACGGAGGACGGCGCCCGCACCTGGATCACCGAGTACGCCCCCGCCGAACGCACCGAGGGGCGCGGACTCGACTTCGCGATCACCGAGTTCCTCACCCAGCGCCTGGTCGGCCTCATCCGACTCGGCAAGACCAACTGGCACGTACGCTCCACCGAACTGTCGTACATCATCGCCCCCTGGGCCCGCGGCGAGGGCTACGCATCCGAGGCCGCCCTCGTCACCGCCCGGTGGCTCTTCACGGACCAGAAGTTCGAGCGCATCGAACTGCGCACGGCGGCCGACAACACCGCCTCCCAGCAGGTCGCCCAGAAGATCGGCTGTATCAGCGAGGGCGTGCTGCGCAACGCCTGTATAGCCCGCTCCCGTGCCGAGGACGGCACGTGGACCGACGTACGCACCGACTTCATCGTCTGGAGCCTGCTCCCTGAGGACCTGGAAGGCGTGGGCGAGCAGGTGCGCGACGGCTTCACGTCCTTCGGCGACTGGAACTGACCGGTACCACCCGGAGGAAGACGGCGACGACGACACCGGCGCCCCCTCCGGCCTCTCCACCGGGTACCCTCACGGAGCCCGCCCGCGGGCTGTTCGCCGCAACGACACGCATACCACCTGCGAAAACCTCTGGAGACTGACGACGATGGCCGACCGGGTCACGGTGATCGGCTGGGACGGTTCGCCGCTGACCGCCGCGGGGCGCGCCGCCCTCGGCGCCGCCACGCTCGTGGCGGGTGCCGCCCACCACCTGGCGCTCCCCGAGGTACCCGCCGGCGCCGAGCGCATCCGCCTCGGCAGCGTCGCCCTCGCCGCCCGCCGCATC
The DNA here is from genome assembly GCF_055578235.1 of Streptomyces sp. NPDC033136. Taxonomy (NCBI): domain Bacteria; kingdom Bacillati; phylum Actinomycetota; class Actinomycetes; order Kitasatosporales; family Streptomycetaceae; genus Streptomyces; species Streptomyces sp. NPDC033136. The sequence goes on from NZ_JBVIPD010000006.1 coordinate 254,444, forward strand.
GCCGCCCACCGCGGCACGGCCGTCGTGCTCGCCGACGGCGACCCCGGCTTCTTCGGCGTCGTACGCACCCTGCGCGCCCCCGAGTTCGGCCTCGAGGTGGAGGTCGTGCCCGCCGTCTCGTCCGTCGCCGGCGCCTTCGCCCGCGCGGGCATGCCCTGGGACGACGCCCACGTGGTCGTCGCGCACCCCCGCACCCTGCGCCGCGCGGTGAACGTCTGCCGGGCCCACACCAAGGTGGCCGTCCTCACCTCACCCGGCGCCGGCCCCGCCGAACTCGGCCTGCTCCTCGAAGGAGTCCACCGCTCCTTCGTCATCTGCGAGGAGCTCGGCACCGGCCGCGAACGCGTCAGCGTCGTCACCTCCGACAAGGCCGCCGACCATACCTGGCGCGACCCCAACGTGGTCATCGTCCTCGGCGGACCGGCCCGGCCCGACACAGCGGGGGAGAGCGGCGGCTGGATCGCCGGCCGCGACCCGTCCAGCGGACCGCGCGGCTGGTCCCTGCCCGCCGAGACCTACGGCGGCGGCCTCGGCGAGGGCGAGGCCCCGCTGCTGCGCGCCTCCCAACTCGCCCGCCTCGGACCGCGTGTCGGCGACCTCGTGTGGGACATCGGCTGCGGCAGCGGAGCCTTCGCCGTCGAGGCCGCACGCGCCGGCGCCGCCGTCATCGCCGTCGACAGCGACCGGTCCGCCTGCGCCCGCACCGATGCCGCCGCCCGCCGCCTCAGCGTCCCGCTCCAGGTCGTGCACGGCACCGCCCCGCACGTCCTGGAGAACCTTCCCGAACCGGACGTCGTCCGCGTCGGCGGCGGGGGAGCGGCCGTCGTCTCCGCGGTCGCCGACCGCCGCCCGCAGGGCATCGTCACGCACGCCGCTACCCGCGACGCCGCCGAACTCATCGGCCGCGACCTGACCGAGCACGGGTACGGCGTCGAATGCGCCCTGCTGCAGTCCGTCGAACTCGACACCCGGGCCTGGACGGAGAAGGAACGGAGCGTCGCGTTCCTGCTCAGCGGCGTGCTGCCGAGGCGCCGCGCCTGATCCCGCGGCCGTCCCCGTGATCGGTTTGTCGTACCGCGAGCGGTAGGCTGGCCGATCGCTGCACCGCACACGGCGCCCGGCACTTCGTCGGTCAATGTCCGGAAAACCCGCCCGTTTTGGGCTGAGTGTGGTACGGCAGAACCGAGGGACGCGCAACGTGGCGCAGTCCACAGCGGAACCGTCGCGGATCATGCTGCCGTGAGGGTGGTGCGACCGCGACAATGCCAGTGAATGGCTTTGTCGCCTTTTCCGGGCGGACCGTTCGTGCCGCTGAGGACGCACGCTCGTTCTTCACTGCGGGGCGGTCGGTGCGCCGTTCCGGGCGAGCTGGTCGTAGGAGCACTAACCGATGGGCGAGGGGTACGCATGACCGACACCGGCCAGGTCCCGGGCGAGGGACTGCCGGAGAACGCAGGCATGGTGGAACAGCCGGGCGCCCCCGCGCACGGTTCGTACACCTACCTCTCCGAGACCACCGCCGAGGCCGAGGACGAAGACCTGCTGCTGTTGCCGGGCGCCCAGGGCGCCTGGGGCAACGAGGTCGCCCCGCCCGCGCCGGAGCCGGTCGTCGAGACCGTGCACCAGCCGGGCCCGCACGAGATCTCCGGCCGCGACAGCGGCTCGGTCGACCTCGGTGGCGTCCGCCTGCCCGACCCGCCGCCGATCCCGCCCATCACTCCGCGCCGTCCGCTGCACCTCGGGCCGCCGCTCCCCGACAGCTCCGCCAGCCCGGTCCGCTCCCTCGCCGACCGGGGCCCCGCGGACGCCCCCGTACGCCAGCCCGCCGGGCAGCCGGCCGGCCCCGAGTACCTCGACGCCCCCCGCGCCCCGGGGACGCCTGCGCCTCCGGCCGCGCCCTGGGGCGCACAGGTCACGCCCCCGGTGCCGGTGAGCGACGGGGCGACGCCTGCGGAAACGGTTGTTCCGGTAACGGAGCCGGTGGGCGCGGCCCAGGCGGTCGCGACCCACGCGGCGCCGGAACCGGCCGAAGCGGCACAGGCCGCCTCCGCGGAGCAGCAGGTGCACGCCCCGGTGGCTGCCTCTAGTGCTACCGCTACCGCCGAGGCGGGGCCGACGGTGCCCGCGCAGGGCGAGGCGGCCGTGGCCGGCAGTGATCCCGCTGGTGGGGGCGCCTGCCCGGACGGAGGCCAGTCGGCCGTGGCCCAGGCGGGGCAGAGGCCGGTCGCGGCCGAGTCCGGCGGCGCCGGGACGGGTCAGGACGCGGGCCGGCCGGTTGCCGCTGCGGGTACGGCCGACTCCACCGGTGCCGAGGTCGCTCCGGACGCGGGCCGGCCGGTACCTGAGGCGGTCGCCGGTGACCAGGGCGGGAGCGGGGGGGGGGGGGGGGGGGGGGGGGGGGGGGGGGGGTGGCCGGGAGGAGGGGGAGGCGACATAGTCGGCACCCACCCGAGATCTGGG
>NZ_JBVIPD010000006.1:256913-308733 GCF_055578235.1 Streptomyces sp. NPDC033136
GCTGAAGTGAGAATGAGTTCGCTGTTGTGGAGAACGGGGAAATCGCCAACCCCCCCCCCCCCCCCCCCCCCCCCCCCCCCCCCCCCCCCCCCCCCCCCCCCCCCCCCCCGCTGCGGATGCGGCTGACCCCGCTGCTGTGGAGCCGGGCCGGCCTGCCGCCGCAGTGCCGGCCGGTGACCAGGCCGAGGGGAACGCCGCCGCACAAGAGGCCCGGGTGGCTGCCGGCCCGGCAGCGGGTCAGGCGCCTGCCACCGAGCCCGAGGCCGTCCCCGCACAGGCCGTGGCGAGTGCTGGCCCGGAGGGAGCCCAGGTGGCTGCTACCGAAGCCGTGGCCGCGCCTGTTCCGGTCGCGGTTCCGTCCCCGGGAGCCCGTGGTTCCTCCGAGGACTCCGAGGACCCCGAGGCCTCTGAGGTCTCCGAGCCGGATGCCCCCGGTGATCCCGAAGGCGGTGGCGAACAGGCCCCGGCCGCCCCTGAACCAGCCGTGGCGTCCGCTCCGGCCCCTGAGCCCGGGACGGCTCCCGGGCCCGGGACGGCTCCCGAGGCCGGGACGGCTCCCGAGGCGGTGCCGTTCCCGGAGGCTCCCGCCGGCCCCGAGCAGGCCGTGGTCGCTCCGCCGGAGGCCGGTGCCGAGGAGGCGGCCGGTTCTCCCGAGGCCCCCGCACCGGCGACGGACGCGGTGACTCCCGACGTGGCGGAGCCCGAGCCCGTCGCGGAGGCTCCGGATGCCGAGAGCGCCGAGGTTCCTCTGGCTCCCGAGGCGCCTGCGACCGAACCAGCCGCCCGGAGAGCCGAGGTGACGACCCCCCAGGCCGCCGCCCCTGAAGTACCCGCCGCGGAAGCTCCTGCTCCGGAAGCATCCGCTCCAGAAGCTCCTGCTCCGGAAGCATCCGCTCCAGAAGCTCCTGCCCCGGAAGGACCCGCCCCGGAAGCACCCGCACCGGAAGCCGCCGCCCCGCAAGACGAGGCGACGGCACACGCGCCGGAGACGGCGGCCCCGGCTCAGCCTCAGGAACCCGCCGAGGTCCCCGAGCCCGCTCCGGCCCCCGAGCCCACACCGGCCCCCGAGGCGATCGCACCCGCTCAGGCCCTCGCACCCGCCCCCGCTCCGGCCCCCGACGCGGTCGCACCCGCCCCCGCTGCCGCAGCAGTTGAGCCCGAGCCCGTAGTGGAAGAAGGGGCCCCCGCACCCGCCCCGGCGGCCCCTCCCGCGCCCGAGGCGACCAGCCTCCCGGCATCCGCCGAGGACGTCACGGTCGTACTCCCCGGCCCGGCGGCGCCGGACGGGCAGGGCGGCCCGCCGGTCCAGGGCCCGCAGCAGTCCCCGGCGGCACAGCCCGAGACGTCCGGGACGCCGGATCCCGTGGCCACCGTCCCCGCTCCCCGGGACGGTGACGCCGAACTCGTACAGAGTGCCGACGACCTGGACACCCGGGCCGCCGATCAGGAAGACCAGGAAGACCAGGAAGAAGAGGGCGCGGCCGCAGTGGCAGAAGCACGTCAGTCCACCGGTCCGGCCGCCCCCGGCTACGACCCCGCCGAGCGCGAGGCCGTACTGAAGGTCATGCGCGAACGCCGCGACATCCGCAACGGCTTCCGCAGTGACCCCATCCCGCACGAGGTGCTGCTCCGTGTCCTGGAGGCCGCCCACCACGCGCCCTCCGTCGGCCACTCGCAGCCCTGGGACTTCGTCGTCATCCGCTCCGCCGACACCAGGCGCGCGATGCACGAACTGGCCATGCGCCAGCGCGACGCCTACGCGAAGTCCCTCCCCAAGGGCCGGGCCAAGCAGTTCAAGGAACTGAAGATCGAGGCCATCCTCGACACCCCGGTGAACATCGTCGTCACCGCCGACCCGACCCGTGGCGGCCGCCACACCCTCGGCCGCCACACCCAGCCCCAGATGGCCCCGTACTCGGCCGCCCTGGCCGTGGAGAACCTCTGGCTCGCCGCCCGCGCCGAAGGCCTCGGCGTCGGCTGGGTCAGCTTCTTCGACGAGCGCGAGATGGTTCGCGCCCTCGGCCTGCCCGAGCACCTCGAGGTCATCGCCTATCTGTGCGTCGGTTACGTCGACGAGTTCCCGGACGAGCCCGAGCTGCTGCAGGCGGGCTGGTCCAAGCGCCGCCCGCTGTCCTGGGTCGTGCACGAGGAGACGTACGGCCGCCGCGCCCTGCCCGGAGAGGAACCGCACGACCTGCTTGCCGAGACCGTGGCGCAGATCCGCCCGCTGGACGCCAAGGCGCTCGGCGAGGCATGGGAGCGCCAGAAGCGTATGACCAAGCCGGCCGGTGCGCTGGGCATGCTGGAGATCATCTCCGCTCAGCTCTCGGGCCTGTCCCGCCAGTGCCCGCCGCCCATCCCGGAGCCCGCGGCCGTGGCGATCTTCGCCGGCGACCACGGCGTGCACGCCCAGGGGGTCACCCCCTGGCCGCAGGAGGTCACGGCCCAGATGGTGGCCAACTTCCTCGGCGGCGGCGCCGTCTGCAACGCCTTCGCCACCCAGGTGGGCGCCGAGGTCTGCATCGTCGACGTGGGCGTCGCCGCCGACCTCCCGGCCACGCCCGGCCTGCTGCCCCGCAAGGTGCGGGCCGGTACGTCCGACATGACCACGGGCCCCGCCATGACCCGCGAGGAGGCCAGGCAGGCCATCGAGGTCGGCATCGAGACCGCCCGCGACCTGGTCGCCGCCGGCAACAAGGCACTCCTCACCGGCGAGATGGGCATCGCGAACACGACCGCGTCCGCCGCCCTGATCTCCGTCTTCACGGGTGCGGAACCGGCCGAGGTCACGGGCCGGGGCACCGGCATCAACGACGAGACCCTCGCCCGCAAGACCGAGGTCGTCCGCCGCGCCCTCGAACTCCACCAGCCGGACCCGGCCGACCCGGTCGGCGTGCTCGCCGCGATCGGCGGCTTCGAGCACGCCGCCATCGTCGGCCTCCTCCTCGGCGGCGCGTCCCTGCGCACGCCGGTGATCCTGGACGGCGTCAGCGCCGGCGCCGCCGCCCTGGTCGCCCGCGCGATCGCCCCGGAGGTCCTGGCCGCGTGCATCGCGGGCCACCGCAGCGCCGAGCCGGGGCATGTGGCCGCCCTCAACAAGCTGGGCCTGCGTCCTCTGGTCGACCTCGACCTCCGCCTGGGTGAGGGCACGGGCGCCCTCCTGGCCCTGCCGCTGGTCCAGAGCACGGCCCGGGCGATGCACGAGGTGGCGACGTTCGACTCGGCAGGGGTGACCGAGAAGTAGGTGCCGTGGTCCGTGCACAGCCGTTCCGCGGGGCGGAACGGACGGGCACGGACCACCCGCCGGCAGAGGGCCAGCGTGCTCAGCCACTGGACCCCCCGACCCGCCATGGCCCCTGCCCCTTAAAATCCGCACGTCAGGGCTACCGCACCGCCGTCAACAGGAGCCGCACCCCCATGGCCGAACACCCCGCCTACCCCGTAGGCCTCCGCCTCACCGGCCGCCGCGTGGTCGTCCTCGGCGGCGGCCAGGTCGCCCAGCGCCGCCTGCCCGCGCTCATCGCGGCCGGCGCGGACGTCCTCCTCGTTTCTCCCGAGGCCACCCCCTCCGTCGAGGCCATGGCGGACGCCGGCGAGATCACCTGGCAGCGGCGCCCGTACGCGGAAGGCGACCTCGCCGACGCCTGGTACGCCCTCATCGCCACCAGTGACGCCGCCGCCAACACCGCCGCCTCCGCCGAGGCGGAGCGCCACCGCGTGTGGTGCGTCCGCTCCGACGACGCCGACCGGGCCACCGCCTGGACCCCGGCCACCGGCCACAGCGAGGGCGTCACGGTCGCCGTCCTCACCACCGACGCCCGGGGCCGCGACCCCCGCCACACCGCCGCCATCCGCGACGCGGTCGTCGAGGGCCTGCGCGACGGCACGCTCGTCGCCCCGCACCACCGCACCCGCACACCCGGCGTCGCCCTGGTCGGCGGCGGCCCCGGCGACCCGGACCTGATCACCGTCCGCGGCCGCCGCCTGCTCGGCGAGGCCGACGTGGTCATCACCGACCACCTGGGCCCGCGCGACCTTCTCGCGGAGCTGTCACCGAGCGTCGAGGTGATCGACGCCGCGAAGCTGCCGTACGGCAGGTTCATGGCCCAGGAGGCCATCAACAACGCCCTGATCGAGTACGCCAAGCAGGGCAAGTCGGTCGTACGGCTCAAGGGCGGCGACCCCTTCGTCTACGGCCGGGGCATGGAGGAGGTCCAGGCGCTGGCCGAGGCCGGCATCCCGTGCACGGTCGTGCCGGGCATCTCCAGCTCCATCTCGGTCCCGGGCGCCGCGGGCATCCCGGTCACCCACCGGGGGGTCGCCCACGAGTTCACCGTGGTCAGCGGCCACGTCGCCCCCGACGACGAACGCTCCCTGGTCGACTGGCCGTCCCTCGCCAAGCTGACGGGCACGCTGGTGATCCTCATGGGCGTCGGCACGATCGGGAAGGTCGCCGAGACGCTCATCGCCCACGGCAGGTCCCCGGACGTGCCCGTCGCCCTGGTCCAGGAAGGCACCACGGCCGGCCAGCGCCGCGTCGACGCCACCCTGGCGACGGTCGCGGAGACCGTACGGACCGAGGACGTGAAGCCCCCGGCGGTCATCGTCATCGGCGAGGTCGTGAAGGTCGGCCCCACGGCCGTCGCACCCCGCGAGTAACCCCGGGTAACACAAACCGTACCGAGCCGTTGGCACCGCACCCAGGACAAGGCAGTATCACCCTGTGGCCGATCTCATCACCGTCGAGGATCCCGACGACCCGCGCCTGCGCGACTACACCGGCCTGACCGACGTGGAACTGCGCCGCAAGCGCGAACCCGCCGAGGGCCTGTTCATCGCCGAGGGCGAAAAGGTCATCAGAAGGGCCAAGGAAGCCGGCTACGAGATGCGGTCCATGCTGCTCTCGGCGAAGTGGGTCGACGTCATGCGCGACGTCATCGACGAACTCCCGGCCCCCGTCTACGCGGTCAGCCCCGAACTCGCCGAGCAGGTCACCGGCTACCACGTGCACCGCGGCGCGCTCGCCTCCATGCAGCGCAAGCCCCTGCCCACGGCCGCGGGACTCCTCCGGACCGCCCGCCGCGTCGTCATCATGGAGTCGGTCAACGACCACACCAACATCGGAGCGATCTTCCGCTCGGCCGCCGCCCTCGGCATGGACGCGGTCCTGCTCTCCCCGGACTGCGCCGACCCCCTCTACCGCCGCAGCGTGAAGGTCTCCATGGGCGCGGTCTTCTCCGTGCCCTACGCCCGTCTGGACACCTGGCCCAAGGGTCTGGAGTCGGTCCGGGAGGCGGGCCTCACCCTCCTCGCCCTCACCCCCGACGAGAAGGCCCGGCCCCTCGACGAGGCCGCCCCGCACACCATGGACCGCGTGGCCCTCATGCTCGGCGCCGAGGGCGACGGCCTGTCCACCCAGGCCCTGGTCGCCGCCGACGAGTGGGTCCGCATCCCCATGTCCCACGGCGTCGACTCCCTCAACGTGGGCGCGGCGGCCGCCGTCGCCTTCTACGCCGTGGCCACCGGCCGCCCCCAGGACTAGGCGGCGTACGTGGAGCAGCGCGAGGCCGTCGTGGCCGTACTCCGGCGCGGTGAGCGCCTGCTCGCGATCCGGCGCGGTCCGGCCGTCGCCCGCCCCGGCTACTGGCAGCCGCTCAGCGGCAAGGTCGAGCCCGGTGAAAGCCAGGAGCAGGCGGTCGTCCGGGAGGTCCGCGAGGAGGTCGGCCTCACCGCCGTACCGGAGGCGAAGGTCTGGGAGTCGGAGACCGACGACCGCTCCTTCCGCCTCCACTGGTGGACCGCCCGCGCGGACACGGGGGAGGTGGTCCCCGACCCGGCGGAGGTCGCCGAGACCCGCTGGGTCACCCCGCGGGAGTTCCTGGCCCTCGACCCGGTCTTCGAGGGCGACCGCGAGTTCTTCGAACGGATCCTGCCGGGGCTGTGACAACCCGCCGAACTGCGGGTTCTCCCTACGGCCGGTAGTCCCGGGGTGCCTGGTCGTGCTGCACGTGCTCCTGCCGTACGCCGGGTTGGTCGCCGCCGAGTCCCCGCGCCGGGCCCTGGCAGCCCTGCACCAGGGCGATGCCGACCGCCACCAGAAGCGTCACCACGACGAACACGAACAACCGCTGCCGCAGCAACCGCGGATTGGCGGGCCGCAGCCCGGTCCCCGTGTTCCTGGAAGCGGAACGTCCGGTCCCGCTGTGCGGGGCGGGGCGGCTGCCGCTGCCCGACCGTGTTCCGTTGCGTCCGGTGGGCGTCGGGCGTGAACCGGACCGCGACGGGGCGCCGCCGCGCGAGGCGCTCGGACCGCGCACCGGAGTCCTGCCGCGGTTGCCGCCGTTCGCCGTGCGGTTCCCGCCACCCGGCGCCCGGGCTCCGCTGCGCGGACCGGACCCGCCCTGGGAAGGCGTGCCGTCCGGCGCCGGAGCACCGTCCCGCGCCGGTGAACCACTCCGCGGTGGGGGAGTACCCCGGCCCCGCTGCCCGCCGGACGTCCCCTGCCGGCCCGGCCGGCCCCGAGCCCGCTCGGGGTAGGTGTCGGCGAGCCGCTCGCTCTCGGCGCCGCGTGGCGCGGGCGGCCGTACACCGGCGAGGTCCTGGGACTCGCGGGCCGCGATCTCCTTGAGCCGCTGGGACAGTTGGAGCGTGCTGGGCCGCTCCTCGGGGTCCTTCGCCAGGCACGTCCGGACGAGCGGGGCCAGCGCGTCGGGCACGCCGTGCAGCTGCGGCTCCTCGTGCACGACGCGGTACAGCATCACCTCGGAACTGCCGTGTCCGAAGGGCGAGTCGCCCATCGAGGCGTACGCGAGCGTGGCGCCGAGCGAGAACACGTCCGTGGCCGGGGTGACGGCCGCCCCACGCACCTGCTCCGGCGCGAGGAAGCCGGGCGAGCCGACCGCCGTGCCGACATGGGTGAGCGTGGAGGCGCCGGTCGCCCAGGCGATGCCGAAGTCGATGATCCGCGGGCCCTTCGGGGACAGCAGGATGTTGGACGGCTTCAGGTCCCGGTGCACCACCCCGGCCTCGTGCACCGCGACCAGTCCCTCCGACAGGGCGGCGCCGACGGCGGCGACATCGGCCGCGCCGAGCGGTCCCTCGGCGGCGATCTTGTCGTGCAGGGACGGGCCGGGCACGTACTGCGTGGCGAACCAGGGGCGGTCCGCGTCGAGGTCGGCGGCCACGAGCCGGGCCGTACAGCCGCCGCGGATCCGCCGGGCCGCGGAGACCTCACGGGCGAACCGGGAGCGGAACTCCTGATCCTCCGCCAGGTCAGGCCGGATGACCTTGAGCGCGACCCGCTGCCCCTTCTTGTCGGAGCCCAGGTAGACCACGCCCATCCCGCCCGCGCCGAGCCGTCTGTGAAGCCTGAACGAGCCGACGACGCGCGGGTCCTCGCGCCTCAGGCGCATCATCGCCATGTTCATCCCCGCTGCCCGGTCCTGTGACGAGCCACAGCTTACGTTTCCACGGCCGCCCGCGCGCAGAGGCCGCGCCCTCTCAGAGTGATGGATTGTCAGTGGTGGGTGGGAGACTTGAAGGGTGGTCAGGGAGGGCGCGAAGGGGTGGACTTCGGGTCGAAAGTGATCCCAACCACCCGTCACAGAAGGGGGATTGGTCCCGTGAAGGGTGACCGTGTGGAGATAGTCGTGGACGCGGGGGACACGACGCGCACGTACGAGGTGGTGGCGAGCAGGGCGGGCCGCAGGGTGGAGACAGCGGTACGCCGAGGTGTCGTGGAAGTGAGCGAAGTCACGCGTAGCGGGACAGTCGTACGTACGGCACGGTTCATGGCGAACCGGGTGCTCGCACTGGTGGAGCAGCCGGTTCCGCGGGAGGAGATCGGGGAGAAAGCGGGATGATCCGGGCGCCCCGTCGGGGAGGACCCTGAGACCTGGGCCCGCGTCTCCACCCAGGGGAGTACATCGCGGGTGAGCGGCTCATCCTCCGGGAGGCCCGGTAATCGATACGAAGGCATGACGCCCGGAGAGGGCCCGGCGCCTAACGTTGAAGTCAAGCGGCGGGTGGCAGCACTCGTCCCCCGAGGTCAGACGCCCGCCGCTGCCCATGACAACTGAGAACGGTCAGGAGAGGGGCCATGGCCCAGACGGCACCGCGGACGCTGATCCGCGAGGAGGGACGCAAGGTGTACGCCGCCGCGTTCCGCCCCCGCCGCCAGGGCCGTCGCCACCCGGTGGTGGCGACGCTGATGGCCCTTCCGCTGGCGGTCCTGCTCCTCCTCGTCTTCGACGGGTGGGAGACAGTGGCCACACAGGCGTCGTCCGTGGGAGAGATGCTGGGGCGCTGAGCGGCGACTCCAGGCCCGGAAGAGCGGTCCGGGCGGGGACATCCACCCATGAAACCCCGTGGGGACGGGGGTGCGGCGGACGGCACAAATGCCGGCGCAGCTGGGGAGCTGCGCCGGCATTGCTTTGCCCGCGGGTGCCTCCGGCGGTTGGCCGGGGCGCCTGATGCCGGGCGGCGGGCCGGGGCCGCGCCGGGGGCGTCCTCGGAACGGCGCGATCGGGTCGGACGCCGATTCGCTGTCCGCCGACGTGCCGACCGCTGCGGGCGGACACCCTCCGACACGTCCCCTTATGCCGTCCGGCGGGTGCGCGCGTATCCGCCGAGTTGTGGACCATCGTGCCGCTCAGGGCGATGGAGGCCCCTGCACGAGCGAAGCCGGGAGCCTGGGGAGGGCGGGCGCAGCGGCCCCCCGCTCCTTCCGCCGGGCTGCGGACCCACCCGGCCCTACCACCAGGGAGGCCCAGGGCCTGAAGCCGGCGGCCGTGGCAGGCGTACTCTCGCCCCAGACGCTCACCCAGGGAGCTCCGTGACGCCCGCGCCCGACCTGCTCATACCCGCCCTCACCGCCGAGGCCCGAGCCGCAGCCCACGCCCGCTCCCCGGCCTGCCCCTGCGGCGCGGCCACACTCGCCGACCGCCCCGACGGCATCGTCGTACGCCACGCGGACACCGTCGCCAAGGCTCACCCCCCGGACACCACCCCCGGCGAACTGGCCGGCCGTCTCGCCGTCGCCGCCCGCCACCCCCAGATCCTGCTGCCGCCGCTCGACTCGGCCCCGGTCGACCTGCACGGCCGCCTCGTGACGTTCTGGCCGTACGGAACCCCAGTGGATCCGGACGAACCGGACGCGGCCCCCTGGGAAGCCGCCGGCGCACTCCTCGCCCGCCTCCACCGCACTCCGGCCCCCGACGCCGTGCCCCCGATGCGAGGCCCCGCCAAAGCGGCCCGAGCCGTCGGCCGGCTTCGCGAGACCGGCCCGCACCCCGCTGCCGAGCCCGTCCTGCGCGCCTGGGACACCCTCCCGCCCTGGGCCCGAGCCGAGACCCCCATGGCGGACACGACCACCCTGTGCCACGGCGACCTCCACCTCGGCCAGTTCGTACGCCACCCCGCCCCCGACGGCCCCTGGCTGCTGATCGACGTCGACGACCTGGGCGTGGGCGTCCCCGCCTGGGACCTCGCCCGTCCCGCCGCCTGGTACGCCTGCGGGCTGCTCACGCCCGACGAATGGTCCCGCTTCCTCACCGCGTACCGGGAGGGCGGAGGCCCGGCCGTACCCGCCGACGGCGACCCCTGGCCCGCCCTGGACGTGCCCGCTCGTGCCCTCACCGTGCAGACCGCCGCCCGGGCCGTCGCCAAGGCGGTCGCGGCCGGCCGCTCCCTGGACGAGGTGGAGCAGGCGGTCGTGGACGCCTGTGACCGAATGGCTACCGTCCCGCCCCAGTTGACGCAGTCACACGCGCAGTAGGGTGCAACCGACCACAGCGGGACGGAGTCTGTCCTGGCAAGACGTGAAGCAGGACCGACCGGCGAGGAGTTGAACGACCATGCAGTGTCCCAAGTGCCGTGCCCCGATGCACACGTACAACCGCAACGGCGTGCAGATCGAGCAGTGCAGCGGCTGCCGCGGGATCTTCCTCGACTACGGCGAGCTGGAGTCGCTGACCCGCCTGGAGGCCCAGTGGTCCCAGAGCGCCCCGCCGCCCCCGCCCGCCCCGCAGGCCTACCCCGCCCCTCCTGCCCCCGCCTGGGGCGCTCCGCACGGCGGCCACGGTCACCACGGCCAGCACGGTCACCACGGTCACCACCGCAACAAGAGCTTCGGGCGCATGCTGTTCTCGTCGTGACAGGACGACACGGACACGACGGAGCCCCCGGCCGATGCGTCGACCGGGGGCTCCGGTGTGATGTGGACGATACTGGGATTGAACCAGTGACCTCTTCCGTGTCAGGGAAGCGCTCTCCCGCTGAGCTAATCGTCCTCGGGACCATGGCCACTCAGTGGAGCAGATCATGGGCACTGCGTGCGCGATACTGGGATTGAACCAGTGACCTCTTCCGTGTCAGGGAAGCGCTCTCCCGCTGAGCTAATCGCGCGGGTTCGGATCTTCGACAGATCCAGTGGACGATACTGGGATTGAACCAGTGACCTCTTCCGTGTCAGGGAAGCGCTCTCCCGCTGAGCTAATCGTCCTTGGAGGTGGAGACGGGATTTGAACCCGTGTAGACGGCTTTGCAGGCCGTTGCCTCGCCTCTCGGCCACTCCACCAGGAGTGTAGGGGGCCGGGAGCCCCCTCTTCCTTCGAGCGGACGACGAGGTTCGAACTCGCGACCTCAACCTTGGCAAGGTTGCGCTCTACCAACTGAGCTACGTCCGCCTGTCGTTTCGGTCCGCTCCCGCGGCCCGGCGACGTGTTGAACTCTAGCGGATTCCGGTGCCAGTACAAAAACGCGTTTGTGCAGCGTGCTGCGCATGCCCTGCTCAGGGAGGCCGCAGCGCCTGCTGAGGGGACATCCCCCGGTCGCCCGCAGGGCTCCCGCCATAGACTCGACTGCGTGCTCGACCTTCCTCCTCTCGCCCGTTTCGGCGACCGCGTCGCCACCGGGCTCCTCGACGTCACCGATGATCCCGAAGCCCTGGACACCAGCGGCTTCTGGGCCGTCTGCGCCGACTTCGAGGGCCGTCTGACCTGCGCGCGCTTCAGCGAGGTGCGGAAGGCGGACGGGCCCGCGCCCGTGCCCGGGGCCTGGCGCGGACCGGCGGCGGGTGACTGGAGGTCCTCGCTCGATCGCGCCGCGTACACGGCCGCCGTGCGGCGGATCCGTGAGCACATCGCGGCCGGCGAGGTCTACCAGGCGAACCTGTGCCGCGTATTGTCCGCGCCCGTCGAGCCCGGCGCCGATGTGGACGCCCTCACTTCCTTGCTGGCCCGGGGCAACCCCGCGCCGTATGCAGGAACGATCCGGCTGCCCGGTCACGGGGTGGAGATCGCCACCGCGTCCCCCGAACTGTTCCTGCGGCGCGAGGGGCGGATCGTCGAGTCCGGGCCGATCAAGGGCACCGGCCGTACCGAGGCGGACCTGCTGGAGAAGGACTACGCCGAGAACGTGATGATCGTGGACCTGGTCCGCAACGACATCGGGCGGGTGTGCGCCACGGGCAGTGTGACGGTGCCGGACCTGTGCGCCGTCGAGAAGCACCCGGGGCTGGTCCACCTCGTGTCGACGGTCCGCGGTGAGCTGAGGGAGAGGGCCGGCTGGGCCGAGCTGCTCGGCGCCGCCTTCCCGCCCGGCTCCGTCACCGGCGCGCCCAAGCCGAGCGCCCTGCGGATCATCGACGCCCTGGAGACGGCGCCCCGGGGACCGTACTGCGGGGGGATCGGCTGGGTCGACGCCGACCAGGGGACCGGTGAGCTGGCCGTCGGCATCCGCACCTTCTGGATCGACCGGGCCGAGGGCATGCTGCGCTTCGGCACCGGCGCGGGCATCACCTGGGGCTCGGACCCCGAGGGGGAGTGGCGCGAGACCGAGCTGAAGGCGGCCCGGCTGCTCGCGATAGCGTCGGGAGCGTACGAGGTGAGTGGAGAGGACCTGACGTGAAGATCTGGCTCGACGGCGGACTGCAGGACACCGAGTCCGCCCGCGTCTCCGTCTTCGATCACGGACTGACCGTGGGCGACGGCATCTTCGAGACGGTGAAGGCCGTGGACGGGCGGGCGTTCGCCCTCACCCGGCACCTCGACCGGCTCACCCGCTCGGCACGCGGCCTGGGCCTGCCCGACCCGGACCATGACGAGGTGCGCCGCGCCTGCGCCGCCGTCCTCGCCGCCAATCCCGTGCCGCTCGGCCGCCTCCGCATCACCTACACCGGCGGCCACGGCCCGCTCGGCTCCGACCGCGGCGAGCACGGCCCGACGCTCGTCGTCGCCCTCGGCGGGACGACCCGCCGCCCCGACTCCACCGCCGTGATCACCGTCCCCTGGACCCGCAACGAGCGCGGCGCGCTGACCGGCCTGAAGACCACCTCGTACGCCGAGAACGTCGTCGCCCTCGCCCGGGCCCGTGAACAGGGCGCGTCCGAGGCCCTGTTCGGCAACACCGTGGGGCGGCTCTGCGAGGGCACCGGCTCCAATGTCTTCGTCGTCCTCGACGGGGAGATCCACACCCCGCCGCTCGCCTCGGGCTGCCTCGCCGGCATCACACGTGCCCTGGCGGTCGAATGGACCGGCGCCAGGGAGACCGACCTGCCGCTGGAGGTCCTGGAACGGGCCGACGAGATCTTCCTGACGTCCACCCTGCGGGACGTGCAGGGCGTGCACCGGGTCGACGGCCGTGAGCTGCCGGGCGCGCCGGGTCCGGCGACCGCCAAGGCCATGCGGATCTTCGAGGAGCGGTCCGGGGACGACCTCGACCCCTGACAACCCCGCTTGTCCGGCAGAGCAGAGCACCGGTTGCGGGTAGAACTCCCCTGATGACCACGACCCTGCGGCCGATCGAGCCGCTTCAGCAGAACGCCGACGGGACGCGCTCACGCCGCTACCAGGTGTGCGTGAACAGCCGTCCCGTGGGGGCGATACATCTCGGCACGCATCCCGTGTTCGGTGACGCGGTGGCCCGGATCACGAAGCTGCGCATCGAGGAACCGGACCGCGGACGCGGCCGGGGCACGGTGGCCGCGCTCGCCGCGGAGGAGGTGGCGCGCGGCTGGGGGTGCCGCCGCATCGAGGCCACGGTGCCCGCCGAGGCGGAAGCGGCGTTCCGGCTCGCCACCGCGCTCGGCTACGTCGTCCGCAACCGCGGCATGGAGAAGTCGCTCGGCGACACCCCGCCGGACCTGCCCGAGGGCAGCCGCGCCCGGCCCATGACCCAGGCGGAGTTCGGCCCCTGGCTGGAGAGGGGCAAGCAGGACTACGCCCGGAGCTGGACCGAGCGGGGCGTCCCGGAGGCCGAGGCCCGCGCCAAGTCGGAACGGGACCACGCCACCCTGCTGCCCGACGGCCTCGTCACCCCGCGCATGCTCATCAGCGTGGTGGAACACCTCGGGACACCGGTGGGCACGCTCTGGGTGGCCGTGCGCGAGGACAGCGCCTTCGTCTTCGACGTCGAGGCCGACGCCGCCCACCGGGGAAAGGGGCACGGCCGCACTCTCATGCTGCTGGCCGAGGCCCAGGCCATCGCCGAGGGGAGACGCACCGTCGGCCTCAACGTCTTCACCGGCAACGCCCCGGCCGAGCGGCTGTACGCGTCACTCGGCTACGAGACGAAGCAGTACGCCATGTACAAGCCGCTGCTGTAGCGGCCCGGGGGAGCGGGGGAGGGTGATCAGTGCTCCTGGCCGGCCAGCAACCGGTCCGTGATCTCCTCGATCCGCTCGCGCAGCCCCTCCTGGCTCTTGCCGCCGTCGAGCCGCTCACCGCCGATGACGTATGTCGGGGTGCCGGTCACGCCGATCGCCTTGCCCTCGGCCTGGTCGGCGTCCACGATCAGGATGTGCCGGCCGTCGACCAGAGCGGTGTCGAACTCCTCAGCGTCCAGGCCCAGTTCGCCGGCCAATTCGACCAGGAAGGGTTCTCCCGCACGGCCCAGCTCCTCGACCCGTCCCAGCAGGGCCTCCGCGTAGGTCCACCCCTGGCCCTGCTCCCACGCCTCCTCCACGGCCTGGGCGGCGGCGAAGGCGTGCTTGTTCTTCGCCAGGGGGAAGTGCCGCAGCCGCAACTCGAGACGGTCGCCGTAGCGGGCGCGCAGGGCACGGAGATCGTCCAGCGCGGTACGGCAGTCCGGGCACTGGAGGTCGCACCAGATCTCGAGGACGGGGGCGGGGGTGGAGTCGCTCATGCGGACAGTCTTCCAGCCGCCGGGTGCCGCGGTCGCCCCAGGGCCGGAGCCCGCACCGGCACCGGCACCGCACCGGCACCTGCGGAGGAGGTGACCCGGAGATGTCCCTGATGTCGGGCCGGGGCATGGCCCGCCGGGGTGCGGTGGGTGCAGGATGGAAGGGACGAAGTGTCCCTGCTCGACCGCGCACGCCTGGAGGACCGGATGATTGCCGAGACCGTCTGCTCCGCCGTGTCCGCGGCGGGCCTGGGCATCGCGGCCGTCGCGGCGTACCGCAAGCGTTTCCTCGCGGCTGTCCGTATCGCGGCGTACTCGCTGGTGCCGATCGGCCTGGTGATGACGGGTGTCGTCGAGTGGCTGGCCGACACCGCGTTCAGCCCCACGGCCTGGGCCGGGTTCGCGCTGCTCGGCCTCGCGTGGGTGCTGTTCATGACCACCCGGGTCGTGGAAGGCCGCCGCGGCGGCACCCGCAAGGAGCGCCGGGAGGCGGCCCGCGCGGCGGACCGGACCGACGCGGTCGCTCCGGCAGCCTCGCCGCCCTCTCTGGGGGAGGGCAACCGCCCGGCGGCCCGGCCTGCGGCGTCCCGGGGCGACGACGACTTCAGCGACATCGAGGCCATCCTCAAGAAGCACGGCATATGACGCCCCGCGTGCCGGGCTGAATCGTCACAGTGGGTCCCGCGGGCGCGCGGAAGTGATCACAACTCGAACCGGACCTCGCGGAATCGGTGCACTCCCGCACGGAACGAGGCCCCTGATCGCGTCCGGCCGGGCAACTGCGTCATCATCGCCGCGAGATGCTGGACACGACGAAACAGAGCGACCCCGCCCCGCCGCAGGACGAGCCACATCCTGCGCGGGACGACCCCCGTCCTGCGCAGGACGAGACCCGTGGTTGCCTCTTCGCCCTTTCCCAGCCACCGCTGATGATCTTCCTGGCGGTGATCGGGTGTCTGCTGCTCATGGCCTCGTTGCACGATCTGCTGTTGCTGTGAGCCGTACCCGCGGTACCCGGCGCCACCCGCCGGGGCCGCGTCGGCATCGACGACCCCTGTGGCGGCTCCCTCAGCCTGCCGCTTCCTTGCGGCGCGCCCGGTACGCGGCCACGTGCAGGCGGTTTCCGCAGGTACGGCTGTCGCAGTAGCGACGCGAGCGGTTGCGGGACAGGTCGACGAAGGCGCGGCGGCAGTCGGGCGCCTCGCACCTCCGCAGCCGTTCCTGCTCCCCGGCGACCACGAAGAACGCCAGCGCCATCCCGCAGTCGGCGGCCAGGTGGTCGGCGACGGAGGCGCCGGGGGCGAAGTAGTGGACGTGCCAGTCGTAGCCGTCGTGATCCGTGAGCCGGGGCGTGGTGCCGGCGGCAGCGACCAGCTCGTTGATCTGGCCGGCGGCGGCCCGGGCGTCCGGGGCGGCGAAGACGGCGGCGAACCGCCCGCGGATCTTGCGCACCGAGGAGAGGTCGAACTCCGAGAGCACCCCGACGTCGCTGATCTCGTGGTTGCGTACGAACTCCGCGAGGGTCGCCACGTCCGGCAGCCCGTCCGGTGCCGCGTCGTCATCCGGTGCGGTGTTCACCAGATCGACCACGGTGTCGAGGGCGCACCGGGTGTCGTGGGTGATCAGCACGATTCGCTCCCTGGCCTGGGGGTCGGGCGGGCGCCCGCCGATGCTGGCCGATGGTAACGGCTCCGACATCGCCGGACCGCACTCATGCCCGCACACGGCTTCGACAACAACGCCGCCGGACCCTCCGTGGTTCCCACCTCACCCGCCGGCGGCCCCTGGACATACGCGAACCGGCGCCGCCCCGCGTGAACCGCGGTGCCGGCGCCGGTGTATCCCGTATGCGGTTGTCCAAGCCCGTGCCGTCTCCCCGAGTCGACGGCGCCGGGCGGCTTGGTGAGCGCCTCGCCCTAGCTTTCCGCCAGGATGTGCGAGAGCTCCTGGTCGAGATCGAAGTGCCGGTGTTCCGTGCCGGGCGGCACGGCGGCGTCGGTCCGCTTCAGGAAGGACTCCAGGGCCCGTGCGGGGGCCTCGAGCAGGGCCTCGCCCTCCGGCGAGCTCAGGGCGATGCACACGACGCCCTGACCGTGGCTGCGCGACGGCCAGACGCGGACGTCGCCGGTGCCCGTAGGGCGGTGAAGTCCCTCGGCGAGGAGGTCGCGGGCGAACACCCACTCGACGGTCTCCTCGGCTCCGGTGTGGAAGGTGGCGTGCACGGCGTAGGGGTCGGCCGTGTCGTACCGCAGGCCTGCGGGGACAGGCAGGGAGGACTCGCTCGACACAACGAGGCGCAGGTGCAGCTCGCAGCTGACCGTGGTGTTCATAAGCGCCAGGGCCTTTCGCTCAGTGTGCGCTCGGGGATTCGCACGTCGGCGAAATCGACATGCCACCTACGGTGCCGTTGTAAACCCCTCTGAGTGTTTTGGGTGCCTTTACGTAACTCTTCCGGCCGAGAGATCGTTCGCGTCGTGCGTCCATTCCGGTGACTGGTTTCGCTCGGGTAGTGTTCGGCCGTATGAATACGGGGAGTAACGAGCCGGGCGAGGTGGCCGTGGCGTCGGACGAGACCGGGACGAGCGAGGTGCACGGCGAGCGGGGACTCGGCTCGCGGGCGCCGGAATTCATCAAGGCCCGTCGTCTGCTGCACGTGAGCTGGCAGGTCGGCGTTTTCATCATCGGGCTCGCGGTCGTCGTGACCGGCATCATCATGCTGCCCCTGCCCGGGCCGGGCTGGGTCGTGATCTTCTGCGGCATGGCGATCTGGGGGACGGAGTTCGTGTGGGCGCAGCTGGTGCTCCGCTGGACCAAGCGGAAGGTCACCGAGGCGGCGCAGCGGGCCCTCGACCCCAAGGTGCGGCGGCGCAACATCATCCTGACGACCATCGGGCTGGTCATCGTGGCCGTACTGGTCGGTATCTACCTGTGGAAGTTCGGCATGGTCATGCCGTGGAAGATCGAGAACCAGTGAGCCGAGCAGGGGGTGCCGTCTCGGCCGGTGCCGGCCGGTGCTGGTCACAGGCACCCCCTGACATGGGGTAATCTTCTTCCTGCGTCCGGGCGATTAGCTCAGTGGGAGAGCGCTTCGTTCACACCGAAGAGGTCACTGGTTCGAACCCAGTATCGCCCACCGGATCGACGGCCCATCTGCGTATGTGCAGGTGGGCCGTTTTCTATGGGTGCGGCGGGCCTGCGGGCTCCTGGTGCCTGAGGCCGTGTGCGGGGCCTGCCGTGCGGCAGCAGCCGGCCGGCGGCGTGGCCGGAGCGTGTCGACCCGGTCCGTCCGCCTGTGGGGTGCCTGGGCTGCGCGGTCCGCTCGTGGCCGCGCGCCGACGTGGCGGGGGCGCGCCGATGAGGGGCCTGCTGCCGTCCGCCTGCCCCTGGGGCTCCCGGCTTGTCACCTGGTGGGCGCCCGAGAGCCTGTGGGCGGCTGCAGGTGCGGTCTCCGTTCGCCGGTCCGGGGGTGCTTGGCTGCCGCGTCCGCCGATGGCCGCCAGGCGGTGCTGTCGGGTGGGTCCGCAGGGTGAGGCTGCACATACCGGGCCGCCCCGACCGCTCGCCGCGGCTCGCGCCCCTCACCCCCTGCCACCACTGCACCCCCCACTCGGTCACCCTCCAGCCACCACCTGGCCGAAACCGGACCACACTCGGCACGCTCATCCGCCCCCGCCCCACCCTCGTCTTTCGGTCGCCCCCGAAACCCGTACGGCCGTCGGTCGTCCGTTCGGCTCCCCGGTCGCGCTCACCCCACCAGCGACGTCACCCGAACCCGCCCCCGGCTCCGCCCTGTTGTCCCGGTCCGCCGCACACCCCCTCGGCAAGAAATTCCTGTCCGAATCATTGACGCACTCTCACCCTCTCCGTAACTTGTGCCAGCAAGCGCTTACTTGAAACGATTCATGCGAGCGGGATGACGTGCGGGGAGGTCCAACCGTGGTGAACGGTGGGAATGTTGAGAGGCGAACGATCCTGAAGGCGGCCGGTGCCACGGCAGCCACGCTGGGGCTGGCCGCGACCACCGGTTGCGGTGGTGACGGAGGGGCCTCCGCGGATGGAACGGTGACGATCCGTTACGCGTGGTGGGGTGCGGAGGACCGCGCCGAGCGCATCAACAAGACCATCGCGCTCTTCGAGAAGAAGTACCCGAAGATCAAGGTGAAAACGGACTTCCAGCAATATCCCGACTTCTGGAAGAAGTTCAACACCCAGGCCTCCGGCGGAAATCCGCCGGACGTCTTCCAGAATGCCGTGGGTTTCCTGCGTAAATACGACGCGAAGAACGTGTTGCTCGATCTCAGCGAGCAGGTCAAGGCCGGCAACCTCCGGATGGAAGGATTCCGCGCCGGACTCGAGAAGTTCGGCGAGATCGACGGCAGGCTCCTCGGAGTTCCGGTCGGTTCCAACTCGATGGCCCTGGTCATCGACAAGCCCGTCTACACCAGGGCGGGCGTGAAGCCGGAGATGGGCTGGACCTGGGGCGACTACGACGCGGCGATGAAGAAGATCCGTGACAAGACGGGCCGCGCCGGCGACAGCGGCATGTACGGCACCATGTACCTCTACGACCTCTACCTGCGCCAGAACGGCAAGGCGTTCTTCACTGAGGACGGACTCGGCTTCACCGAGGCCGATCTGACGGACTGGTGGGCCAAGGCCAAGAAGGGCGTCGAGGAAGGCCTCTTCTCCGATCCCAAGAAGGTCGTCCAGATCAAGCCCAAGTCGGCGCTCGCCGCGGAGCTCTCCGGCGGCGAGTTCACCTGGGACAACTTCACCGTCCGCTACACCGCCGAGGGCAAGAGCGAGTACGCGCTGGCGCCGATTCCCACCACGGACGGCAAGAAGACCGGCCAGTACCTCGGCTCGCTCATGCTGAGTGCCTCCAAGCGCACCCAGCACCCCAAGGAAGTCGCCCAGTTCATCGACTTCATGGTGCACGATCCCGAGGTCGCCAAGATCATGGGCTACGACCGCGGTGTGCCCGCGACGCAGGCCCAGTTCGACGCGTACAAGCCGACCGATCCGGTCAACAAGGCGATCGCCGCCTACGAGGAGTCCCTCGTCGAGGCGGGTGTCCTTGAGCCCATCACGCCGCACCCGAACGGCGCGGACATCTGTGAGTCCGCGTTCCTGCGCATCGCCGAGGAACTCGGCCTGGGCAAGCGGTCGGTGGACGACGCCGTCAAGCAGTTCTTCTCCGAGTCGAAGACGGCTCTCGGCAGCTGATGGGAACCACCGTGACACACGCCCCTGCGATGGAGGACCTGTCCCAGGACTCCGAGCCGCGGCACGGTCCGGTGAAGCCCGAGCGCCCCGCCGCCCTCACGCGGCGGCGGCGCCGGGAGAACCTGGCCGGCTATCTCTTCATGTCCCCCTGGATCGCCGGGTTCCTGCTGCTCACCGCGGGCCCGATGGCCGCCTCGCTCTACTTCGCGTTCACCGACTACAACCTGTTCGACGCCCCCAAGTGGATCGGCCTCGACAACTTCTCCGAGATGTTCGGCGATCCCCGCTGGCGCCACTCGGTGCAGGTGACGCTCTGGTACGTCGTCGTCGGTACGCCGCTCAAGCTGCTCGCGGCCCTCGGTGTGGCCCTGCTGCTCGCACAGAAGCGGCGCGGGCAGGCCTTCTACCGTGCGGCCTTCTACGCGCCGTCGCTGATCGGCGCGAGCGTCTCCGTCGCGATCGTCTGGAAGGCGATCTTCTCGGACGACGCGATCGTGGACCGCGTGCAGAAGACCTTCGGGATCGACGTCGGCGGCTGGACCGGCGACCCGGACCTGATCATCTACAGCCTGGTGGCCCTCACCGTCTGGCAGTTCGGCGCCCCCATGGTCATCTTCCTGGCCGGCCTCAAGCAGGTCCCGCGCGAGCTGTACGAGGCGGCCGAGGTCGACGGGGCGGGCAAGCTGCGGCGGTTCTGGAACATCACGCTGCCGATGATCTCCCCGGTCCTGTTCTTCAACGTCCTGCTGGAGACGATCCACTCCTTCCAGATCTTCAGCTCGGCGTACATCGTCGGCGGCGGCGCCGGAGGCAACGCCTGTGGTCCCGCGGACGGCTCGATGGTCTATACCTGCTACCTCTACGTCCAGGGCTTCGAGAACAGCCGGATGGGGCTGGCCTCCGCCATGGCCTGGGTGCTGCTCGTGGCGGTCGCCCTGGTGACGGCGGTGCTGTTCTGGTCACAGAAGCGCTGGGTGCACTACGAGGAGGGCGCCCGATGAGCGCACAAGCCACCGACGTGAAGCCCTCCCCGGGGGCCGGGGCGCTCCGTCAGAAGCTGCCCGGCTCCCTCGCCTGGCACCTCGGGTCCCTGCTCGTCCTCGCGGTGATCCTCTACCCGGTGGTCTGGGTCATCGGCGGGTCCCTCAAGAAGAGCGAGGACATCGTCGGCAGCCTGGACCTGCTGCCGGCCGACCCGATCCTCGACAACTACAAGAGCCTCGCCGACGGCATCGCCGACATCCCGATCTCCACCTTCTTCTTCAACTCGCTCTTCCTCGGGGTCGGTTCGGTGATCGGGATCCTGGTGTCCTGCTCGCTGACGGCGTACGCCTTCGCGAGGATCGGGTTCGCCGGCCGCAATCTGCTGTTCACGCTGATGATCGGCACCCTCCTGTTGCCGTACCACGTGCTGCTGATCCCGCAGTACGTGCTGTTCCGCAACATGGAGATGATCAACACCTACACCCCGCTGCTGCTGGGGAAGTACCTGGCCACGGAGGCGTTCTTCGTCTTCCTGATGGTGCAGTTCATGCGCAACATGCCCAGGGAGCTGGACGAGGCGGCCCGCCTCGACGGCTGCGGGCACCTGCGGATCTACTGGTCGATCATGCTGCCGCTGTGCCGGCCGGCCCTGATCACCAGTGCCATCTTCACCTTCATCAACTCCTGGAACGACTTCATGGGCCCGCTGATCTACCTCAACGAGCCCGACAAGTACACGGTCTCGCTCGGCCTGAAGATGTTCGTGGACCAGGACGCGGTGGCCAACTACGGCGGCATGATCGCCATGTCGCTCGTCGCGCTGCTGCCGGTCCTCGCCTTCTTCCTCGCCTTCCAGCGCTATCTGATCGACGGCATGGCCACGTCGGGTCTGAAGGGCTGAGGTGAGCATGGCCGGGACACGGGTGAAGGCACGGGGCGAGTCGGCACTGGCCGAGCGGTTCGCGGTGTTCGCCGAGTGTCTGCTGACCGGTGTGTGGATCGCGGTGGCCTCGCTGGGGGTCGTGACGTATCCGGCGGCCTTCGCCGCCGGGGCGCGGCACCTGCGGCGCCGAGCCGCCCACGAGGGTGGCGGCTGGCGGGAGTTCGTCTCCGACTTCCGTACCGCCCTGCGGGGCGGGTGGCTCGCCGGGCTCGCCGGGTGGGTGGCGGTGGCCGCGGTCTGGGTCGACGTGCAGGCGGCCCGGGCGGGGATTCCCGGCGGGCCGCCGGCCGGGGCGGTCGGCGTCGTCGCGCTGCTCGGGCTCGTCGTGGCCGGACTGCGGGCGGCGGCGGTGTGGACGCCGGAGACCCGCTGGCGGACGCTGCTGGCCCAGGCCGGGCGCCGGACGGTGCTCGACCCGGCCGGGTCCTTCCTGATCATCGGCGGACTGGCCGTGGTGGTCCTGTCCGCCTGGTTCACCGCGCCGCTGTCGGTTCCCGTCCTCGGGGCCGTCGCGGCGGCGGCCGTCGCCGTGGAGGAGCGGTACCGGCGCCGCTGAGCGGCGGTGCCCCTCCCCATCGGGTCGGTGGCCCTTGTGGCGCCGCACCCTCTCTCTGTCATGCCCCTGACCCCGCACGGATTCGCTTCCCGCACGGACAAGGAAAGGCATCAACTCTATGTCTCCCATCCCCCGCAGGTCCCTCCTCAAGGCAGCCGCCGTCGCCGGAGCCGCCGCCCAGTTCAGCTGGGCGCTGGGGGCGCAGGACGCGCAGGCGGCCCCCAGAGCCGAACCCGCCGACGCCGACCCGGTGACCCTGGACTGGCTGGAGGACGGCGGCCTCGGCGCGGCACCCGGCTCCACCGTCGGAGTGCCCTGGCCGAAGGGCGCCTACCAGGAGGACCAGACCTTCGCGCTCACGGACGCGGACGGCAAGGCCGTACCCGTGCAGTCCTGGCCGATCGCCTACTGGCCCGACGGCTCCCTCAAGTGGACCGCGCACGCCGTCACATCGGGCAACGGCAAGCTCAGCCTCAAGGCCGGTTCGCCCGCCGCGCCCGAGAAGAAGGTCACCGTCGACAAGCGCGGCGGCACCATCGACATCTCGACCGGCGTCATCACCGCGAGGATCGGCAAGGCGGGCTCCACGATCGTCAAGTCGGTCTCCAGGGGCTCCACCGAGATCGCGAAGAACGGCCGGCTCGTGCTGATCCGCCAGCCGGAGTTCGAGGACGAGGACCAGGGCGCGGTGAAGACCGAGCGCTTCGACGGTGCCGTCTCCAAGGTCACCGTGGAGCAGGAGGGACCGGTCCGCGCGGTCGTCCGCATCGACGGCAAGCACCGCAAGGGCAGGCGCAGCTGGCTGCCCTTCTCGATCAGGCTCTACTTCTACGCGGGCGCCGAGTCGTTCCGCATGGTGCACACCATCACCTTCGACGGCAAGCAGGAGCCCGGGAAGGCGAGCGGCGACTTCATCCGCGGGATCGGCGTGCGCTTCCAGGTCCCGATGCGGGACGAGTCGTACGACCGCCACATCCGCATCGGCGGCGACGGCACCGGCCTGCTGCGTGAGGCCGTCAAGGGCATCACCGGCCTGCGCCGTGACCCGGGCGCGGCCGTGCAGGCGGCGCAGTACGAAGGGAAGAAGCTGCCCGACCCGGCCACCTGGGACCAGCGGGTCACCACCCGCCTCCAGTACATCCCCGAGTGGGGCGACTACACCCTCTCCCAGCTGTCCGCCGACGGCTTCACCCTGCGCAAGCGCACCAAGAAGGGCTACGGCTGGGTCGGCGCGGGCGGCGGCCGGCGGGCCTCCGGCTTCGGGTACGTCGGCGGGACGAGCGGCGGATTCTCCTTCGGCCTGCGCGACTTCTGGGAGAAGTTCCCCGCCCAGCTCGACATCCGGGACGCCCACACCGACGAGGCCGAGGTCACCCTCTGGCTCTGGTCCCCCGAGGCACAGCCCATGGACATGCGCTTCTACCACGACGGCATGGGCCAGGACACCTTCCCCGAGCAGCTCGAAGGCCTCAACATCACCTACGAGGACTACGAGCCCGGGTTCGGCACCCCGTACGGCATCGCCCGCACCTCCGAACTGCTCTTCTGGGCCAACGAGTCCACGCCGAGCGCCGAGAAGCTCGCCGAGCAGGTCGAGGCCGTCCGGGTGCTGCCGCAGCTCGCCGCCCCGCCCCAGCAGCTCATCAGGGCCGGAGTCTTCGGCAAGGGCCTGTTCGCCGAACCCGACCGGTCCACCCCGGCCAAGGCGAAGATCGAGGACCACCTCGACTTCCTCTTCACCTACTACAAGGACCAGGTGGAGATGCGCCGTTGGTACGGCTTCTGGGACTACGGCGACATCATGCACACCTACGACACCGTCCGGCACCAGTGGCGCTACGACGTCGGCGGCTACGCCTGGGACAACTCCGAGCTGTCCCCGGACCTGTGGCTCTGGTACGCGTACCTGCGCTCCGGCCGCGCCGACATCTTCCGCTTCGCCGAGGCCATGACCCGCCACACCGGCGAGGTCGACGTCTACCACCTGGGCAAGTGGGCCGGACTCGGCACCCGGCACGGCGTGCAGCACTTCGCCGACAGCGCCAAGCAGCAGCGCATCGCCAACACCACCTACCGGCGCTACTACTACTTCCTCACGGCGGACGAACGCGTCGGCGATCTCATGCACGCCAACGTCGACTCCGACGAGACGTTCCTCGCCCTCGACCCGCTCCGCAAGATCCGCACCGAGCCGTACACGCCCGACCGCCACGCCCTGTCGATCGGCTTCGGCACCGACTGGAGCGGCCTGGTCTCGGCATGGCTCACGGAGTGGGAGCGCAAGGGACCCAAGTGGGAGAAGGCACGCGCGCGTGTGCTGTCCACCATGGAGACCATCGCCGCCCAGCCCAACGGCTTCGTCCAGGGCAGCGGTCTGTACGACCTGGACACCGGCAAGTTCGCCGTGGCCGCCCAGCCCAAGGTGGATGTCTCGCACCTGTCGGCCGTCTTCGGCCTCAACGAGCTGTGCGCCGAGCTCATCGACCTCGTCGAGATGCCGAAGTTCAAGGAGGCGTACCTCGACTACTGCCGCTACTTCAACGCCACCAAGGCCGAACAGGCGGCCCGATACGGCAGCAACTTCGGCTCCCTGATCCTCTTCCAGGGGCACTCGCGCCTCGACGCCTACGCCGCCGTCCAGTCCGGCGACGAGAAGCTCGCCAAGCGCGCGTGGGAGAAGTTCTACAACTCCGACGGCTACAAGGAGTCGGCGCCCTGGAAGACCGAGAAGCTCAGCGGCCCGCTCACGCTGGTGCCGGGCAGTGAGGCGCCCTGGGTGTCCACGAACGAGACCTCGCTGTACGGTCTCGCCGCCATCGAGAACCTGGCGCTGCTCGGCGACAGGATGCCGTAGCGGGGGACCGGACGAGCGGATCCCGGGGTGAGGCACCGGGACCCGCTCGTCCAGGGCCTGGTACTCAAACGGCGCCTGCCGCGCGACGCCCCGGCCCTCCCTAGTCGATGATCTGGTTGAAGAACAGGACGGCCGGGGCCACCACCCCGCCTCCGACGCTCACCGCGACCGGCCACACGTGGCCGGCCAGCACCGCCAGAACAGTGGCACCGATGCCGGCCAGGGCCGCCAGCAGGAAGACGATGGCGGCGCGCTGACTGAGGAGCGGTCCGTCCCGGCCGGGCCCTCGACGGTTGGCCTGTGCCACCTCGGTGCTCCTTACCCGACGCCGTGAACGGGCTCATACGCCCGTTGCCGCGGGGGCGTGCCGTGGCCGCCCGGGCCCGGCACGTCCCACGGATCCTGCGCGGGACGCAGCAGCTCGAAGCGGACACCGCCGTCACCGCCCGTCCGGACCCCGTGCACGGCGGGTTCGGGCAGGCTGTTGTAGTGGAACGGCGTCGAGAAGTAGTACGCGCCGGTGTCCGGGACGGCGATGATGTCGCCGGGTTCCAGGAGCGGCAACGCGCGGTCGCGCGCCAGCAGGTCCCCGGCGAAGCAGGCGGGCCCGGCGATGTCCTGGCGCACCGGCCCGCCGCGCTTGGCCCTCCCGCCGCCGTCGTGCGCCTCGATCCGCAGGGGCCAGGCGTCGGGGTTGAACACGGTCCGGGTGGCCACCTGCACACCGGCGTGGGTGACCGCGATCGGCCGGCCGCCCATGCTCTTGGTGTACTCGACGTACGCGGCGGTGAACCCGTTCTTGGCCAGGACGGAACGCCCGAACTCGGTGACGATCTCGTACCCGCCGGAGAACAGCGCGGGCGCCTGGGCGCGCAGCTGCCGGACGTACGTGTCGAAGGTCGGCGTGGTCTCGTCGTCGGCGAAGTTGACGGGCAGTCCGCCGCCGATGTCGATGCCGACGACCTGGCGCCGTCCCAGGGAGGCGTTGACCTCCTCGGCGAACGCCACGGCCTGCGCGATCCCGCCGGCCATGAGGTCCAGGGGGCAGCCCTGCGACCCGGCATGGGTGTGCACCCAGGTCAGCCACGGATGGTCGTGGTAGGCACGCAGCAACCGCCGCCGGCTGCCCGGGTCCGCCAGGGGGACGCCGAACTTCGAGGTGCTCGTCGCCGTGCTCATGGCGGCGATGCTGCCGCCGCCCAGCTGGGAGTTGACCCGTACCCCGATCCTGGACACCGGGACGCGGCCGCCCAGGATCCGGTCGATCCTGGCCAGTTCCTGGTAGTTGTCCGCGTTGACGGTCACGCCCAGGTCCAGGGCGCGCCGCAGTTCGGTCTCCGTCTTGGCCGGAGAGTCGAAGACGATCCGGTCCGGCGCGAATCCGGCGGCCTCCGCACGGGCCAGCTCACCCGCGGTGGCCACCTCGCAGCCCATGCCGAGCCGCCGCAGCTCCGCCAGTACCGGCACCAGGCAGTTGGCCTTGGCGGCGAACGCGTGCAGCACCCGCGGCGACGAGGGGAAGGCGCGGTGCAGGGAGCCGACGGTCGCGGCGACGCCGTCGAGGTCGACGAAGGCGGCCAGCTGGGACCGCTCGGCGTCCAGCAGTCCCTGCCGCACCGCTTCCTGGAGGATCCGTTCACGCCGCTCGGCGGCGGCGGCGGGGGTCAGTCCGGTCATGGCGAGCCTTCCGGTGTCGGACGCGCAGCACCCGGGACGGCCCCGGGGTGGACTACCAGGCTGCTGCCCGCACCGGGACGGCGTCTTCGTCGAGTCGTCAAAGGCGCGGGCCTCACCCCGGGGCGGTTGGACGCAACAACCCCTGTGTCAGGCACGGGCGTTGTGCGGTACGACGAAGGAGAGGCCCTTCGATGGTGGCCGTGGCCAAGCGGCGGACGGCCCGCACGCGGCCGCGTGTGCCGGTGCGATCGCGTGTGCCGGTGCGGTCGCTCAGGGGCGTGCGCCGTCGGCGTCTCCCTCCAGACGCAACTGCAACTGGGCGAGCAGCCGGGCGTCGGGGCTCTCCAGGTCCAGCCCCGACTCCTGCGTGATACGGCGCAACCGGTAGCGCAGGCTGTTGGAATGGACCCCCAGCGTGCGCGAGGCGGCGGACACGTCGCCGAAGTGGTCGAGGTAGGCGCGCAGGGTCTCCACCAGGCAACTGCCGCTGTGCGTGGCGTCGAACTCCCTCAGCCGGGCCACCGAGGTCCGAGTCGGCAACGTCAACTCGCGCAGGGACTCCATGACTTGCAGGATG
The DNA here is from genome assembly GCF_055578235.1 of Streptomyces sp. NPDC033136. NCBI lineage: Bacteria > Bacillati > Actinomycetota > Actinomycetes > Kitasatosporales > Streptomycetaceae > Streptomyces > Streptomyces sp. NPDC033136. The sequence goes on from NZ_JBVIPD010000006.1 coordinate 283,870, forward strand.
CCCACCGTGTCCGCGACGTCCGCGCCCCGCGCGACGGTGCGTGGCCCGGCGGCCGCGACGAGCGCCTGGAGGGCCCGTTCGGCCGACCGGCGCGACGCGGGTGCCCCTGCCAGCCCGGGGGCCACCTCACCGAGCCCGACCTTCACCGACGTGCCGATCGTCGCCGACAGCTGTTCGGCCAGCGATTCCCCGAGCCGTGTCACCTGGCTGTCGGCCCGCCCCGGGTCGCGCTCCAGCCCGCTCACCAGCACCAGGATCCTGCCGCCCGCCGGGACCACCACCACGCGGTGGCCCAGAGCCGTGCAGTGCAGCGTCAGCAGCCCGTACAGCCCGGACGGGGCGTCCTCCCCGTGGTGGCCGGACCCGGTGCCCACCGCCAGGACGGCACAGGGCTCCCGGGGCGGCAGCGAGGCCCGCTCCGCGAGGACCTCCACGGAGCCCCGGTCCTCCAGCAGTGCCCGGGCCGCGTCCTCCACCAGGCGGCTGTCCGAGCTGTGGGTGCGGTGGTGCAGCAGATGGGCGGCGGCGGCCCGGGTCGCCGCACGCAGCGTCTCGGAGGCGTTCGGGGACAGGGGGCGCCCGGCGATCGCCGCCACCCAGATGGACCCCAGTGCCTCTCCGCCCGCCCGTACGGCGCCGACCAGGCGCTCCGGGTCCTGGCCGTGGGCCGGCCGGTACAGCACGTCGCCCGCACCCCACAGTGCCTGGAAGAACCCCGCCTCCCGCATGGCCGCCACCCGCCAGGGCGGCACGCGACGACCGAGGATGGTCAGCCGGCGCATCTCGTCCACGTTCTCCTCGGTGGAGGAGTACGCCAGCACCCGCGACTCCGTGTCCTCGATGGTGACAGAGCCTCCCACCAGTGCCGCCACCGCGTCGGCCAGTGAGTCCAGATCACCCAGGCGCACGCCGCCGGCCGCGGGCAGCGGGGGCACGCCCGCCGAGGCCAGCCCCGCCCGCAGCGCCCCCACGAGCTGTGCCCAGGTGCACCAGGCGGTGCGGAAGAGCACCGCCGTGCGGCTCTCCTCCGCGGCCGCCTGGAGCGCCCGCGCGGTGGGCTCGGGCCGCCCCGGGCCGAACACCACACCCGCCGCGCCGGCCTCACCCGCCCGGCGCACCACGTCGACCGCGTGCGCCGAGCGCGGGTCGACACCGACCGCCAGCAGTAACTCCCGCGGTCTGATGACGGGTTCCAGGGCGTCCAGCACATGGACGCCGGTGACACCCGTCCGCAGACCCTCCGGGGCCGTGTGCAACTCCAGGGCTCCCGCCCCCACCACCGAGAGCAGGTGCTCCAGCGTCCCCCGGTCCTCGCTGGCCGTGCCCCGGCCCGCCGCTTCGTCCAGGTCCGTCATGATGCCTCCCCCGTCCCCGCCCGCCCGTGCCCGGCCGTGCCTCCTGCGGCCGGTGGCTGATCGGACAACGTATGACATCACGCGCCTTGTCCGCGGTCGAGACGCCCTTACGGCACGAACTCGGTGGTGGGGCTAGTTCATCCGTCCCACGGCCTCCCGCACCCGCCGGACGTCCCGGATCCGCTGCTCGTACGTCGCCCCGAGTCCGAGCAGCAGCAGTCCGGCGAGGGCGGGAGGCGCCCAGCGGGGGAGCGCCCCCGTCACCTGCACGACGTACGGGGCGAGTTCGTGCAGGGTGACCAGGGCCAGCACCGAGCCGCCGAGCACCAGCGGCGCCTGGAGGCGGTGCCGGGCTCCCCCCAGGGTGACCACCAGCGCCGCCGTGCCCAGCAGCAGCGGTCGCGTCCAGTGCGGGTCGGCCCAGGCCGCGGCCAGGCTCGGCACGAGGGTGACGGTGAGGCCGGGGCCGTACGCCGTCCAGGACGAGGCCCGCGGGTCGCGGCGCCGGCGCAGGGCACCGACCAGCAGCGCCGGGACGGTCACCGGCAGTGTGTACGCCTCGGGCATGCCGATGTCCCAGGCGGCCAGGCGTACCCAGGCGGCCAGCACGAACAGGGCCGTGGCCGTGTAGCCGACGGGACGGCGGCCGGGTCGCAGCGCGGTGCCCCCGGCGATCACTCCGCACAGGGCCAGTACCAGCGCGAGCATCGGCGGGTCGGTGACGGCGAGGCCCACGGCGAGCAGACCGGCGGCGGCTCCGACGGCCTCGACCGGCACCGTCGCCGGGGAGGCGCCGAGCCGCGCCGCCAGCAGGGCTGCGGCAGCGGGAACGGCCAGGACCAGCAGGGCGGTGCGGGCCGGCGGCCAGTCCGCGGCGGCACCCGTCGCCGAGGCCAGCGCGGCGGCGTGCACGAGGGCGGCCGGAGCCGTGAAGGGAGCCAGGCTCACCTGCCACGAGGCCGCGGCGAACAAGGCCGTCAGCACCGACAGCACGACGAGGGTCGCGGTCTGGGAGGCGAGGGAGACCAGGGTGAGACTGAGGGCCGTGACCAGGGCGAGGACGAGGGCCGAGACCCGCGCGTCGATCCTGGCGTTCCGGCACGCCAACAGCGCGGCCGCCGTCACGACTCCCAGCACCGCCATCCCCGCGGCGTAGGGGATCGCGAAGACCGCCGGGAGCGTCAACGTGACGGCCCAGAGCAGGCCCAGGGCGCCGAGCCGGGCCCGGAGACGCCACTGCTCCGCACGGACCGCCAGGGCGAGAACGGCCGCCACGGCCGGCAGGACCAGGGCAGCCGCCGCCGCGTCCGGCGGCCAGGGCGCCTCGACGGTCACCGCGGCTCGGGCGTCCGACGGCGCCCCGCTCCACACCCGGCCGATCCAGGCGGCCGGTCCCAGCACCACCACGGCCAGGACGGGCAGCGCCCACAGTACGGCCAGCGCCTGTACGGCACCGGAGGCCCAGGCGAATCCCCGCCGTACTCCCTCGGGCAACCGGCTGATCCGTACAGCCGTCAACAGAGCGATACCGACGGCCAGATGCGCCGGCACCGCCCACCCGGACGGCAGCCCGGAGCGGGCCACCCCGCCGAGCGCGGCCACCGTGAGCAGCCCCGAGACGATCGTGAGGCCCAGGGCGTGAGCCGCCCCGGGGCCTCGCCAGGCCGCGCCCAGCGCGATCCCCGCAGCGAGCAGGAGCAGCGCCCCGGCCCGGGACGCGGCGCCCGGGCCGTCGGCCGTCAAGGACAGCCAGCCGGCGCCCAGCACGCCCCAGCCGCCCATGCCGTACGCGCCGACGACCGCCGTGATCCGTACGGAAGCGGTCGTCACACGCAGCGCCACCAGGGCGTCGAGCCCGGCCGTCACCAGCAGCGCGGCCGTGATGCCGTACGGACCCGCGTCCGCGGCCAGGGCCCCCAGCAGCAGCGGGAACTGGGCCGCCGCGAGGGCGGAGGGGAGGGGGAGGCGGAGCGCGGCCGTGGCGGGCAGCAGACCGTACGCCGACCAGACCGCCGCCAGCACCGCCGACGCGGCCGCGGCGTAGCCGGTCCCGTCCGTTCCGGCGAGGGCGGCCCCGTGCAGCGCGTAGGCGTCGAGGACGGTGAGCGCGAGTCCGAGGCCCGCCACGGACTCGGCCGTCGACCGCAGGCCCCGCTTCAGGAGCGGCACGGGCGCGGCGAGCGTGGCCAGCGTGACCGCGCCGAGCACCAGTGCCCGGCCGGTGATGCCCATGTGCCCCCAGCTGACCAGGGTGAACACCGCCGCCGCGAGCGTGAGCAGCACACCGCCGAGTACCAGGAGCACGTTCTGCACGCTGGGTGCGGTGGTCTCATGGCGGGGCGGACGGGCGGGCGGCTGGGTCCGTGCCTGGGCCCGCGACTGCTGCTGCGTCTGCTGCAGGGCCGCGACCAACCAGGCGCGGCGTGCCAGCAACTGGGCCCGTCGGGCGTCCAGTTGCCAGAGCTCGGCGTCGAGGAGCCGCAGTTCCTCGGCCGGGGGCGGAAGGTGCGTCATGGCACGCAGTGTGGTCCGCGTCACCCCGCAGGTCATGAGTGCGGATACTCAGGCGCGTACTCAGCCGGCCCCCGGCCTGAGGGGGCAGACTGCGGTCATGGACTGGAACCACTACCGTTTCCGCAGCCTGTGGCCCCTGCCCGCGCCCCCCGCCGCCGTGTACGAGGTGCTGGCACGCCCCGAGGACTACCCGCGCTGGTGGCGCCAGGTCAGGGAGGTGACCCGGCTCGACGACAGCACCGGGGTCTTCCGGATCCGCTCCGTCCTGCCCTACGACATGACCTTCACGGCACGGCAGGAGCGGCGCGACCCCGACTCCGGTGTGCTGGAGATCGCCGTGTCCGGGGACATCGAGGGCTGGGCGCGCTGGACGGTCACGCCCGACGGGGCGGGCAGTCTCGCGCGCTACGACCAGGTCGTGGGCGTGCACAAGCCGCTGCTGAGGAGGTTCGCCGTACCGGGACGTCCCGTCTTCCGGGCCAATCACGCGCTCATGATGCGGTCCGGGCGGCGCGGGCTCCTCGGGCACCTCCAAGCAGTTTGAAGGAAGCACGCCGGGGCCTGTATTGTTCAGTGCGTTCCCGGGCGATTAGCTCAGTGGGAGAGCGCTTCGTTCACACCGAAGAGGTCACTGGTTCGAACCCAGTATCGCCCACCGGAAACAGCCGGTCCGTCGCAGACGGTCCGGTTTTTTCATGCGCTTCCATGCGCTCTTTCCTGAGGTTCTTCCTGCGGCCCTCCCGCGGTCTCTTGGCGCCCTGACCCAGGACCGGGCCAGCCGCTCAGGCCGCCGCCGGCAGATCCGGACGCAGGGGCCACGCCGGGTCGACCGCCTCGTCCACGCCACTGCGCGCGAACCACGCCTGCAGGCCCCGGGCCTGCGCCGCGTGCCACACCGCCTGCAGCGTGTGCAGCTCACCGGGGGCGAGCCGCTCCAGTCGGGACGCGAACCGGCGGCCCACCGCCCGGGTGACCTCCAGCGCCGCCACGGCATCGGCCGCCGCGTCGTGCGCGCCCTCCAGGGCGACGCCGTAGTGCGCGCACAGGTCGGTCAGGGTGCGGCGGCCCTTGCGGTAGCGGTCCAGATGCTTGTCCAGGACCCGCGGGTCGAGCACCAGCAGCGGCGCCGGCTCGAACCAGCGGCCGAGGGCCGAGGCGCGATGACGGCGCAACTCCCGGTCCAGCAGGGTCAGATCGAACGGCGCGTTCATCACCACGACCGGGCGGCCGGCGTGCGCCTGCGTGGCCAGCGCCTCCGCTATCTCGTACATCACCGGCGCCGGCCAACGGCCGTTGCGCTGCAGGTGTTCCTCCGTCAGCCCGTGCACCGCCGTCGCCTCGGCGGGCACCGGCACTCCCGGGTTCACCAGCCAGCGGCTCACCCGCGGCCGGACGCCCGGCGCGTCCTGGACGACGACGGCGGCCGACACGATCCGGTCGGTCTCGACGTCCACGCCCGTCGTCTCCGTGTCGAAGGCGGCCAGCGGCCCCTCGTACCAGCACGTCGTCATACCCACACAACCCCTCGTTCACCTTCGGCAGTTGACGCCCCGTCCGCTGCCCGAACCGGTGATACCCGGGCTGTTTGCGCCGTACGCCGGAAGGAGACAACAGGAGTACGGGTTGTTGCAGTTCAGCGGCCCGCAGCGGGGACCTGACTGTTCTGGAAGGCTGTTGGCCATGGCCGTTGCGCAGCCCGAACGGGGCGGGCTGCTGCCCGAGCGCACGGCTCCCTCTCGCGGCACTCTCGCCACCACCGCCTGCATGGAGACCCTGCAGGTCGGCTATCTGCACGCCGTCGCGGCGGCGGCCGGCTGCTCGCTGTCCCAGCCCTTTCCCGACAACGGCATCGACTGGCACGTCAGCCACAGCGCCCCCGGGCACACGGTCGACGACGAGGTCACCATCAAGGTGCAGCTCAAGGCCACCTACCAGGTGCCGCCCAACCCACCGGGCCGCACCTTCTCCTTCACGCTCGACAACGACCACCTGGCCAAGCTCGCCCGCACACCGGTGTCCGTGCACAAGATCCTGGTGGTCATGCTGGTGCCGCGCGCCCAGGACGACTGGCTGCGCGCCGGCCACGACCGGCTCGACCTCAGGCACTGCTGCTACTGGACCAACCTCGCCGGCCACCCGATCACCGGCCGCCGCCGCACCACCGTGCGCATACCGACCGCGCGCATCTTCGACGACCGGGCGCTGTGCGAGATCATGACGCGGGTCGGGACGGGAGGAAGACCGTGACGCACCGCCCGACCGAGGAACCCCTCAGGCCCGTGCGGCCCCACCCCGCCGACACCGCCCGGAACGGACCCCCGCCCGGGCCCGCGGAGGTCGACCCGGCCGCGCTCGGCGCCCTGCTGCGGCGGCACGGCTGGCAGCGGCGCGGCGGCGCCCCGGGACGCTACGGCCGCTGGACCCCGCCCGGCCCGGGCGGCAGCGGCACCAGTCTGCTCGTGCCGGAGAGCCGCGCCTTCCCCGACAGCGACGAGCTGCTCGGCGAGGCCCTGCTCGCCCTGTCCCGCAGCGGCTCGCCCTCCGCCCGCGAGGTCCTCGTCTCCCTCGCCGTACCCAGCGACGAGATCCGCTGGTGGCACGACGTCCCCGCCGGACCCGCCGGCACGGCGCCCTGGACGGTGGAGGACCGGCTGCGCACCGCCGCGCGCCGGATGCTGCTCGCCGCGGCCCTCGCCGCACGCGCGCGTGCCGGCTACCACGGCGCCCGCCACCGGCGCTCCGCCGCCGCCACCCTGGAGAACGTCCTCGTCGGCTCCGCCACCGGTGGCCGGCTCACCGCCTTCTTGCCCGTCGCCGGCGGCCGCCCGATCGCCGTGCGTCTCCACCAGGCCCTGTACGCCGCCCGCGAGGCCATCGACTACCAGCGCGCCACCGGCGGCATGGACGCCTTCGACGGGGCTGTCGAGGCCGGAGTGAGCCATGAGCTCACCGAGGCCCTCGTGGCCCTCGTCCGGGGAACCGAGGGCGCCCGGATCGCCGTCGAGTGGGCCCCGGCGGCCGGAGTGCCCGAGGGCTGCGCGCCCTTTGCCGAGCCCGTCGGGTTCTCACCCGGCGACCTGCCCGTGCTGCGTGAGGCGGGCGCCCGCTACCTGCGCGAAGAGCCCGCCGTGCCGGTGCGCATCACCGGGGCGGTCACCCGCATGCGCAGGTCCGGGCCGCGCGGCGACGGCACCGTGCGGCTGCGGGTGCTGGCCGGGGCCGCGGTGCCCCACGTCCGGATCACCCTGGACGAGGAGGCGTACCGGATCGCCGGGCACGCCCACCTCGTCGGGCTGCCGGTGCGGGTGCAGGGCCGGTTGGAGAGCCGGGGCGGATTCCGGCGCCTCACCGGGGCCCACGGCGTCGTACCCGTACAGGTCGACGACGCCGAGCGGGACCGGCTGATGAAGGAGCTCCACGAGAACCTCGACTTCTTCGAGGAGGCCTGCGGCGGGGACTGCGCGGAATGATTTCGCGAAGGGCGGTCCCGGGTCGGTACGATCCTTACTCGTGCGCGCGCTCCGGTATGGCGCCGCAGCCCCCTTCAGTCAGGAGAGACCGGTGTCAGACGTCCGTGTGATCATCCAGCGCGATTCCGAGCGGGAAGAACGCGTGGTGACGACGGGCACTACGGCCGCCGAGCTCTTCGCCGGCGAGCGTTCGGTCATCGCCGCGCGCGTGGCCGGCGAGCTCAAGGACCTGTCGTACGCGCTCTTGGACGGTGACGAGGTCGAGGGCGTCGACATCTCCTCCGAGGACGGCCTGAACATCCTGCGCCACTCCACCGCGCACGTCATGGCGCAGGCCGTGCAGGAGCTCTTCCCCGAGGCCAAGCTCGGCATCGGCCCGCCCGTCAAGGACGGCTTCTACTACGACTTCGACGTCGAGAAGCCGTTCACGCCCGAGGATCTCAAGGCCATCGAGAAGAAGATGCAGGAGATCCAGAAGCGCGGGCAGAGGTTCGCCCGCCGCGTGGTCACCGACGAGGCCGCCCGCGAGGAGCTGGCCGGCGAGCCGTACAAGCTGGAGCTGATCGGCCTCAAGGGCTCCGTCGCCGTTCAGGATGGCGCCGACGGCGCGGACGTCGAGGTCGGCTCCGGCGAGCTGACGATCTACGACAACCTGGACGCCAAGACCGGCGACCTGTGCTGGAAGGACCTCTGCCGAGGCCCCCACCTGCCGTCGACCCGTGCGATCCCGGCGTTCAAGCTGATGCGCAACGCGGCCGCCTACTGGCGCGGCAGCGAGAAGAACCCCATGCTCCAGCGCATCTACGGCACCGCCTGGCCCACCAAGGACGAGCTGAAGCAGCACCTGGAGTTCCTCGCCGAGGCCGAAAAGCGCGACCACCGCAAGCTCGGCAGCGAACTCGACCTGTTCTCCGTCCCGGAGCAGATCGGCTCCGGCCTCGCCGTCTTCCACCCCAAGGGCGGCATCATCCGCCGGGTCATGGAGGACTACTCGCGCCGCCGCCACGAGGAGGAGGGCTACGAGTTCGTCTACACCCCGCACGCGACGAAGGGGAAGCTCTTCGAGACCTCGGGCCACCTGGACTGGTACGCCGACGGCATGTACCCGCCCATGCAGCTCGACGAGGGCGTGGACTACTACCTCAAGCCCATGAACTGCCCGATGCACAACCTGATCTTCGACGCACGCGGCCGTTCCTACCGTGAACTGCCGCTGCGCCTCTTCGAGTTCGGGACCGTGTACCGGTACGAGAAGTCGGGCGTCGTGCACGGCCTGACCCGGGCCCGCGGCTTCACCCAGGACGACGCGCACATCTACTGCACGCGTGAGCAGATGTCGGAGGAGCTCGACAAGACGCTCACCTTCGTCCTCGGCCTGCTGCGCGACTACGGCCTGACCGACTTCTACCTGGAGCTGTCCACCAAGGACCCGGAGAAGTTCGTCGGCTCGGACGAGGCCTGGGAGGAGGCGACGGAGACGCTGCGCCAGGTCGCCGAGAAGCAGGGCCTGCCCCTCGTCCCGGACCCGGGCGGCGCCGCTTTCTACGGCCCGAAGATCTCCGTCCAGACCAAGGACGCCATCGGCCGCACCTGGCAGATGTCGACGATCCAGCTCGACTTCAACCTGCCGGAGCGCTTCGACCTGGAGTACACCGGCCCGGACGGCGCCAAGCAGCGCCCGGTCATGATCCACCGCGCCCTGTTCGGCTCCATCGAGCGCTTCTTCGCGGTCCTCCTGGAGCACTACGCGGGTGCCTTCCCGGCGTGGCTGGCCCCGGTCCAGGCGGTCGGCATCCCGATCGGCGACGCGCACGTGGAGTACCTGGAGAAGTTCGCCGCCGCGGCCCGGAAGAAGGGCCTGCGGATCGAGGTCGACTCCTCCTCCGACCGCATGCAGAAGAAGATCCGCAACGCCCAGAAGCAGAAGGTCCCCTTCATGGTCATCGCGGGCGACGAGGACATGTCCCACGAGTCCGTGTCCTTCCGCTACCGCGACGGCTCCCAGGAGAACGGCATCCCCTTCGACGAGGCCATCGCGAAGATCCAGAAGGTCGTCGAGGAGCGGGCGCAGGTCTGATCGCACTGCGTACGGGCCCCCGGGGAGATCCGGGGGCCTTTGCCGTCCTCCCAGCTCGACGCCATATGCTGCACTGCATGACGAGTGAGCCGGAGCAGCAGCTGGGAGTAGGGACGCGGGACGCGTTCCAGCGACTGTGGACGCCCCACCGGATGGCCTACATCCAGGGCGAGAACAAGCCGACCGGCCCGGGCGCCGGCGACGGCTGCCCCTTCTGCTCGATCCCGGCCAAGTCCGACGAGGACGGCCTGGTCGTCCGCCGCGGCGAGCAGGTCTACGCGGTGCTCAACCTCTACCCGTACAACGGCGGGCACCTGATGACCGTGCCCTACCGCCACGTCGCCGACTACACCGACCTCACGGCCGCGGAGACCGCCGAGCTCGGCGAACTCACCAAGCAGGCGATGACGGCCCTGCGCACGGCGTCCGGCGCGCACGGCTTCAACATCGGCATGAACCAGGGCACGGTCGCGGGCGCGGGCATCGCGGCGCACCTGCACCAGCACATCGTGCCGCGGTGGGGCGGGGACACCAACTTCATGCCGGTGGTGGGCCACACGCGGGTGCTCCCGCAGCTGCTCGCCGACACCCGCAAGATGCTGGCGGAGTCCTGGCCGACCGGCTGAACGCGACGCGGGCGGGTCTTCCCAGCCCGTCCGGCACGCGAGACGAGGCCGTTCAGGCCGATGGGAGCCCGGGGGAACTGCTCCCAGGGACACCAGCCCCCCGCCGCCCGCGGATGATCGGCGAGACCGCCCTAGCCAATGCCGTTAGGCATCGTAGACATCCGCCTTCTTCGGCGAAGCCTCCTGCACCGCCCCGCTCAGCGCCGCCGACCTCGACCCGAACTTCTCCACGTCGACCCCGTTCTCCCGCAGCACCTTCAGTGCGGCGGCGTGCACCACCCGCAGCACCGGCGTGGCCGCCCGCAGCGCGTCGTCCGCCATGAACCGATGCCGCCACGGCTGGTCCGCCCAGGCGTGCCGCAGCCCGAACGGCTCCGGAAGGGTCAGACTGCCCCCGAGCCAGTTCAGCAGCGGCGGATACCAGGTCAGCGGGGCGCGCGCGGCCAGCCGTACCACCTCGTCGGCGTCGATCAAAGGCATCTTCACGGTGCGGGTCTCCCAGAAGCGGAAGGCCTTCTGGACCGTCTTCTCCTTGGCCGCCGGCTTCTCGTTGAACAGGGAGTTCACCGGCCCCAGAGCATGCCCGGTGACCTCGATGCGCAGCGTGTCGTGCAGCACCGTCACCGTGATCAGCATGGTGATCACCAGGTGGCCGTCCCACAGGGTCCACTGCACGCCCAGATAGTGCCGGTCGCCGCTGCCGAACTGCTGCTTGTTGCAGATCTCCTGTATGGCGTGCGTCCGGACCGTGTACGCGTCGACGTCCGTGCCGCTCGGCCGGGACACCTCCGTCGCCTTCTCGCCGATCGGCGAGACGATCCAGTGCGTGATGGACGGCTTGGGGAAGCCGCCGGTGTTGATGGAGGTGCGCTCCAGCATGCCCAGGCCGCCCTGGATCGCCACGATGACGTCCCAGCTGCGGAAGGGGTGGAACTCCTTGCCCGGCTCGGCGGAGACCAGCTCCTCAGCAAGCTGCCAGCTGCCCCACCGCGTGCCCATGCCGAGTATGCCTTTGGGGCCGGCGTAGAAGACCGAGTTGGACCGCTGCTCGGCGGCCAGCCGGGCCAGCTCCTTGCGGACCTGCTCGGCCGCGTCGCCCGGGTTGCCCGGGACGGCTTCGGGAATCTTGGCGCCCACCCCGCCGCCCGCCAGCAGGCTCGACCAGCGCTCGCGCAGATCATGGGCCGTCCGTTCGCAGATCTGCTTGGCCCAGAACCAGCCGACGACCGGCATGAGGATCGCCGCCCGCGCGTACAGGGCCCAGAACCCCGTGAACGGCATACGGATCAGGAACAGCACGGCCAGCGCGCCCACGGCGACCAGCAGGGTCGTGGCGAGGGCGCCGGCGCGCTTGTCCTCGCGCTTGGTCATGGTGGTGCGCAGCGTGAACACCAGCAGCCACACGAGGAAGCCGGGCAGGAAGAGCACCCCGCAGATCACCGTGATCGCCGAGAGCCAGTTGTCGCGGTCGCGGCGGATGCGGTGGGCCGCCAGGCAGTGCTCCACCACGACCTGGGGCTCGATGCCGAACGACTGGATGACCGGCTTGCGCCCGGCGCCCAGCATCCGGTCGATGACGGCGCGGGAGAAGGCCTCGCCGAACCTGGGACGGAAGATCTTGGCCCAGGAGCGGGGCGGGGTCACCTTCGACTGGTGCCACTCGTTGTCGGCGTTGAGGATCTTGGAGACCTCGTCGTCCCGGTACGCCGCCGCGGCCAGGGCGTAGGTCGCCGCCGTCTGGCCGCTCGCACCCGCCAAAGGCACCTGGGCCCCGGGGCTGAAGTCAAATCCGTCCGTCACTGCCGCCCCCATCGCTGCCGCATCCGCATCTGCGGCCTTCCCGACTTCCGAGCTCCGCACACCTGTTGATCAGGTCATCAGCGTATCCGTCCGCACCGGCCTGCGTCGGCGGGCGGCCCGTCAAGCCGCCCGCCGACGCGGAGGGAAGCCCTCACGAGGGCACTTGGAGGCGCCGGGCGCCAACTACGAGGCCTTGCGCGCCTCTTCACGCACCCGGTCCGCGACCTGCGCCGGCATCGGTTCGTGCCGCGCGTAGCGGCGGCTGAAGCGGGCGGTGCCGTGCGTCATCGACCGCAGGTCGATCGCGTAGCGGCCGATCTCGATCTCCGGCACCTCGGCCCGGATCAGGGTGCGCCCGCCGGGCGTCTGCTCGGTGCCGAGCACCCGGCCGCGCCGCCCCGACAGGTCGCTCATCACCGCGCCCACGAAGTCGTCACCGACCAGCACCGACACCTCGGCCACCGGCTCCAGCAGATGGATCTTCGCGTCGGCCGCGGCCTCCCGCAGCGCGAGCGCCCCGGCCGTCTGGAACGCGGCGTCGGAGGAGTCCACCGAGTGCGCCTTGCCGTCCAGCAGGGTCACGCGTACGTCGATGAGCGGATGCCCCGCGGCGACCCCCCTGGTGGCCTGGGCCCGAACTCCCTTCTCCACCGACGGGATGAACTGCCGGGGCACCGCGCCGCCGACGACCTTGTCGACGAACTCGATGCCCGAACCGCCCGGCAGCGGCTCCACCTCGATCTCGCAGATGGCGAACTGCCCGTGCCCGCCGGACTGCTTGACGTGCCGGCCGCGCCCGGCCGACCTGTCCGCGAACGTCTCGCGCAGCGACACCTTGTGCGGTACGACGTCGACCTGGACGCCGTACCGGCTGCGCAGCCGCTCCAGCGCGACGTCCGCGTGCGCCTCGCCCAGGCACCACAGGACCACCTGGTGGGTGTCCTGGTTCTGCTCCAGCCGCATCGTCGGGTCCTCGGCCACCAGCCGGGACAGGCCCTGCGACAGCTTGTCCTCGTCCGGCTTGCTGTGTGCCTGGATGGCCAGCGGCAGCAGCGGGTCGGGCATCTGCCACGGCTCCATGAGCAGCGGGTCGTCCTTGGCGGACAGGGTGTCCCCGGTCTCGGCCCGGCTGAGCTTGGCCACGCACGCCAGGTCACCGGCGATCACGTGCGACACCGGGCGCTGCTGCTTGCCGAACGGCGTGGACAGGGCACCGATCCGCTCGTCGACGTCGTGGTCCTCATGGCCCCGGTCGGCCAGCCCGTGCCCGGAGACGTGGACGGTCTGGTCGGCGCGCAGGGTGCCGGAGAAGACGCGGATCAGCGACAGCCGGCCCACATACGGGTCCGAGGACGTCTTCACGACCTCCGCGACCAGCGGCGCGTCCGGATCGCACGGCTTGAGCTCGCGCGGCTTGCCGTCGATCGTCGTCACCCGCACCGTCTCGTGCTCCAGCGGTGTCGGGAAGCCCCGCGTGATCAGCTCCAGCAGCTCCACCGTGCCGAGCCCCTGACGGGAGCCGTCGGCCGCGGGGGCGGCGGCCAGGACGGGGAAGAAGACCCCGCGGGCCACGGCCCGCTCCAGGTCGTCGATCAGCGTCTTGACGTCGACCGGCTCCCCGCCGAGGTAGCGGTCCATGAGGGTCTCGTCCTCGCTCTCCGAGATGATCCCCTCGATGAGCCGGTTGCGGGCCTCCTCGATCAGCGGCAGCTGGTCCTCGCCCGGCTCCGACTCCTTGCGCTCGCCGGTGGAGTAGTCGAAGAGCTGCTGCGACAGCAGCCCGACCAACCCGGTCACGGGCGCGTGCCCGTCGGGTGCCTGCGGGCCGTGCAGCGGCAGGTACAGCGGCAGGACCGCGTCGGGGTCGTCCGCGCCGAAGGCCTCCGCGCAGATCCGGGTCATCTCCCCGAAGTCGGCGCGCGCCGCCTCCAGGTGCGTGACGACGATGGCCCGGGGCATGCCCACGGCCGCGCACTCCTCCCACACCATGCGGGTCGAGCCGTCCACGCCGTCCGAGGCCGAGACGACGAAGAGGGCCGCGTCCGCCGCTCGCAGACCGGCCCTGAGTTCACCGACGAAGTCGGCGTATCCGGGGGTGTCGAGAAGATTGACCTTGATGCCGTCCCACTCGACGGGCACCAGGGACAGCTGTACCGAGCGCTGCTGCCGGTGCTCGATCTCGTCGTAGTCGGATACGGTGCCGCCGTCCTCCACACGGCCCGCCCGGTTCACCGCCCCCGCCGCGAGGGCGAGGGTTTCCACCAGAGTCGTCTTGCCCGATCCGGAGTGGCCGACCAGCACCACATTCCGTACGGACTGAGGGTGGTCGGCCGCCTGTGCCCTGCCGGCGGCCCCAGGGTGTGTCTGTGCCTTGTCGCCCATGATCCTGCCTCCCGTGCACGGTGAGGTCACTGTGGGCGCGGACACGCGGGATCCGCGTGCGATGGCGGCTCCGGCGACGCCCGCGGTCCTTCGAGCTTTCCACTCCCGTCACGGTGCGTCCATACGAACGACGTGATCGCGCTCCGGCCCGCCGGGACACGGGCCTCGGGTCCCGCCCCTCGCCCGTACGCGCGCGTGGCTACGATGGGCCAGCCGGTGGCCAGCAGGGGCCAGACGGCGACACCGACCCTCGGGAAGGCCATGCTGAACAAGTACGCGCGTGCATTCTTCACGCGTGTCCTCACACCGTTCGCCGCGTTTCTGATCCGGCGGGGCGTCAGCCCCGACACCGTCACGCTCATCGGCACCGCCGGTGTGGTCGCGGGCGCGCTGGTCTTCTACCCCATGGGCGAGTTCTTCTGGGGCACGGTCGTGATCACACTGTTCGTGTTCTCCGACCTCGTCGACGGCAACATGGCCCGCCAGCTCGGCCGCTCCAGCCGCTGGGGCGCCTTCCTGGACTCCACGCTCGACCGGGTCGCCGACGGTGCGATCTTCGGCGGCTTCATCCTCTGGTACGCAGGCGGGGGCGACGACCTCGTCCTGTGCGCCGTCTCGATCTTCTGCCTGGCCAGCGGCCAGGTGGTGTCGTACACCAAGGCCCGCGGCGAGTCGATCGGCCTGCCGGTCGCCGTCAACGGGCTGGTCGAGCGGGCCGAGCGGCTGGTGATCTCCCTGGTCGCGGCCGGTCTGGCGGGCCTGCACGCGTTCGGTGTGCCCGGCATCCAGTACCTGCTGCCGGTCGCGCTGTGGATCGTCGCCGTGGGCAGCCTCGTCACGCTGATCCAGCGGGTCGTCACCGTCCGCCGGGAGTCCGCGGAGGCCGAGGCCGCCGCGCAGGACGATGGAGACGAGCAGGAGAACGCCTCCCACGGGAGCGAGGCGGCCACGTGAGCGCACAGGACCGGCTGACGGACGCCCTGTACGGCCTCGGCTGGAGCACCGTCAAGAAGCTCCCCGAGCCCGTCGCCGTACGGCTGGGCACCACCATCGCCGACCTCGCCTGGAAACAGCGCGGCAAGGGCGTACGGCGCCTGGAGAGCAACTACGCGCGCGTGGTGCCCGGCGCGGGCCCCGAGCGGCTGGCCGAGCTGTCGCGGGCGGGCATGCGGTCGTACCTGCGTTATTGGATGGAGTCGTTCCGGCTCCCCGCCTGGAGTCCTGAGCGCATCAGGGCGGGAGTCGACGTCAAGGACCTGCACTACCTGCAGGAGGGCATGGCCGCGGGCAAGGGCGTCATCCTCGCCCTGCCGCACCTGGCCAACTGGGACCTCGCCGGCGCCTGGGCCACCACCAAGCTGGGCATCCCCTTCACGACGGTCGCCGAGCGGCTGAAGCCCGAGACGCTGTACGACCGGTTCGTCGCCTACCGCGAGGGCCTCGGCATGGAGGTCCTGCCCCACAGCGGCGGCACCGCCTTCGGCACCCTGGCCCGGCGGCTGCGCGACGGCGGCCTGGTCTGTCTGGTCGCCGACCGGGACCTGTCCGCCTCCGGCGTCGAGGTCGGCTTCTTCGGCGACACGGCCCGGATGCCGGCCGGACCGGCCCTGCTCGCCCAGCAGACGGGCGCCCTGCTGCTGCCGGTCACCCTCTGGTACGACGACTCGCCCGTGATGCGGGGACGCGTCCACCCACCCGTCGAGGTACCCGAGTCAGGCACGCGCGCCGAGAAGACGTCCGTGATGACACAGGCGCTGGCCGACGCCTTCGCCACCGGGATCGCCGACCATCCGGAGGACTGGCACATGCTGCAGCGCCTGTGGCTCGCGGACCTCGACCCCGAGAAGGGGCGCCCGTGAGAATCGGCATCGTCTGTCCGTACTCCTGGGACGTACCGGGCGGCGTCCAGTTCCACATCCGCGACCTGGCCGAGTACTTCATCCGCCTCGGCCACGAGGTGTCCGTCCTCGCCCCGGCCGACGACGACACCCCGCTGCCCCCGTACGTCGTCTCGGCCGGGCGTGCGGTGCCGGTGCCGTACAACGGCTCGGTGGCCCGGCTGAACTTCGGCTTCCTGAGCGCCGCCCGGGTGCGCCGCTGGCTGCACGACGGCGCCTTCGACGTGATCCACATCCACGAGCCGACCTCGCCGTCGCTGGGCCTGCTGACCTGCTGGGCCGCCCAGGGCCCGATCGTGGCGACCTTCCACACGTCCAACCCGCGCTCCCGCGCGATGATCGCCGCGTACTCGATCCTCCAGGCCGCCCTGGAGAAGATCAGCGCCCGGATCGCGGTGAGCGAGTACGCCCGCCGCACCCTCGTCGAGCACCTCGGCGGGGACGCGGTGGTGATCCCCAACGGCGTCGACGTGGACTTCTTCGCCGAGGCCGAGCCCAAGGCCGAGTGGCAGTCGGACGAGGCGCGAAGCTCCCTTGAGGGCGGTGGCGGGAGAGGGGCGGGCGGCACCATCGGCTTCATCGGGCGCATCGACGAGCCCCGCAAGGGCCTGCCCGTCCTGATGAAGGCCCTGCCGAAGATCCTCGCCGCCCGCCCGCAGGCCCGGCTGCTGGTCGCCGGACGCGGCGACGAGAAGGAGGCGGTGGAGACCCTGCCCGTCGAGCTGCGCTCCCGGGTCGAGTTCCTCGGCATGGTCAGCGACGCGGACAAGGCCCGCTTCCTGCGCAGCGTCGACCTGTACGTCGCGCCCAACACCGGCGGTGAGAGCTTCGGGATCATCCTGGTGGAGGCCATGTCCGCCGGTGCTCCCGTCCTCGCCTCCGACCTGGACGCCTTCGCCCAGGTCCTGGACCGCGGGGCGGCCGGCGAACTGTTCCCCAACGAGGACGCCGATGCCCTGGCCGACGCGGCCGTACGGCTCCTGGAGGACCCGGAGCGGCGTGCGGACCTGCGCGAGCGGGGGAGCGCGCACGTACGGCGCTTCGACTGGTCGACCGTCGGCGCGGACATCCTGTCCGTCTACGAGACGGTCACGGCCGGAGCGGCGGCCGTGGCCGAGGACGAGCGGGCGACGGGGCTGTGGGGACGGCTGGGGCTGGCGCGGGACTGACGGGGGGCTGCGGGTGCGTTGCGAGCCACGTCGAACACCGCCCGGACGGTGATGCCCCGTGCCGGACAGGGCGGAGTGCGCGGACGGACCGGCCCTGGCGCTAGCCTTGCCGCCCGTGACCATCACTCTCATCTGGATCGCCGTGGCCCTGGTGGCGATCGGGCTCTACCTGAGCTGGACCGCCGGGCGTCTCGACCGCCTCCACGCCCGGATCGACGCCGCCCGGGCCGCCCTGGACGCGCAATTGCTGCGCCGGGCCTCGGTGGCGCAGGAACTGGCCACCTCCGGGGTCCTCGACCCGGCCGCCTCGATCGTCCTCTACGAGGCCGCCCACGCCGCCCGGCAGGCCGAGGAGGAGCAGCGGGAGGTCGCCGAGAGCGATCTGAGCCAGGCGTTGCGAGCGGTGTTCGGGGAGCCCGCGCAGGTGGAGGTCGTGCGGGAGGCGCCCGGGGGAGAGGAAGCCGCCCGGGAGCTCACGGAGGCGGTCCGCAGGGTCCCGATGGCCCGGCGCTTCCACAACGACACCGTACGGGCCGCCCGGGCACTGCGCCGGCACCGCAAGGTGCGCTGGTTCCGCCTGGCCGGCCACGCGCCCTTCCCCATGGCCTTCGAAATGGACGACGAGCCTCCGGTAGCCCTGGTGGACCGGGCTGCTTAGGGCATGTCTCACGCGGTGAGCTTCTCGATCACGAGCGGTGGCCGCCTTGGCACGATCAGCCGAGGCTGATCACACCCAGTAAATGAGTATGCGGCCGCGCGGCGTCAGCCGATCATGTGAGGATGACCGATCAGCTGGCGATCAGCACTTTGACTTTGCAGCACAGGATCCCGGAGGACTGGGCGGCGGACCCCTGGGCCGAGGTGCGGCCTCTGATCGACGGAGTAGACGTTCTGAAGGAAGTCCACCCGGAAGGGGTGGCACTCAGTTGCCGACACTGGACAGGCCCGGCCGAGAGCTGGCCGCTGGCGGTCACGGAGGAACCGCGCAGGGTCATGATCACCGAGCCGACCTGCACCGCCGGCTGCTGCGGCGCCCTATATGTCACCATGCGCCGCGAGGGTGACCGGGTGATCTGGGACGCCTGGGAAAACACCAGCAATATCACCGCCTTGCCCGCGGACATCCACTTCGATGCTGCCCAGTACGAAGCCGAACTCGCACGGGCCGCAGCGGACCGCAGCTGGGAAGAGCCGGTAGACACCGTTGCCCGGCTACTCAGGCAGACCCTTGAGGGCAGCGGCTGGTTCGAGCAGTGGGGCTGCGTTCTCACGGGTGTCTGGCCACGACGCGAGGAGCCCGACGTCCCCGAGGAGTTCACCAGCCCCGAGGGCGTCGATGTCGAGTTCCACCAGATCCAGGCACCGGGGGGTGGTACATGTTCCTACGGGTACGAGCTGTTCGTCACCCACGATCAGTCCGTGGAACAGCAGGTACGGCAGCTCGCGGCCCGCATTCTGGCGGACGATCCGCGGAAGACTGCTGAGCGTCGAGAACGCTGAGGACCGGATGCGGCCTTTCCTCGGAGCAAGCCGACACGGTCGAGGCGGCCGTCGTCGCGGCGGCGACGGGACTTCCGACGCCAGCCCGCGCCGTGATCGTCGATCGGCGGGGAGTGGGCGACCCCGATGACTGGGACTCGGCCGTGCTCTACGGGGGAGAGGGATCGCCGGTCGTCCGCGACCGAGTGCTGGTGCGTGAACCGCTCACGGACAGGCTCCTGAGGTCGTCGCCGGAGCTGAGAAGTGAGGAGATCGGGGCCGGTCTGGCCCTGCTCTCTCCCACCCGTCCGCTCTGAGACCCGGACGTTCCGCCCCGCGGCGACCGCCGGAGGAGGCCCCCGCTGGACTCACCACGTCCACCGGGGGCCTCCAAGCGCGCACGGCCCGAGGGCCTCCATGCCGAGTTGACCGGCCCTTGCTGAACGGCCGCTCACCCAAAACGATCCACCGGCTTCCCATTGGCCCTTGCTGTGGCCTGGTCCCCTCGCGTTTCCTCGGTGCTGCAGAAAACCCCCTTTCCCCTCAGCGAGGTCACCCGTGTCCATCTCCGAAAACCAGGCTCCCGAGACCGGCACCGCCCGTGTGAAGCGCGGCATGGCCGAGCAGCTCAAGGGCGGCGTCATCATGGACGTCGTCACGCCGGAGCAGGCGAAGATCGCCGAGGACGCGGGCGCCGTCGCCGTCATGGCCCTGGAGCGGGTCCCGGCCGACATCCGCAAGGACGGCGGCGTGGCCCGCATGTCCGACCCGGACATGATCGAGGGCATCATCGAGGCCGTCTCCATCCCGGTCATGGCCAAGTCCCGCATCGGCCACTTCGTCGAGGCCCAGGTCCTGCAGTCCCTCGGCGTCGACTACATCGACGAGTCCGAGGTCCTCACCCCGGCCGACGAGGTCAACCACTCCGACAAGTGGTCCTTCACCACGCCGTTCGTCTGCGGGGCCACCAACCTGGGCGAGGCCCTGCGCCGCATCGCCGAGGGCGCCGCGATGATCCGCTCCAAGGGCGAGGCCGGCACGGGCAACGTCGTCGAGGCCGTGCGCCACCTGCGCCAGATCAAGAACGAGATCGCCAAGCTGCGCGGCTTCGACAACCACGAGCTGTACGCCGCCGCCAAGGAGCTGCGCGCCCCGTACGAGCTCGTCAAGGAGGTCTCCGAGCTCGGCAAGCTCCCCGTGGTGCTGTTCTCCGCCGGCGGTGTCGCCACCCCGGCCGACGCGGCCCTGATGCGCCAGCTCGGCGCCGAGGGCGTCTTCGTCGGCTCCGGCATCTTCAAGTCCGGCGACCCGGCCAAGCGCGCCGCCGCCATCGTGAAGGCCACCACCTTCTACGACGATCCGAAGATCATCGCGGACGCGTCCCGCAACCTCGGCGAGGCCATGGTCGGCATCAACTGCGACACCCTCCCCGAGACCGAGCGCTACGCCAACCGCGGCTGGTGATCAGCCTGCTGAAGGACCTGGTACCCACTCCATGAACACTCCTGTCATAGGCGTCCTGGCCCTCCAGGGCGACGTCCGGGAGCACCTCGTCGCCCTGGCCGCGGCCGATGCCGTGGCCAGGCCGGTGCGGCGCCCCGAGGAACTCGCCGAGGTGGACGGCCTCGTCATCCCCGGCGGCGAGTCCACCACCATCTCCAAGCTGGCGGTGCTGTTCGGCGTGATGGAGCCGCTCCGCGCGCGCGTGCGGGACGGCATGCCCGTCTACGGCACCTGCGCCGGCATGATCATGCTCGCCGACAAGATCCTCGACCCGCGCTCGGGCCAGGAGACCATCGGCGGCATCGACATGATCGTGCGCCGCAACGCCTTCGGCCGGCAGAACGAGTCCTTCGAGGCGGCCGTCGACATCAAGGGCGTCGGGGGCGACCCTGTGGAGGGCGTCTTCATCCGCGCCCCCTGGGTCGAGTCCGTCGGGGCCGGTGCGGAGGTGCTCGCCGAGCACGGTGGCCACATCGTCGCGGTCCGCCAGGGCAGCGCGCTGGCGACCTCGTTCCACCCGGAACTGACCGGCGACCACCGGGTGCACGCCCTGTTCGTCGACATGGTGCGGGCGAACCGGACAGCCGAGTCCTTGTAGGATTCCTGCGTTCGTTGCTGAGATGGGTTACGCGAAGGAGACAGGCAGATGTCCGGCCACTCTAAATGGGCCACGACGAAGCACAAGAAGGCCGTCATCGATGCCAAGCGCGGCAAGCTCTTCGCGAAGCTGATCAAGAACATCGAGGTGGCGGCCCGGATGGGCGGCGCCGACCCCGAGGGCAACCCGACGCTCTATGACGCCATCCAGAAGGCGAAGAAGTCGTCGGTACCCAACAAGAACATCGACTCCGCGGTCAAGCGCGGCGCGGGCCTGGAGGCCGGCGGCGCCGACTACGAGACGATCATGTACGAGGGCTACGGCCCGAACGGTGTCGCGGTGCTCATCGAGTGCCTCACCGACAACCGCAACCGCGCCGCCTCCGAGGTCCGCGTCGCCATGACCCGCAACGGCGGCTCCATGGCCGACCCGGGCTCGGTGTCGTACCTGTTCAACCGCAAGGGCGTCGTGATCGTCCCCAAGGGCGAGCTGACCGAGGACGACGTGCTGGCCGCCGTGCTGGACGCGGGCGCCGAAGAGGTCAACGACCTCGGCGAGAGCTTCGAGGTGCTCAGCGAGGCCACCGACCTGGTCGCGGTCCGCACCGCCCTTCAGGACGCCGGCATCGACTACGACTCCGCCGACGCCAACTTCGTCCCGACCATGCAGGTCGAGCTGGACGAGGAGGGCGCCAAGAAGATCTTCAAGCTCATCGACGCGCTCGAGGACAGCGACGACGTGCAGAACGTCTTCGCCAACTTCGACGTCAGCGACGAGGTCATGGAGAAGGTCGACGCGTAACGCCGCGCCCTGCGAAGGGCTCCGAGGACCAACGGGCCGACGGGACACACCCCGTCGGCCCGTCGCGTTGTCGGTGGCACCCGATAGCCTGCACAAACAGGCGATCGAAAGGGAGGGGCGCGTGCGCGTCTTGGGGGTGGACCCGGGACTGACCCGGTGTGGTGTGGGCGTGGTCGAGGGTGTCGCCGGACGGCCGCTCACGATGATCGGCGTCGGCGTCGTCCGCACGCCCGCGGACGCCGACCTCGGCCACCGCCTCGTCGCCATCGAGCAGGGACTCGAGGAGTGGCTGGACGAGCACCGGCCCGAATGCGTCGCCGTCGAGCGCGTCTTCAGCCAGCACAACGTCCGTACGGTGATGGGCACCGCCCAGGCCAGCGCCGTCGCCCTGCTGTGCGCCTCCCGTCGCGGCATCCCCGTGGCGCTGCACACCCCGAGCGAGGTCAAGGCCGCCGTCACCGGCAGCGGCCGGGCCGACAAGGCCCAGGTCGGAGCCATGGTGACCCGCCTGCTCCGGCTCAGCGCGCCGCCCAGGCCCGCCGACGCGGCCGACGCCCTCGCCCTCGCCATCTGCCACATCTGGCGCGCCCCCGCGCAGAACCGACTCCAGCAGGCCGTCGCCCTGCACACATCGAAAGGCCGTACGGCATGATCGCCTTCGTCAGCGGCACGGTCGCCGCGCTCGCCCCCGACGCCGCGGTCGTCGAGGTCGGGGGCGTCGGCATGGCCGTCCAGTGCACGCCGAACACCCTGTCCACGCTCCGCACGGGCCGGCCCGCCAAACTGCACACGTCCCTCGTCGTCCGTGAGGACTCACTGACCCTGTACGGCTTCGCGGACGACGACGAGCGGCAGGTCTTCGAGCTGCTCCAGACGGCCAGCGGGGTCGGCCCCCGGCTGGCCCAGGCCATGCTCGCCGTGCACAGCCCGGACGCCCTGCGCCGGGCCGTCGCGACCGCCGACGAGAAGGCCCTCACCGCCGTCCCCGGCATCGGTAAGAAGGGTGCCCAGAAGCTGCTCCTGGAACTGAAGGACCGGCTCGGCGCCCCGGTCGGCGCACCCGCCGTCGGCGCCCCGGTCAGCAGCGGCTGGCGCGACCAGCTGCACGCGGCCCTGATCGGCCTCGGGTACGCGACCCGGGAGGCCGACGAGGCGGTGGCCGCCGTGGCTCCGCAGGCCGAGGCCGCCAAGGGCACGCCCCAGGTGGGCCAGCTGCTGAAGGCGGCCCTGCAGACCCTGAACCGCGCCCGATAGTCCGCACCGAGATTCCGAGGCACACTCCATGAACTGGGACGACACGACCGACGCCGAGGCCGCCGAGGGGCTCGCCGGTCCCGACGCGGAGCGGCTGGTGGACTCCGTCGCCGACCGTGAGGACCAGGCCGTCGAGGCCGCCCTGCGTCCCAAGGACCTGGACGAGTTCATCGGCCAGGAGAAGGTCCGCGAGCAGCTCGACCTCGTCCTGCGGGCGGCTCGCGCGCGTGGCGCCACCGCCGATCACGTCCTGCTCTCGGGCGCCCCCGGCCTCGGCAAGACCACCCTGTCGATGATCATCGCGGCTGAGATGGAAGCCCCCATCCGCATCACCTCGGGCCCCGCCATCCAGCACGCCGGCGACCTCGCCGCGATCCTCTCCTCCCTCCAGGAGGGCGAGGTCCTCTTCCTCGACGAGATCCACCGCATGTCCCGGCCCGCCGAGGAGATGCTGTACATGGCGATGGAGGACTTCCGCGTCGACGTCATCGTCGGCAAGGGCCCCGGAGCCACCGCCATCCCCCTCGAACTGCCCCCCTTCACCCTGGTCGGCGCCACCACCCGCGCCGGCCTGCTGCCGCCCCCGCTGCGCGACCGCTTCGGCTTCACCGCGCACATGGAGTTCTACGAACCGGCCGAACTGGAGCGGGTCATCCACCGCTCGGCCACCCTCCTGGAGGTCGAGGTCGATCCGGCGGGCGCCGCCGAGATCGCCGGCCGCTCCCGCGGCACCCCTCGTATCGCCAACCGCCTGCTGCGCCGCGTCCGGGACTACGCGCAGGTCAAGGCCGACGGGCTGATCACCCAGGACATCGCCGCCGCCGCCCTCGCCGTGTACGAGGTGGACGCGCGAGGCCTGGACCGCCTCGACCGGGGCGTGCTGGAAGCGCTGCTCAAGCTGTTCGGCGGCGGGCCCGTCGGACTGTCCACGCTCGCGGTCGCGGTGGGGGAGGAGCGTGAGACCGTGGAAGAGGTCGCCGAACCCTTCCTCGTACGGGAGGGACTGCTGGCCCGCACCCCCCGCGGCCGGGTCGCCACCCCCGCCGCATGGGCGCATCTCGGCCTCACCCCGCCCCGCTCCCAGACCGCCGGAAACGGACAACAGGACCTGTTCGGGGCGTGATGGCGCCGTCACGGCTCCGGGACGGCGAGGCCAGTGGCCGGAGCAGGAACCCCGGTGCCATGCTGAGCGTTGTTCCATGCGCGTGGACTCGCTTAGACTCCGCCGATGCCGCCTTTGTCGGCGGCGTACACACCCCCAACCATCTGGCCGCTCACAGCGCGGTCGTGTGAAGGAAGTACCGACCCGTGAGTCTCCTGACCCTCCTCCCGTTCATCGTGCTCATCGGGGCCATGTTCCTGATGACCCGGTCGGCCAAGAAGAAGCAGCAGCAGGCCGTGGAGATGCGGAACCAAATGCAGCCCGGCAGCGGTGTCCGCACCATCGGGGGCATGTACGCCACGGTCAAGGAGGTCAACGAGGACACCGTCCTCGTCGACGCCGGTCCCGGCGTCGAGCTCCTCTTCGCCAAGAACTCCATCGGCGCCGTCCTCACCGACGACGAGTACAACCGCATCGTCCACGGCATCGAGCACGACCTGAAGTCCGACGCCGACATCGTCCCGGACGACGCCTCCTCCCTCACCGAGACCGACGACTCCGCAGCCGACGCCCCCGCTGACGACAAGGCCGTCGACCTCGGCAAGAAGGACGCGGCCGACGAGCCGGCCGGCGACACCGCCGCCGGTGAGGCGAAGACGGACGCAGAGCCGAAGAAGACCGACGGCGACTCCGAGGCGAAGTAGTCGTGTCCCGGGGTGCGCGGGCCCGGCCCGCGCACCCCCCCCCACGACCCGCCCGGACAAAGTCCCCACAACACGTCCCGGCTCACCGTCCGCCCACCCGAAGAGAAGAAGAACCAAAGGAAGGACAAAAAA
>NZ_JBVIPD010000006.1:308743-452071 GCF_055578235.1 Streptomyces sp. NPDC033136
GTGTGTTGGGGTTGGGTTGGGTTGGGGTTCAGTGGGTTGTTGCGGGGGGGGGGGTTTGTTTCCCCCCCCCCCCCCCCCCCCCCCCCCCCCCCCCCCCCCCGGCACGCGACCGGCTGGCACGGAGTCCCGACACCATGTCATGGCCGCCCGTCCGCCGATCCGGAGCGAGGCGGCCCGAGAGGGAGTACGAGAAGGTGGCCACACCTAAAAAGGGCCGGAGCGCGAGCGCCCAGAGCAAGCCGGGGCGCTCGCTGGCCCTGATCCTGATCGCCATCGCGGCGCTCACCGGTGGGATGTTCGCCTCGGGGCACACCACCCCGCGTCTCGGCATCGACCTGGC
This sequence comes from Streptomyces sp. NPDC033136, assembly GCF_055578235.1. Lineage (NCBI taxonomy): Bacteria > Bacillati > Actinomycetota > Actinomycetes > Kitasatosporales > Streptomycetaceae > Streptomyces > Streptomyces sp. NPDC033136. Next base: position 309,084 of record NZ_JBVIPD010000006.1, read on the forward strand.
CGGCGGTACGAGCATCACGCTCCGCGCGGTCCCGGAGGCCGGCAACGAGGCGGCGATCAACAAGACCAATATGGACACCGCCGTCTCCATCATGGAGCGCCGTGTCAACGGTCTGGGCGTCCAGGAGGCCGAGGTCCAGACACAGGGCCGGGACAACATCATCGTCAACATCCCCAAGGGCACGAACTCCGAGCAGGCGCGCAAGCAGGTCGGCACCACCGCCAAGCTCTACTTCCGCCCGGTCCTCGTCACCGAGGTCTCCGGCGGCGGCGCGGCCAGCCCCTCGCCGAGCCCCACGGGAAGCCCTTCGGACCAGCCGTCCGGCAAGGCCACCGACAAGCCCGAGGCCGCCGACCAGGGTTCCGCCTCCCCGTCTGCCTCTCCCACCACGCAGGGCCGCGCGGTCACCGACGCGCTGAAGGCCGACGCGACGCCGTCCGCGAGCGCCTCGGGCGAGGCGAAGGCCAGCCCCTCCGCCTCCGCGACCGGCGGTGCCGCGGGTGACGACCCGAGCAAGCTCCAGGAGCAGTACGCCAAGCTCGACTGCACCGACGAGGCGACCCGCTCCACCGTGGGCGACGGCGTCAAGGCCTCCGAGTCGACGCTCGCCTGCGGCCAGAACTCGCAGGGTCAGTGGCAGAAGTACATCCTCGGCCCCGCCGAGGTCGACGGCACGGACGTGGACGAGGCCCAGGCCGTCCTGAACACCCAGACCGGTGCGGGCTGGACGGTCACGATGGACTTCACCGACGGGGGCGCCAAGAAGTTCGCGAACATCACCGGCAAGCTGGCGCAGAACCAGTCGCCGCAGAACCAGTTCGCGATCGTCCTCGACGGTGAGGTGGTCTCCGACCCGTATGTGCGGCAGGCCCTGACCGGCGGCAACGCGGAGATCTCCGGCAACTTCACCCAGCAGTCCGCCCAGGAACTCGCCAACATGCTGTCGTACGGTGCGCTGCCGCTGACCTTCAAGGTGGACAGCATGACGACCGTGACCGCCGCGCTGGGCGGTGACCAGCTGCAGGCCGGGCTGATCGCCGGCGCGATCGGTCTCGCGCTCGTCGTCATCTACCTGCTGGCCTACTACCGCGGCCTGTCGTTCATCGCGATCATCTCACTGCTGGCCTCCGCCGCCCTCACCTACACGCTCATGTCCCTGCTCGGCCCGGCCATCGGCTTCGCGCTGAACCTGCCGGCCGTGTGCGGTGCCATCGTCGCGATCGGTATCACGGCGGACTCGTTCATCGTGTACTTCGAACGCGTCCGCGACGAGATCCGGGAAGGCCGCTCGCTGCGCCCCGCCGTCGAGCGGGCCTGGCCGCGCGCCCGGCGCACCATCCTGGTCTCCGACTTCGTGTCCTTCCTCGCCGCCGCGGTGCTCTTCGTCGTCACCGTCGGCAAGGTCCAGGGCTTCGCGTTCACGCTCGGCCTGACCACCCTGCTCGACGTGGTCGTCGTGTTCCTCTTCACCAAGCCGCTGCTCACGCTGATGGCTCGCCGCCCCTTCTTCGCGAACGGCCACAAGTGGTCCGGCCTCGACCCGAAGAGCCTGGGTGCGCAGCCGCCGCTGCGCCGCACCCGCCGCCCCGCCGTCTCCGTCGACCCCAAGGAGGCCTGAGATGTCGAAACTCGGCAACCTCGGCGCCCGACTGCACCGTGGCGAGGTCGGCTACGACTTCGTCAAGAACCGCAAGATCTGGTACGGCGTCTCCATCCTGATCACCATCATGGCCATCGTCGGCCTGGCGGTCCGCGGCCTGAACATGGGCATCGAGTTCCAGGGCGGCGCCGTCTTCAACACCCCGAAGAACACCAGCGTCTCGGTGTCCCAGGCGGAGGAGTACGCGGAAGAGGCCTCCGGTCACGACGCGATCGTCCAGAAGCTCGGCGACGGCAGCCTGCGCATCCAGGTCGCCGGCATCGACACCAGCGCGGCGAACAAGATCAAGAGCACGCTCGCCGACGACCTCAAGATCGACTCGGAGCAGATCAACGCCGAACTGGTCGGCCCCAGCTGGGGCGAGCAGATCGCGAACAAGGCCTGGCAGGGCCTCGGCATCTTCATGGTCCTGGTGGTGATCTACCTCGCGATCGCCTTCGAGTGGCGCATGGCGATGGCGGCGTTCGTCGCACTGATCCACGACATCACCATCACGGTCGGCATCTACGCCCTGGTGGGCTTCGAGGTCACACCGGGCACGGTGATCGGTCTGCTGACCATCCTCGGCTACTCGCTCTACGACACGGTCGTGGTGTTCGACAGCCTCAAGGAACAGACCAAGGACATCACCAAGCAGACCCGCTGGACCTACAGCGACGTCGCCAACCGCTCGATCAACAGCACCCTGGTCCGCTCCGTCAACACCACGGTGGTCGCGCTGCTGCCGGTCGCGGGCCTGCTGTTCATCGGCGGCGGCGTCCTCGGCGCCGGCATGCTGAACGACATCTCGCTGTCGCTGTTCGTCGGCCTCGCCGCCGGTGCGTACTCCTCGATCTTCATCGCCACGCCGCTCGTCGCCGACTTCAAGGAGCGCGAGCCGCAGCTGAAGGCCCTGAGGAAGCGTGTCCTCGCCAAGCGGTCCCAGCTGGCCGCCAAGGGCGAGACCGAGGTCCACGAGGACGACGAGTCGTACGCGGGCGAGCCCGAGGACGCCGCCCCCGCGGTCGTCGGCCCGCGCAACCAGCCCGCGTCCCGTCCCCGCGGCCGTGGCCGACCCTCGGGGAAGCGCCGGTGACCGACATCAGGGAGCTGCTGCTCAGCCGCATCCGGGACGTGGCCGACTACCCGGAGCCGGGCGTGATGTTCAAGGACATCACCCCGCTCCTGGCGGACCCGGCGGCGTTCACCGCGCTCACCGACGCCCTCGCCGAGATCGCCGAGCGCGCCGGCGCCACCAAGGTCGTCGGTCTGGAGGCCCGCGGCTTCATCCTCGGCGCCCCCGTCGCCGTCCGAGCCGGTCTCGGCTTCATCCCCGTACGCAAAGCGGGCAAGCTCCCCGGAGCCACCCTCGCCCAGGCCTACGACCTGGAGTACGGCTCGGCGGAGATCGAGGTGCACGCCGAGGACCTCACCGCCGGGGACCGCGTGCTGATCGTCGACGACGTCCTCGCCACCGGCGGCACCGCCGAGGCCTCGGTCCAGCTCATCCGCCGGGCCGGAGCCGAGGTCGCGGGCCTCGCCGTCCTCATGGAGCTCGGCTTCCTCGGCGGCCGCGGCCGCCTGGAACCGGCTCTCCACGGTGCTCCGCTGGAGGCGCTGCTCACGGTCTAGCGGCCCCGAGCAGCCCGGTGGGCACCGGCACGACTCCGCGGAGGCGGGCCCGGAGGAATCCGGAGCCCGCCTCTCGCGTTTCCCGGGTTGACGGCTCTCACATTGGCCTGAAGGCGATCCTGAGGCCCAGGATCGCTACCATGGGTGCTCCGGAGCCTGACCGGGGACCCGGATCGCGCACGAGGAGCCCTCTTGCCAGACGAGGCCCAGCACCTGACCGCCGCCAAGCCCGAGTCCGCCTCGGCAGCCGCGGCCAAGCCCGCGCCGAACGCGCCCCACGCGAAGAACGACACCCGCGGGCCGGTCGAACACGCCCAGTCGGCGCCGGTCGACAAGCCCGCCGAGCAGGCGCGCCCCAAGCCCGCCCCACCGGTGCGCCAGGCCCCCGGTCAGCCGGCCCGGACCGGCTCCTCCAACCGCGTCCGCGCCCGCCTGGCCCGGCTCGGTGTGCAGCGCGCGAACCCGTACAACCCGGTGCTGGAGCCGCTGCTGCGGATAGTGCGCAGCAACGACCCGAAGATCGAGACGTCGACGCTCCGCCAGATCGAGCGCGCCTACCAGGTCGCCGAGCGCTGGCACCGCGGCCAGAAGCGCAAGAGCGGCGACCCGTACATCACGCACCCGCTCGCCGTCACCACGATCCTCGCGGAGCTGGGCATGGACCCGGCCACGCTGATGGCGGGCCTGCTGCACGACACGGTCGAGGACACCGAGTACGGCCTGGACGACCTGCGCCGCGACTTCGGCGACATCGTCACCCTGCTCGTCGACGGCGTCACCAAGCTCGACAAGGTCAAGTTCGGCGAGGCCGCGCAGGCCGAGACCGTGCGCAAGATGGTCGTCGCCATGGCCAAGGACCCCCGGGTCCTGGTCATCAAGCTCGCCGACCGCCTGCACAACATGCGCACCATGCGCTACCTCAAGCGCGAGAAGCAGGAGAAGAAGGCGCGCGAGACGCTGGAGATCTACGCGCCGCTCGCCCACCGCCTCGGCATGAACACCATCAAGTGGGAACTGGAGGACCTCGCCTTCGCGATCCTCTACCCCAAGATGTACGACGAGATCGTCCGGCTGGTGGCCGAGCGGGCGCCGAAGCGTGACGAGTACCTGGCCATCGTCACCGACGAGGTCCAGCAGGACCTGCGGGCGGCCCGCATCAAGGCCACCGTCACCGGCCGCCCCAAGCACTACTACAGCGTCTACCAGAAGATGATCGTCCGCGGCCGTGACTTCGCGGAGATCTACGACCTGGTGGGCATCCGCGTCCTCGTGGACACCGTCCGCGACTGCTACGCGGCCCTCGGCACGGTGCACGCGCGATGGAACCCGGTCCCCGGCCGGTTCAAGGACTACATCGCGATGCCCAAGTTCAACATGTACCAGTCGCTGCACACGACGGTCATCGGCCCCGGCGGCAAACCGGTCGAGCTGCAGATCCGGACGTTCGACATGCACCGCCGCGCCGAGTACGGCATCGCCGCGCACTGGAAGTACAAGCAGGAGGCCGTCGCCGGCGCCTCGAAGGTGCGCAGCGACGTCCCCAAGTCGTCCGGTAAGAGCAAGGACGACCACCTCAACGACATGGCCTGGCTGCGCCAGCTCCTGGACTGGCAGAAGGAGACCGAGGACCCCGGAGAGTTCCTGGAGTCGCTGCGCTTCGACCTCTCCCGCAACGAGGTCTTCGTCTTCACCCCCAAGGGCGACGTCATAGCGCTCCCCGCCGGTGCCACTCCCGTGGACTTCGCCTACGCGGTCCACACCGAGGTCGGCCACCGCACCATAGGCGCCCGGGTCAACGGCCGGCTGGTCCCGCTGGAGTCCACCCTCGACAACGGCGACCTGGTCGAGGTCTTCACCTCCAAGGCACCCGGCGCCGGCCCCTCCCGCGACTGGCTCGGCTTCGTCAAGTCACCGCGAGCCCGCAACAAGATCCGGGCCTGGTTCTCCAAGGAACGCCGCGACGAGGCGATCGAGCAGGGCAAGGACGCCATCGTCCGCGCGATGCGCAAGCAGAACCTGCCGATCCAGCGCATCCTGACCGGCGACTCGCTGGTCACGCTCGCGCACGAGATGCGCTACGCGGACATCTCCGCGCTGTACGCGGCGATCGGCGAGGGCCATGTCTCCGCGCAGAACATCGTGCAGAAGCTGGTCCAGGCCCTCGGGGGCGAGGAGGCCGCCACCGAGGAGATCGACGAGTCGGTCCCGCCGGCCCGCGGCCGCAGCCGCAAGCGCCGCTCCAGCGCCGACCCGGGCGTCGTCGTCAAGGGCGTCGAGGACGTGTGGGTCAAACTGGCCCGCTGCTGTACACCCGTCCCGGGCGACCCCATCATCGGCTTCGTCACCCGTGGTAGTGGTGTATCGGTTCACCGCCATGACTGCGTGAACGTGGAGTCACTGTCCCGCGAGCCCGAGCGCATCCTCGAGGTCGAGTGGGCGCCCACCCAGTCCTCGGTCTTCCTGGTCGCCATCCAGGTCGAGGCACTGGACCGCTCCCGGCTCCTCTCGGACGTCACCCGCGTCCTGTCCGACCAGCACGTCAACATCCTGTCCGCGGCCGTCCAGACCTCCCGCGACCGCGTCGCCATCTCCCGCTTCACCTTCGAGATGGGCGACCCGAAACACCTCGGCCATGTGCTGAAGGCGGTCCGGGGCGTGGAGGGCGTCTACGACGTGTACCGCGTGACCTCGGCGCGCAGCAGGTCGTAACCGCTCGTAGCGACCACACGAAAGGGCTCCCGTACGACGTGTACGGGAGCCCCTCTCGGCCGGCTGGTCAGCCCCCGAACTCCTGCAGGCCCTTCAGCGCCTGGTCCAGCAGCGCCTGACGGCCCTCGAGCTCACGCTCGAGCTTGTCGGCCCTGGCGTTGTTGCCCTGCGCCCGGGCCTGCTCGATCTGGCCCCGCAGCTTGTCCACCGCGGCCTGGAGCTGGCCGGTCAGACCCTCGGCACGCGCGCGTGCCTCCGGGTTCGTCCGGCGCCACTCGGTCTCCTCGGCCTCCTGGAGAGCCTTCTCGACCGCGTGCATCCGGCCCTCGACCTTCGGCCGGGCGTCGCGCGGCACATGGCCGATGGCCTCCCAGCGCTCGTTCACGTTCCGGAACGCGGCGCGGGCCGCCTTCAGGTCCGTGATCGGCAGCAGCTTCTCGGCCTCCTCGGCCAGCTCCTCCTTGAGCTTGAGGTTCTCCGACTGCTCCGCGTCCCGCTCGGCGAACACCGAGCTGCGGGCCGCGAAGAAGACGTCCTGGGCGCCGCGGAAGCGGTTCCACAGGTCGTCCTCGTGCTCACGCTGGGCGCGGCCCGCGGCCTTCCACTCGGACATCAGCTCGCGGTAGCGCGCGGCCGTCGCACCCCAGTCCGTCGAGTTCGAGAGCGCCTCGGCCTCGGAGACCAGCCGCTCCTTGGTCTTGCGCGCCTCCTCGCGCTGCGCGTCCAGCTGCGCGAAGTGCTGCTTGCGCCGCTTGGAGAACGCCGACCGCGCGTGCGAGAACCGGTGCCACAGCTCGTCGTCGGACTTGCGGTCCAGCCGCGGCAGACCCTTCCAGGTGTCCACCAGGGCCCGCAGCCGCTCACCGGCCGCCCGCCACTGGTCGGACTGTGCCAGCTCCTCCGCCTCGGCGACCAGCGCCTCCTTGGCGTGCCGCGCCTCGTCGGACTGCTTGGCGCGCTGCTGCTTGCGCTCCTCGCGGCGCTTCTCGACGGTCTCCACGAGCTTGTCCAGCCGGACCCGCAGGGCGTCCAGGTCGCCCACCGCGTGATGCGCGTCGACCTGCTCGCGGATGTGGTCGATGGCGGCCTGCGCGTCCTTCGCCGACAGGTCGGTGGTCTTCACTCGCTTCTCGAGGAGGCCGATCTCGACAACCAGGCCCTCGTACTTGCGCTCGAAATAGGCCAGCGCCTCCTCAGGGGAGCCTGCCTGCCAGGAACCGACGACCTGCTCGCCGTCGGCCGTACGCACGTACACGGTCCCCGTCTCGTCGACGCGGCCCCACGGGTCGCTGCTCACAGCGCCTCCTCCACATGATGCCTGCGGGGGGCCTGAAGCTCCCCCGGGCATCGTCCACAGTTTCGTCACGGCCAACATAGGCGACCGGCGGGGGGCCTGTCCGCATCCCGCGCGACCGAAATTTCGCAGTTGAGGGTCAGGATTCGCTGACCGTGGCCTTGTTGATCACGACCGTCGCGTTGGGCGCCGTGTTGCCCGTCTGAGGGTCGGGAGCCTGTGCCCCGGCCTTGGCGATTTTCTGCAGCACCTTCATGCCCGCCTCGGACACCGTTCCGAACGGTGTGTAGTCGGGCGGCAGCTGACTGTCCTGGTAGACGAGGAAGAACTGGCTGCCGCCGCTGTCGCGTCCCTCCTTCGTCTGGGCGTTGTACTGGTTCGCCATCGCGACCGTCCCCGCCGGGTACACCCCGCCCTTGAGGCTCTTGTCCTTGAGGTTCTCGTCCGGGATGGTGTAGCCGGGACCGCCCATGCCGGTGCCCTGCGGGTCACCGCACTGCAGGACGTAGATGCCCTGGTCGGTGAGCCGGTGGCACTTGCTGTGGTCGAAGTAGCCCTTGCCGGCGAGGAAGTTGAACGAGTTGACGGTGCGCGGGGCCGCCGACGCCTTCAGCGCGATGTCCATCTCGCCGCAGGTCGTGTCCAGCTTCATCGTGTAGGTCGCCGACTTGTCGATGGTCAGCGCCGGTTCCTTCTTCCAGGTCTGCGACTTGACCTTGCCCGCGGCCGGCTTCTCGCACGGATCCGGGGCCTTGCTGGGCGTGGCGCTCGGGGTGACGTCCGCGTTCGCGTTCTCCGTCTTGCCGTTGTCCTCGAACGGCTTGGTCAGGAAGACCGTCACGGAGAGCACCACGACCACGCCCAGCACCGAGGCGATCACGGAGTTGCGGATGCGGGCCTTGCGTCGTGCGTCAGTGCGTCGCTGCTGCTGTCGCAAGAACTTCTCCCGGGCGAGCTGACGCCGCCGCTGTTCCTGGCTGACCACCGGGTTCTCTCCTCATGCGTCTGATACGTCGACCGGTACGCGTGCGTCCTGTGCGCCGACCGCCTGCGTGTGACCCGTACCGTATATGGGTTCGCTGAGGAATCGGCAGCGCCGGTAGGCTCTGTGAGCGACCGCAGCCGCCCGTATCGACACAACGAAGGACGATCGTGCTCATTGCCGGGTTCCCCGCCGGGGCCTGGGGGACGAATTGCTATCTCGTCGCCCCCGCCGCCGGTGAGGAGTGCGTGATCATCGACCCCGGCCACCAGGCCGCCGACGGCGTCGAGGAAGCGATCAGCAAGCATCGCCTCAAGCCCGTCGCCGTCGTCCTCACGCACGGCCACATCGACCATGTGGCCTCGGTCGTCCCGGTGTGCGGCGCGCACGACGTGCCGGCCTGGATCCACCCCGACGACCGGTACATGATGAGCGACCCCGAGAAGGGAATCGGCCGGTCCATCGGGATGCCGCTCCTGGGCGAGCTGACCGTGGGGGAGCCCGACGACGTCAAGGAGCTGGCCGACGGTGCGAAGCTGGAGCTGGCGGGCCTGGAGCTGTCCGTCGCGCACGCGCCCGGACATACCAAGGGGTCGGTGACCTTCGGCATGCCCGAGGCGGCGGACATCCCGCCGATCCTGTTCTCGGGCGACCTGCTGTTCGCCGGCTCCATCGGACGCACCGACCTGCCCGGCGGTGACATGGCCGAGATGCTCGACTCGCTGGCCCGCGTGTGCCTGCCGCTCGACGACTCGACCGTGGTGCTGTCCGGCCACGGCCCCCAGACCACGATCGGCCAGGAGCGCGCCACCAACCCGTACCTGCGGCAGGTGGCGGCCGGCCAGGGAGCCTTCGAGACTCCCCGACGAGGAATGTGACGAGACCTTCCGTGAGCACCTTCAAGGCCCCCAAGGGCACGTACGACCTGATCCCGCCGGACTCCTCGAAGTACCTCGCGGTCCGCGAGGCGATCGCCGCGCCGCTGCGCAACTCCGGTTACGGCTACATCGAGACGCCGGGCTTCGAGAGCGTCGAACTCTTCGCGCGCGGAGTCGGTGAGTCCACCGACATCGTGACCAAGGAGATGTACGCCTTCGAGACCAAGGGCGGCGACCGGCTCGCCCTGCGCCCCGAGGGCACGGCCTCGGTCCTGCGCGCCGCGCTGGAGGCCAACCTGCACAAGGCGGGCAACCTCCCGGTCAAGCTCTGGTACTCCGGCTCGTACTACCGCTACGAGCGCCCCCAGAAGGGCCGCTACCGCCACTTCTCCCAGGTCGGCGCCGAGGCGATCGGCGCCGAGGACCCGGCCCTGGACGCCGAACTGATCATTCTGGCCGACCAGGCGTACCGCTCGCTGGGCCTGAGTGACTTCCGGATCCTGCTCAACAGCCTGGGCGACAAGGAGTGCCGCCCGGTGTACCGCACGGCGCTGCAGGACTTCCTGCGCGGCCTGGAACTGGACGAGGACACCCTGCGCCGCGCGGAGATCAACCCGCTGCGTGTCCTGGACGACAAGCGTGAGTCGGTCCAGAAGCAGCTGGGGGGCGCCCCGCTGCTGCGCGACTACCTGTGCGACGCGTGCAAGGCGTACCACGAGGAGGTCCGCGAGCTGATCACAGCGGCGGGCGTCACCTTCGAGGACGACCCGAAGCTGGTGCGCGGCCTGGACTACTACACGCGTACGACCTTCGAGTTCGTCCACGACGGCCTGGGCTCGCAGTCCGCGGTGGGCGGCGGCGGACGCTACGACGGCCTGTCCGAGATGATCGGCGGCCCCGCGCTGCCGTCCGTCGGCTGGGCCCTCGGCGTCGACCGCACGGTCCTGGCCCTGGAGGCGGAGGGTGTCGCACTCGAACTCCCCGCCACCACCAGCGTGTTCGCCGTCCCGCTCGGCGAGGAGGCCCGCCGCTTCCTGTTCGGCAAGGTCACGGAGCTGCGCAAGAACGGCATCGCGGCCGACTTCTCCTACGGCGGCAAGGGCCTCAAGGGCGCGATGAAGAACGCCAACCGCAGCGGCGCCCGCTACACGATCGTCGCCGGCGAGCGCGACCTCGCCGAGGGCGTCGTCCAGCTCAAGGACATGGAGTCGGGCGAACAGTCGGCGGTGGGCGTGCACGAGATCGTGGCGGAACTGGAAGCCCGGCTCGGCTAGGGCCTGTTGAGAAAGTGGCGTCGTCGCCCCAAGGGCGGCCGCGCGGCGTCCGGTGCGTGCTCTGGGGGTACCCCCTGCTCGAAGAGCTTGGGGGAGTGCCGCCCGGAAGCCCTCGTACTGGGCGTACTCGGGCTTTCGGGCGGTGCGGCGAGTGGGGCCCCTGCTCGAAGACTTTGGGGGAGCATGCCGGGCGTCGCGCGGCAGACGCCACTCCCGCAACAGGTCCTAGCGGCATGCCGGCGAGGGCGCCGGGCACCCACCGAGGTGCCCGGCGCCCTCGTCACGGTTCCAGCAGCCCGTGCCGCAGCGCGCTCGTGACGGCCGCCGTCCGGTCGTCCACTCCCAACTTGCCGAAGACGCGCAGCAGATACGTCTTCACCGTCGATTCCCCGATGAACAGCCGGCGTCCGATGTCCGCGTTCGTGCAGCCCTCGGCGACCAGCCGCAGCACGGCGGTCTCGCGTTCCGACAGCCGTGGCCGCTCCGGCTTGGCGCGCAACTGGTCGACCAGCCGGGCCGCCACAGACGGAGCCAGCACCGTCTCACCGCGCGCCGCGGCCCGCACGGCCTCGGCCAGCTCCGCGCGGGGCAGGTCCTTCAGCAGATAACCCGCTGCCCCGGCCTCCACCGCCCGCAGGATGTCCCGGTCCGTCTCGTACGTCGTCAGCACGACCACCCGGCAGGGCAGCCCGGCCCGCGTCATCCGCTCGATGGAGTCCACACCGCCGCCGCCCGGCATCCGCAGGTCCATCAGCACGATGTCGGGCCGCAACTGAGCCGCCAGCGCCTCCGCCTGCGGCCCGCTGGACGCGTCGGCGACGACCTCCAGGTCGGGCTCGGCACTGAGCATCGCCCGCAGCCCCTCCCGTACGACGGGATGGTCGTCGGCCAGGATGATCCGGATCACGGCGTCTCCCTCCTCACCAGCGGCAGCCGGACGGTCACGACCGTGCCGTCACCCGGGGCGCTGGTCACCTCGGCCGTTCCGCCCACCTCCTCGGCCCGGGCCCGCAGCCCCGCCAGACCGTACCCGCCGCGCACGGCGCCCGGGTCGAAGCCGCAGCCGCCGTCCCGCACGGACACCGTCAGCGCATCGTCGGCGTACCTCAGCGACACGCATACCGGCACCGAACTCCCCGCGTGCTTGCGAACGTTCGCCAGCGCCTCCTGGCACGCGCGCAGCGCGACCACCTCCGGCCCGGCGGGCAGGATCCGCACCGGGCCCGCCACCTCCAGCTCCGCGTCATGACGTGTTGCGAGCCGCCGCAGCGCGTCCGGCAGGGACGCCCCGGCCAGGTCGGCCGGCGCGCCCCCGGCGACCAGGGCCCGGGCCTCGGCGAGGTTCTGCCGGGCCGTGTCATCCATCAGCCGCAGATGGCGCCGCGCCTCGGAGACGTCGTGATCCAGTTCCGCCTCGACCGCCTGGATCAGCATCACCACACTGGTGAACCCCTGGGCGAGCGTGTCATGGATCTCCCGGGCCAGCCGCTCCCGCTCGGCCAGCGCCCCATGGGCCTCGGACAGCCGTCCGATCTCGTGGCGGCGCGCGTCCAGCTCGGCGATCAGCTCGGCCCGCTCCTGGCTCTGCTCGATGATCCGGATGATCCAGACGCCGATCGCCACCGAGAACACCCACGTGACCAGGCAGAAGAGGCCGTCGAAGACCATGTCCCGGGCGCTGGGCCGCCACAGCAGCGCCCAGCCCGCCACCGGCACCACGTTCATCACGGCCACGGCCACCAGTGCCGACCGCAACCGCAGTGTCATGAAGCATTGGGAAATCAGCGCGAAGATCAGCACCCGCGCCTCGTCGGCGAGTACCGCCGAGGGCAGGAACAGCGTCAGTGCCGCCGTCAGGTACGCGATCGCCTGCCGCTGGTCGGGCGGGTCCCCCCGGATCAGCCGCCGCCCGGCCAGCACGTACAGCGGGACCAGCGGCACGAGCAGGGCCGCCGCGAGCGCACGGACCGGCCAGCCGGGATGCTCGGTGGCGAGCACGTACGCCACCGTGGCCAGCCAGATGAGAGCGAAGTAGGTGTCCCACAGCCGGAACGAGCGCTCCCAGGTGTAGGCGCTGTCCGCATGGGCCGCATCGCTCATCCCTCGCGCCGGTCCTTCCATCGGAACGTCAGCAGGCACAGCGCCAATCCTCCGACGCACCACGCCGCGAGCACCAGGGCCACCCGTCCCAACTCCCAGCTCCCGGCCTGCTCCAGCACCTGCGCCGACTCCGGCAGGAACACTCCGCGCAGCCCCTGGCACATCCACTTCAGCGGGAACAGTGCGCCGACGGTGAGCATCCAGTCGGGGATCGTGCCGATGGCGATGTACACCCCGGAGATGAACTGCAGCACCAGGAAGGGCAGCACGACGACGGAGCTCGCGCTGTTCGCGGACTTCGGGACCGAACTGATCGCGATGCCGAGCAGGGCGCACGCCGTGATGCCGAGCACGAAGATCCACGCCAGGTGCAGCCAGCGGCCCGCGTCCGACGGCAGGTCCACACCGTAGAAGGTCGTGCCGACGAGGAGCAGGATCGCCGTCTCCAGCAGACCGGTGAAGAGAACCAGCCAGATCTTGCCGAGGAAGTAGGCCGCCTGCGGCATCGGTGTGCCGCGCAGCCGGCGCAGCACCTTGTCCTCCCGCTCGATCGCGATCGAGATGCCGAGTGCCTGGAAACTCGTCGACATGATGCCGGCGGCCATCATCGCCGGGACGTACAGCTGCGAGGCCGTGATGCCCGCGCCCTCCACGTCGTCCCGGAAGATCGACGCGAACAGGAAGAGGAGGACGACCGGGAAGGCGAAGGTGAACACCACCTGGTCGCGCTGCCGGAAGAACTGCCGGATCTCCAGGGCACCCCGCCGCAGCCCGAGCCCCCAGGCACCGGGCAGCCGGTCCACGACGACGCCGCTGCGGTCCCGTACGACGGTCGTGCTCATGCCGTGCCCTCCTGTCTGGTCAGCCGGAGGTAGACGTCCTCCAGGGTGGGGCGGCTCACCGTCAGCCCCGGGATCTCGCCGCCGAAGCGGTGCATGAGCTCCGCCACCGTCCTGGTCGGCGTCTCGGTGCGCTCCGCACGCGGGGTGCCGTCCGGCTCGGTCCAGGCGACGGTGGCCTCGGTGCCGTAGCGCTCCCGCAGCGCCGCGGGCTCGCCCTCGGCCAAGATCCGGCCCTGCGCGACGATCGCCAGCCGGTGGGCGAGGGCTTCCGCCTCCTCCAGGTAGTGGGTGGTCAGCAGGATGGTCGTGCCGTCGTCGGCCAGGGCGCGGATCAGCGACCAGAACTGACGCCGGGCCGCCGGGTCGAACCCCGTGGTCGGCTCGTCCAGGAGCAGCAGGTCCGGACCGCCGATCACGCCGAGCGCCACGTCCAGGCGCCGGCGCTGGCCGCCCGAGAGCCCCTTGATCCGGCTGTCCGCCTTCGCCTCGAGACCGACCAGGCCGATGACCTCCTCCGGGTCGCGGGGCCGCGGGTAGTAGCGGGCGAAGTGCCGTACGGTCTCCCGGACCGTCAACTCCGCGGGCGCCGATTCGTCCTGCCAGACGATTCCGACACGCGAGCGCCACGCGCGCGTGCCGGTCGCCGGGTCCGCCCCCAGCACGGACACCTCGCCCGCGTCCCGGTCCCGGTTGCCCTGGAGGATCTCCACCGTGGTGCTCTTGCCCGCGCCATTGGGCCCGAGCAGGCCGAACACCTCGCCCCGCCGGATGCCGAGATCCATGCCGTCGACGGCGGTCACCCCGCCGTAGCGCTTGCGCAGCCCCCGAACGTCCACGGCGAGCTCGTACCTCTGTGCTGTCATGCGACGAGCGTCGGCCGGAACACACCCTTCGGGGACGACCGCGCGGACATCCTTATGTCCATCGAACGGTGGACGGACGTACCTGTGCGGCACAATGACCCTGCCCGAAGTTGTCCAGGCCTCAAGTGACGGAATCGGCGTGATGAGCAAGACGACAGTCAAGGACGTCTCCACGGAGCCCGAGCCGGAGCGCGCCGAGATCGCGCCCCGCGCGGAGGGCGGCAGCCGGGCCCTCGCCCTGCTGCTGGTGATCACCGGCGCGGCCGGACTGCTCGCCGCGTGGGTCATCACGATCGACAAGTTCAAGATCCTCGAAGCCAAGGCCGAGGGCGAGACGTTCACGCCCGGCTGCAGCTTCAATCCCGTCGTGTCCTGCGGCAGCGTCATGGAGAGCAAGCAGGCCGCCGTCTTCGGCTTCCCCAACCCGATGCTCGGCCTCGTCTGCTACGGCATCGTCATCGGCGTCGGCGTGAGCCTGCTCGCCCGCGCCCGCTTCCCGCGCTGGTACTGGCTCACCTTCAACGCCGGCTGCCTGTTCGGCGTCGGCTTCTGCGCCTGGCTGATGTTCCAGTCCCTGTACCGGATCAACGCGCTGTGCCTGTGGTGCTCCCTGGCCTGGGTCGCCACGATCGTCATGTTCTGGTACGTGACGTCGTTCAACATCCGCAAGGGCTTCCTGCCCGCCCCGAGCTGGCTCAAGGGCTTCTTCGCCGAGTTCACCTGGGTCATGCCGGTGCTGCACATCGGCATCATCGGCATGCTGATCCTGACCCGCTGGTGGGACTTCTGGCTCAGCTGACCCCGGGCGCCAGGGGCCCGGTTCGGGCGGCCCGGCGGATTGTCAGTGCGGTGATTTAGGGTTGCCGACGTGGAGCCCGACCTGTTCACCGCCGCAGCCGAAGAACGCCAGGAGAAGGAGCCGTCCAGCAGCCCCCTGGCGGTGCGGATGCGCCCGCGCACCCTCGACGAGGTCGTGGGCCAGCAGCACCTGCTGAAGCCGGGCTCACCGCTGCGCAGACTGGTCGGGGAGGCCTCCGGCCCGGCCGGCCCCTCCTCCGTGCTCCTGTGGGGCCCGCCCGGCACCGGCAAGACCACCCTGGCGTACGTCGTCTCCAGGGCCACGGACGCCCGCTTCGTCGAACTGTCGGCGATCACCGCGGGTGTCAAGGAGGTCCGCGCGGTCATCGACGGCGCCCGCCGCGCCTCCGGCGGATTCGGCAAGGACACCGTCCTCTTCCTCGACGAGATCCACCGCTTCAGCAAGGCCCAGCAGGACTCCCTGCTCCCCGCCGTCGAGAACCGCTGGGTGACGCTCATCGCGGCGACGACGGAGAACCCGTACTTCTCGGTGATCTCGCCCCTGCTGTCCCGCTCCCTGCTGCTCACCCTCGAACCGCTCACGGACGACGACATCAGGGGCCTTGTCCGCCGCGCCCTCACCGACGAGCGCGGCCTCAAGGACGCCGTCACCCTCCCGGAGGAGACCGAGAGCCACCTCCTGCGCATCGCCGGCGGCGACGCCCGCCGTGCCCTGACCGCCCTGGAGGCGGCCGCCGGAGCCGCCCTCGACAAGGGCGAGGCGGAGATCGGCCTGACCACCCTGGAGGAGACGGTCGACCGGGCCGCGGTGAAGTACGACCGCGACGGCGACCAGCACTACGACGTCGCCAGCGCCCTGATCAAGTCCATCCGGGGCTCCGACGTCGACGCCGCCCTGCACTACCTGGCCCGCATGATCGAGGCCGGCGAGGACCCCCGCTTCATCGCCCGCCGCCTGATGATCTCGGCCAGCGAGGACATCGGCCTCGCCGATCCCAACGCCCTGCCGATCGCGGTCGCCGCCGCACAGGCCGTCGCCATGATCGGCTTCCCCGAGGCCGCCCTCACCCTCAGCCACGCCACCATCGCCCTCGCCCTGGCACCCAAGTCCAACGCCGCGACCACCGCGATCGGCGCCGCCCTGGACGACGTACGCAAAGGCCTGGCCGGCCCCGTCCCCGCGCACCTGCGCGACAGCCACTACAAGGGCGCGACCAAGCTCGGCCACGGCCAGGGATACGTCTATCCGCACGACCTGCCCGAGGGCATCGCCGCCCAGCAGTACGCCCCGGACGCCCTCAGGAACCGCGAGTACTACGAGCCGACCCGGCACGGCGGCGAGGCCCGCTACGCGGACGCGGTCGAGTGGACCAGGAAGAACCTCGGTCGAAAGCGGTCCTGAGCACCCTGTAAACTCGTCCGGAGTGCTGCGTCCCGTGCAGTCAGAACGGGACAGTCAGCCGGAGTCAGCCGGGGGCACAGCCCCCGGACCGGCTCCAGGAGCGTCGCGCACCGTCGAACGGTGTCGCGGGCAGCCCACCACCACTCGTCGCAGGACGGGACCGGTCGGTGGGCCACTCGCGTGCTGCACGTATGTGCCCAGACCAGGGGAGCGGCTGCCCACCGAGGTCCGTCAGGACCGAGGAGGGTTTCCCCGGCTGCGGATGCGACCTCCCTCAACCCTGACAAGCCGGAAACCAGGAAAGAGAAAAGACAGTGGCGAACCAGTCCCGCCCCAAGGTCAAGAAGTCGCGTGCCCTCGGCATCGCGCTGACCCCGAAGGCCGTCAAGTACTTCGAGGCCCGCCCCTACCCGCCGGGTGAGCACGGCCGTGGCCGCAAGCAGAACTCGGACTACAAGGTCCGTCTGCTGGAGAAGCAGCGCCTGCGCGCGCAGTACGACGTGTCCGAGCGCCAGCTCGTCCGCGCCTACGAGCGTGCCTCCAAGGTCCAGGGCAAGACCGGTGAGGCCCTGATCATCGAGCTGGAGCGCCGTCTCGACGCCCTGGTCCTGCGTTCGGGCATCGCCCGCACCATCTACCAGGCCCGCCAGATGGTCGTCCACGGCCACATCGCGGTGAACGGCAAGAAGGTCGACAAGCCCTCCTTCCGTGTCCGCCCGGACGACGTCGTGCAGGTCCGCGACCGCTCCAAGGAGAAGACGCTCTTCACGATCGCCCGTGAGGGTGGCTTCGCCCCCGACGGTGAGACCCCGCGCTACCTCCAGGTGAACCTCAAGGCCCTGGCGTTCCGCCTGGACCGCGAGCCGAACCGCAAGGAGATCCCGGTGATCTGCGACGAGCAGCTCGTCGTCGAGTACTACGCCCGCTGATCCTCGGCAGGCACGCGGTACTTCAGCCCGCCGTCTCACCGCCCCCTCCGGGCGGCGAGGCGGCGGGCTTTCGCGATTGCCCTGCGCGCGGCGGGTAATCCGGTACGGAGCGCCATCCCCGGCGCGATAGGCTCGTCGCACGACTTTTTCGATGTTCTCGATGTTCAGGCACGTTTCAGGGAGCGGGTGCAGACAGTGTCCGGTGGAGAGGTTGCCGGAATCCTGGTGGCCGTCTTCTGGGCGATTCTGGTCTCCTTCCTCGCCGTCGCGCTGGCGAGGCTGGCCCAGACGCTCAGGGCGACCACCAAGCTCGTGGCGGACGTGACCGACCAGGCCGTCCCGCTGCTGGCCGACGCCTCCACGGCGGTGCGCTCCGCGCAGACACAGCTCGACCGGGTCGACTCGATCGCCTCCGACGTCCAGGAGGTCACGTCGAACGCCTCGGCGCTGTCGACCACCGTCGCCTCCACCTTCGGCGGCCCCCTGGTCAAGGTCGCGGCCTTCGGCTACGGCGTGCGCCGGGCCCTCGGCGGCCGCAAGGAGGACGTGCCCGCCAAGGCGTCCAGGCGTACCGTGCTCGTGGGCCGCACGGTCTCTCGGCGCAGCGCCCGAGGGAAGAGGGACTGAGAGCCAGCGATGTTCCGCCGTACCTTCTGGTTCACCACGGGCGTCGCCGCCGGTGTGTGGGCCACCACCAAGGTCAACCGCAAGCTGAAGCAGCTGACCCCCGAGAGCCTCGCCAGAACCGCCGGCGACAAGGCGATCGAGGCCGGTCACCGCATCAAGGACCGTGCGGTGGGCTTCGCCCTCGACGTACGGGACAACATGGCCGTGCGGGAGGCCGAGCTGGGCGACGCCCTCGGGATCAACGAGAACCCCGAACTCCCCGGCCCCCGGCGGCCCGCCGCCATCGAGAACCGCAACCACCCGAAGTACGTCGAGGGTTCGGCGTACCCGACGTACCCGTACAACCGGAATGAGGACCACTGATGGAGTCGGCTGAGATTCGCCGCCGCTGGTTGAGCTTCTTCGAGGAGCGCGGTCACACCGTCGTCCCTTCGGCGTCGCTCATCGCGGACGACCCGACTCTGCTCCTCGTCCCGGCCGGCATGGTGCCCTTCAAGCCCTACTTCCTGGGTGAGGTCAAGCCGCCCTTCGCCCGAGCCACGAGCGTGCAGAAGTGCGTGCGCACGCCGGACATCGAAGAGGTCGGCAAGACCACCCGGCACGGCACGTTCTTCCAGATGTGCGGGAACTTCTCCTTCGGCGACTACTTCAAGGAAGGCGCCATCAAACTCGCCTGGGAGCTGCTCACCAGCCCCCAGGACAAGGGCGGTTACGGCCTCGACCCCGAGCGCCTGTGGATCACCGTCTACAAGGACGACGACGAGGCCGAGCACATCTGGCACGAGGTCGTCGGCGTGCCGAAGGAGCGCATCCAGCGCCTCGGCATGAAGGACAACTACTGGTCCATGGGCGTCCCCGGCCCCTGCGGCCCCTGCTCGGAGATCAACTACGACCGCGGCCCCGAGTTCGGCGCCGAGGGCGGCCCCGCTGTCAACGACGAGCGGTACGTGGAGATCTGGAACCTCGTCTTCATGCAGTACGAGCGGGGCGAGGGCATCGGCAAGGACAACTTCGAGATCCTCGGCGACCTGCCCAGCAAGAACATCGACACCGGCCTCGGCCTCGAGCGCCTCGCCATGATTCTGCAGGGCGTGCAGAACATGTACGAGATCGACACCTCGATGGCCGTCATCAACAAGGCCACCGAACTCACCGGCGTCCGCTACGGCGACGCCCACGCCTCGGACGTCTCCCTGCGCGTGGTCACCGACCACATGCGGACCTCCGTGATGCTGATCGGCGACGGCGTCACCCCCGGCAACGAGGGCCGCGGCTACGTGCTGCGCCGCATCATGCGCCGCGCCATCCGCAACATGCGCCTGCTCGGCGCCACCGGCCCGGTCGTCAAGGACCTGGTCGACACCGTGATCGGGATGATGGGACAGCAGTACCCCGAGCTCATCACCGACCGCGAGCGCATCGAGAAGGTCGCCCTCGCCGAGGAGAACGCCTTCCTCAAGACGCTGAAGGCCGGCACCAACATCCTGGACACGGCCGTGTCCGACACCAAGGCCGCCGGCGGCAGCGTCCTGTCAGGCGACAAGGCGTTCCTGCTCCACGACACCTGGGGCTTCCCGATCGACCTCACCCTGGAGATGGCCGCCGAGCAGGGCCTCTCCGTGGACGAGGACGGCTTCCGCCGTCTGATGAAGGAGCAGCGGGAGCGCGCCAAGGCCGACGCCCAGGCCAAGAAGACCGGCCACGCCGACATGGGCGCCTACCGCGACATCGCCGACAAGGCCGGCGAGACCGACTTCATCGGCTACACCGACACCCAGGGCGAGTCCACGATCGTGGGCATCCTCGTCGACGGCGCCTCCTCCCCGGCCGCCACCGAGGGCGACGAGGTCGAGATCGTCCTCGACCGCACTCCCTTCTACGCCGAGGGCGGCGGCCAGATCGGCGACACCGGCCGGATCAAGGTGGACTCCGGTGCGGTCATCGAGATCCGCGACTGCCAGAAGCCGGTCCCGGGCGTGTACGTCCACAAGGGCGTCGTCCAGGTCGGCGAGGTCACCGTCGGTGCCACGGCCCACGCCTCGATCGACCACCGCCGCCGCACGGCCATCGCCCGCGCCCACTCGGCCACGCACCTCACCCACCAGGCCCTGCGCGACGCCCTCGGCCCGACGGCCGCCCAGGCCGGTTCCGAGAACCAGCCCGGCCGCTTCCGCTTCGACTTCGGCTCGCCGTCCGCCGTCCCGACGGCCGTGATGACCGACGTCGAGCAGAAGATCAACGAGGTGCTCGCCCGCGACCTCGACGTCCGTGCCGACGTCATGGGCATCGACGAGGCCAGGAAGCAGGGCGCCATCGCCGAGTTCGGCGAGAAGTACGGCGAGCGCGTGCGCGTGGTCACCATCGGCGACTTCTCCAAGGAGCTGTGCGGAGGCACGCACGTGCACAACACCGCCCAGCTGGGCCTGGTGAAGCTGCTCGGCGAGTCCTCCATCGGCTCGGGTGTCCGGCGTATCGAGGCCCTCGTCGGCGTGGACGCCTACCACTTCCTCGCCCGGGAGCACACGGTCGTCGCCCAGCTCCAGGAGCTGATCAAGGGCCGCCCGGAGGAGCTCCCGGAGAAGGTCTCCGCCATGCTCGGCAAGCTGAAGGACGCCGAGAAGGAGATCGAGAAGTTCCGCGCCGAGAAGGTCCTGCAGGCCGCCGCCGGTCTTGCCGGGTCCGCCAAGGACGTCCGTGGCGTTGCTGTCGTGACCGGCCAGGTCCCGGACGGCACAACCGCCGACGACCTGCGCAAGCTCGTGCTCGACGTGCGCGGGCGCATCCAGGGCGGCCGGGCCGTCGTCGTCGCCCTGTTCACGGTGGCGAACGGCAAGCCGCTGACGGTCATCGCCACCAACGAGGCCGCCCGCGAGCGCGGCCTGAAGGCCGGCGACCTGGTCCGTGCTGCCGCCAAGACCCTCGGCGGCGGCGGTGGTGGTAAGCCGGACGTGGCCCAGGGCGGCGGCCAGAACCCGGCCGCCGTCGGTGACGCCGTGGACGCCGTCGAGCGACTCGTCGCCGAGACGGCCAAGTAAGAGACGGTCGACAGTATGCGCAGAGGACGTCGACTCGCGATCGACGTCGGGGACGCCCGCATCGGGGTCGCCTCGTGCGACCCCGACGGGATCCTCGCCACCCCGGTGGAGACGGTCCCGGGGCGTGACATCCCCGCAGCTCAGCGGCGGTTGAAGCAACTCGTCGAGGAGTACGAGCCCATCGAGGTCGTCGTCGGCCTCCCACGCTCCCTCAAGGGTGGCGAGGGCCCGGCCGCGGTCAAGGTCCGGGGCTTCGCCCAGGAACTGGCCCGCATGATCTCCCCGGTTCCGGTGAGACTCATGGACGAACGGATGACGACGGTGACGGCCAGTCAGGGACTGCGCGCATCGGGCGTGAAGTCCAAGAAGGGACGGTCCGTCATCGACCAGGCAGCCGCCGTGGTGATCCTGCAGCAGGCGCTTGAATCCGAACGGGTGTCAGGTAAAGCACCCGGCGAAGGCGTCGAAGTGGTCATCTGATCGCGATACGGTAACGTTCCGCGCGATGCGACGGCATTCGAACAGCCGCCGCACAGCAAGAGGCGGAACGGGAGCGCCGAGCCGGAAGCCGCGCCACCGCCGCCTCGCGGCTCTAGGGGATCGATGACTGAGTATGGCCGGGGCCAAGGCTCCGAACCGTGGCATCCGGAGGACCCGTTGTACGGGGACGGCGGATGGGGCGGACAGCAGGCCCACCAGGGCCAGCAGTCCCCCTACGGCGGCCAGCCGCAGCACTATCCAGAGCAGCCGCAGCAGCCGCAGTACGGCGACTGGGGCACCGGTGAGCAGGCCGGATACGGTCAGCCGCAGCAGCAGTACCCCTACGACCAGCAGTACGCGGCACAACCCCACGGGCATCAGCAGTACCCCGGCCAGGAGAACCACGGGCACCCGCAGGACCCGGCGTACCACCAGCAGCAGTACGACAACGGCGGCTGGAACACCGGCGCTCATCAGCAGCAGATCTCCTACCCCGCTGACCCCGGTGACCCCGGCGATCCGTACGGCCAGCAGACCGGCGCGTACGGCGGGGGTCAGCAGGACTACTACGGCACGCCCGACGCGTATCCGCCCCCCGAGCCGCCCGGCCGACGGGGGGTGGAGCCGGAGCCGGAGCCGGAGACCGACTGGGACCCCGGTCCCGACCAGGGCGAACACGCCTTCTTCGCGGGCGGGGACGACGACGGCGACGGAGACGGCGACGAGCCGAGGGGCCGCCGCGGTCGCGACGAGAAGCGGGGACGCGGCGGCAAGCCCAAGAAGCGCCGCAACGGAATGGCCTGCCTGGTGGTCGTCCTTGTCCTCGGCGGCGGCCTGGCGGGCGTCAGCTACTTCGGCTACCAGTTCTTCCAGGGTCGTTTCGGCGAGGCCCCGGACTTCGCGGGCGACGGCAACGGGCAGGAGGTGTCCGTCGAGATCTCCAAGGGCGCGGACGGCTACGCGATCGGACGGGCGCTGAAGGCCGCCGGCGTCGTCAAGAGCGTCGACGCCTTCGTATCGGCCCAGGCCGGCAACCCCGACGGCCGGAGCATCCAGGACGGCGTGTACACGCTGCAGAAGCAAATGTCGGCCTCCAGTGCGGTCGAACTGATGCTCAGTCCGGACAGCCGCGACAACCTGATCATCGCCGAGGGCAAGCGCAACGCCGACATCTACCGGCTCATCGACAAGCGGCTGGAGGTCAAGGCCGGCACCACCGCCGCGGTCGCCAAGAAGGACTACAAGAAGCTCGGCCTGCCCGCCTGGGCGCAGAACCACCCGGACGTCAAGGACCCGCTGGAAGGCTTCCTCTTCCCCTCCAGCTACGGCGTCAGCCAGGGGCAGAAGCCCGAGGACGTGCTGAAACAGATGGTGGCGCGGGCCACCGAGACGTACGAGAAGCTCGGCGTCGAGAAGAAGGCCGAGAGTCTCGGGCTCGAGGACCCGTGGCAGCTGATCACCGTCGCCAGCCTGGTCCAGGCCGAGGGCACCAGCCACGACGACTTCCGCAAGATGGCCGAGGTCATCTACAACCGCATGAAGCCCGGGAACCCCCAGACCAACGGCATGCTGGAGTTCGACTCCACCTACAACTACATCAAGAACCAGAGCAAGATCGACCTGACTCTGCGGGAACTGCGGACGTACGACAACCCGTACAACACGTACTTCTACAAGGGCCTGACGCCCGGTCCGATCGACAACCCGGGCGAGGACGCGATCAAGGGCGCCCTCAACCCGACGGACCAGGGCTGGTACTACTTCATCTCGCTCGACGGCAAGACCAGCAAGTTCACGAAGACGAACGCCGAACACCAGAAACTGGTCGACCAGTTCAACGCCTCGCGGAACAACTGAGGAATCCTTCGATGGCCGCACCACGCCGGGCCGCCGTACTCGGCTCCCCGATCGCTCACTCGCTCTCCCCGGTCCTGCACCGCACCGCCTACCAGGAGCTGGGCCTGGAGGGCTGGACGTACGACAGGTTCGAGGTCGACGAGGCCGGTCTGCCGCGATTCGTCGAGAAGCTCGGCCCCGAGTGGGCCGGGCTCTCGCTGACCATGCCGCTGAAAAGAGCCGTCATCCCGCTGCTGGACGAGGTCAGCGAGACCGCGGCCTCGGTGGAGGCGGTGAACACCGTCGTGTGCACCGAGGACGGTCGACGTGTCGGTGACAACACCGACATCCCCGGCATGGTCGCGGCCCTGCGCGAACACGGCATCGACAAGGTCGACGCCGCCGCGATCCTCGGCGCGGGCGCCACCGCCTCGTCCGCGCTGGCCGCGCTGGCCCGTATCTGCCCGGGCGAGATCGCCGTGTACGTGCGCAGTGAGGCCCGGGCCGCCGAGATGCGGCAGTGGGCCGAGCGGCTGGACGTCGCGGTGCGCATCGCCGACTGGGCGGACGCCGGGCAGGCCCTGCGCGCGCCCCTGGTGATCAGCACCACGCCGGCCGGGGTCACCGACGCCCTCGCCCAGTCCGTGCCGGAGCGGCCGGCTGCCCTCTTCGACGTGCTCTACGACCCGTGGCCCACCGTACTCGCCGCCCGCTGGTCGGCGTACGGCGGTGCCGTCGTCAGCGGTCTCGACCTGCTGGTGCACCAGGCGGTGCTCCAGGTCGAGCAGATGACGGGGCTGGCCCCGGCACCCCTGGACGCCATGCGAAAAGCGGGCGAGCGGGCTCTCTCGGACCGATAAGATCCGCTCTCGGTTCCGCAGGGGGCGGAACAGGGGAGGGGACCGTCCGCCATGTCCGCAGATCTGCCTCAGGCGTCCGTCAAGTCCCAGATATTCGAGTCCCTGCTGGGATTCCTGCCCGACTGGGTACAGATCACGGTGCTCGCGCTGATCGTGCTCGCCCTCGTGGCGTCCTGGACCGTGAAGATCAAGCGCAGGATCGCCCACCGCCGCGCCGTGCGCAGCGGGCGGCCGGTGCACGCGGCGGCGCGGTACGGGCAGGGGCGCGGCGCGGACTACCTGGGGGAGTACGCCCCCCAGCAGCCCCAGCAGCCCCAGACCCAGCCCGTGCAGCAGCCCAGCGGGGCCGACTTCCTGGGTGCGTACGCTCCGCAGCAGCGTCCGGGCGACGGCCCGTCCGCGAGCGCGTCCGCTTGATGGACCGGCCGCCGGGCAGTCGGCCCGGACGTGGGAGGATCGGAGGTGGCGGACCGGGCCGCGCACCCGGTCAGGCCGTCGCCGTACGCGAGGACGCGCGTACTGAGGGCAGTACCAGGCGCGAGCACTGAGGAGCACCGTTGAGCAGGTTGCGCTGGCTGACCGCGGGGGAGTCCCACGGTCCCGCACTCGTCGCGACGCTGGAGGGTCTTCCCGCCGGCGTGCCGATCACCACGGAGATGGTGGCGGACCACCTCGCGAGGCGGCGCCTGGGCTATGGGCGCGGTGCCCGGATGAAGTTCGAGCGTGACGAGGTCACCTTCCTCGGCGGCGTCCGGCACGGCCTCAGCCTCGGCTCGCCGGTCGCGATCATGGTGGGCAACACCGAGTGGCCGAAGTGGGAGCAGGTCATGGCGGCCGACCCGGTCGATCCGGAGATCCTCGCCGGGCTCGCCCGCAACGCCCCACTGACCCGCCCGCGGCCCGGCCACGCCGACCTCGCCGGTATGCAGAAGTACGGCTTCGACGAGGCCCGGCCGATCCTGGAGCGCGCCTCGGCGCGTGAGACCGCCGCCCGGGTGGCGCTGGGCGCGGTGGCCCGGTCGTACCTGAGGGAGACGACCGGCATCGAGATCGTCAGCCATGTCGTGGAGCTGGCCGCGGCGAAGGCGCCGGAAGGCGTCTACCCGACGCCGGCCGACGTCGAGAAGCTGGACGCGGACCCCGTGCGCTGCCTGGACGCGGACGCGTCGAAGGAGATGGTCGCCGAGATCGACCAGGCCCACAAGGACGGCGACACCCTCGGCGGCGTGGTCGAGATCCTGGCGTACGGAGTGCCGGTGGGTCTCGGTTCGCATGTGCACTGGGACCGCAAGCTGGACGCCCGGCTCGCCGGCGCGCTCATGGGCATCCAGGCGATCAAGGGCGTCGAGATCGGCGACGGCTTCGAGCTGGCGCGGGTTCCCGGGTCCAAGGCGCACGACGAGATCGTGAAGACCGACGAGGGCATCCGGCGCACCTCCGGCCGCTCGGGCGGCACCGAGGGCGGCCTGACCACGGGTGAGCTGCTGCGCGTCCGCGCCGCGATGAAGCCGATCGCGACCGTGCCGCGCGCCCTGCAGACCGTGGACGTCACCACGGGCGAGGCGACGCAGGCCCACCACCAGCGCTCCGACGTGTCCGCGGTCCCGGCCGCCGGCATCGTCGCCGAGGCCATGGTGGCCCTCGTGCTCGCGGACGCGGTGGCGGAGAAGTTCGGCGGCGACTCGGTGGCCGAGACCCGCCGCAACGTGACGTCGTACCTCGACAACCTCGCCATCCGATGACCGGTCCGCTGGTCGTCCTGGTCGGCCCGATGGGCGTGGGCAAGTCCACCGTCGGGCGGCTGCTGGCCGAGCGGCTCGGTGTCTCCTACCGGGATACCGACGACGACATCGTCGCCGCGCAGGGCCGGACCATCGCCGAGATCTTCGTCGACGAGGGAGAGCCCGCCTTCCGGGCCGCCGAGAAGGCGGCCGTGCACCGGGCGCTCGCCGAGCACGACGGCGTTCTGGCACTGGGCGGCGGCGCGGTCCTCGACGCAGGCACCCGCGCGCTGCTCGCCGGGCAGCGCGTGGCGTACCTGTCGATGGACGTCGAGGAGGCGGTCAAGCGCACCGGCCTCAACGCGGCCCGCCCGCTGCTCGCGGTCAACCCGCGCAAGCAGTGGCGGGAGCTGATGGACGCCCGCCGGCACCTGTACGAGGAGGTCGCCACGGTCGTGGTCGCCACCGACGGCCGAACACCCGAAGAGGTCACGCAAGTCGCCCTGGAAGCACTGGAGTTGAAGGAAGCATGAGCGAGGCAGTCACCCGGATCCAGGTCGGCGGCACGGCGGGCACCGAGCCGTACGAGGTCCTGGTGGGCCGGCAACTGCTGGGCGAGCTCGGCGGGTTGATCGGCGCCAAGGCCCAGCGGGTCGCGATCGTCCACCCCGAGGCACTGGCCGAGACCGGTGACGCGCTGCGCGCCGACCTGGCCGGGCAGGGCTACGAGGCCGTCGCCATCCAGGTGCCCAACGCGGAGGAGGCCAAGACCGCCGAGGTCGCCGCCTACTGCTGGAAGGCGCTGGGCCAGTCCGGGTTCACGCGCACGGACGTCATCGTCGGGGTCGGTGGCGGCGCGACCACGGACCTCGCCGGGTTCGTGGCCGCCACCTGGCTGCGCGGCGTGCGCTGGATCGCCGTCCCGACCACCGTGCTCGCCATGGTCGACGCGGCCGTCGGTGGCAAGACCGGCATCAACACCGCCGAGGGCAAGAACCTGGTCGGCGCCTTCCACCCGCCCGCCGGTGTGCTCTGCGACCTGGCCGCGCTGGACTCCCTCGCGGTCAACGACTACGTCTCCGGGCTCGCCGAGGTCATCAAGGCCGGCTTCATCGCCGACCCGGTGATCCTCGACCTCATCGAGTCCGACCCCGAGGCGGCCCGCACCCCGGCCGGTCCGCACACCGCCGAGCTCATCGAGCGCTCCATCCGGGTCAAGGCCGACGTCGTGTCGTCGGACCTGAAGGAGTCGGGCCTGCGCGAGATCCTCAACTACGGCCACACGCTGGGCCACGCCATCGAGAAGAACGAGCGCTACAAGTGGCGCCACGGCGCGGCGGTCTCGGTGGGCATGCACTTCGCCGCCGAACTCGGCCGCCTGGCGGGCCGGCTGGACGACGCGACGGCCGACCGCCACCGCACGGTCCTCGAAGCGGTCGGACTGCCCCTGCACTACCGGCACGACCAGTGGCCCAAGCTGCTGGAGACCATGAAGGTCGACAAGAAGTCCCGCGGCGACCTGCTGCGCTTCATCGTCCTCGACGGCCTGGCCAAGCCCACCGTCCTGGAGGGACCCGACCCGGCCGTGCTGCTCGCCGCGTACGGCGAGGTCGGGCAGTAAGTACCCCGGCGCGTCTTCCGCCCGAATTCGCCCTGCGGGCCGGGCACTTCGGACCGCCCCCGGCCGTTCACACATCGACGACCGGGGGCGGTACCGTTCGGTAGCAGCGGGTTCCGCCCCCGCTGTCAGCGCCCATCGCCTGTACGAGACGGAGTGGCACCGGATGCAGCACGCAGTGGGTTCTCCGCTGCCGCCGCCCCACCAGACGGGGCACGGACCGGCCGCCGGCTGGTCGCCGGCCGCACACCACCCGGGGCCGCAGCACCCGGGCGCGCACCAGGGTTCCGCGCCCGTGCCGCCGCCACCCCCGGCGCCGGGGTATCCCGTGCCGCCACCCGGCCCCCTCCCGCCTCCACCACAGGGTTCTCTGCCTCCCGCCCCGGAGACCACCGGCCATGTGCCGCTGCCGCCGGGTGGTCCGGTCGCCGTGCCGAGCGCACCGCACGCCGCGGCCGCCCCCGACCCGGCGGGCACGACCCTCGCCGTGCTGCTGATCGGCCCCGCGGGCGCGGGCAAGACCAGCGTGGCCAAGTACTGGGCGGACCATCGCCGGGTCCCCACGGCGCACATCAGCCTCGACGACGTCCGCGAGTGGGTCCGCTCCGGCTTCGCCGACCCCCAGTCGGGGTGGAACGAGAACTCCGAGGCGCAGTACCGCCTCGCTCGCCGCACCTGCGGCTTCGCTGCGCGGAACTTCCTGGCCAACGGCATCTCGTGCATCCTCGACGACGCGGTCTTCCCCGACCGTCCGGTCGTCGGCCTCGGCGGCTGGAAGCGCCACGTCGGCCCGGGCCTGCTGCCGGTCGTGCTGCTGCCCGGACTGGACATCGTCCTGGAACGCAACGCGGAGCGCTCGGGGAACCGGCGGCTGTCGGACGAGGAGGTCGCCCGCATCCACGGCCGCATGGCCGGCTGGTACGGCTCCGGTCTGCCGATCATCGACAACTCGCAGCTGGATGTCCCGGAGACGGCGAGGATCCTGGACGACGTGCTGGCCAGGTCCATCGCGAGCCCACCGCAGTGGTAGCCGGTGCCGGGTGGGTCCGCGGCCCGGCGTAGAGGATGCCGCCGCGCTCACCAGCGCCGTCATGAGTGGCCCGGGGCCAAGCGGGACCGGTGGCCTGCCGTATGCGAGCGGGAACCAGGACGCGCCCGCGCCCGCGCACGCACGGGAGGGGCCGTGTCGGGGACTGTCCGCCCGCAGGCGAAGGCGCGCACCACCCCCACTCGGCCCTCCCGACCGGCGACATTCCCCGGTCGCTCGTAGGCTCGGGTCATGTCAGAGGTGTACGCGGCCCGCCGGACGCGTCTGAGGGAATACTGCAACGCGGGCGGCAGCGCGGCGGCGCTGGTCTCCCGCCCCGCCAACGTGCGCTATCTCGCGGGCGCCGCCCCGCACGGCGCCGTTCTGCTGCTGGGCAGGACCGAGGATCTCCTGGTGTGCGCCGGCCCGACGGCCGACCGCCCCACATCGGAGCGCCCCGACCAGGCCCTGCGCGTACAGACCCTGCCGGGCGTCGGCGGCGGTGACCCGGCCGTCGCCGCAGCCGGCTTCGCCGGAGGCCAGGGCGCCGAGTCCCTCGCCGTGGAGGAACACCACCTCACCGTGGCCCGGCACCGAGCCCTCGGCTCGGTCGCCCCCCGGCTGCGCCTGGCCGACCTCGGCACCGCGGTCGAGCAGCTCAGGGTCGTCAAGGACGAGGAGGAGATCTCCTGCCTCCGCATCGGCGCCGAGATCGCCGACCAGGCCCTCGGCGAACTGCTGGAGTCCATCCTCGTCGGCCGCACCGAGCGCCACCTCGCCCTGGAGCTGGAGCGACGCCTGGTCGACCACGGGGCCGACGGACCGGCCTTCCCCACCTCCGTGGGCACCGGGCCCAACTCCGGCCGCCCCGGCCACCGGCCCACCGACCGGCGTGTGGAGGAGGGCGACTTCCTCTCCGTCTGCCTCGGCGCGACGTACCGCGGCTACCGCTGTGAGATCGGCCGTACGTTCGTCATCGGCACCGCTCCGGCGGACTGGCAGATCGAGCTGTACGACCTGGTCTTCGCGGCCCAACGGGCCGGACGTGAGAGCCTGGTACCCGGCGCCGCCTGCCGGGACGTCGACCGCGCCGCCCGCCAGGTCCTGGACTCCGCGGGGTACACGGAGGGCCTCACGGCCCTGACCGGACACGGTGTGGGGCTCGAAATCGACGAGGACCCTCAAATGAGTCCCGCGGCCATGGGTAAACTGGACGCTTGCGTGCCGGTCACCGTCGAACCGGGGGTCCACCTCCCGGGCCGGGGCGGTGTCAGGATCGATGACACGCTCGTCGTCCGCCCCGAGGCGGACGGCGGACCCGAGCTACTCACCATCACGACCAAGGAGCTGCTCGCCCTGTAGGTAGGCAGGTGCGTGCCCCGGGGTCGTACGTCAGTCCAGGAGATTCCGCAACCGTGGCTTCCACGAACGACCTCAAGAACGGCATGGTGCTCAAGCTCGAAGGCGGCCAGCTCTGGTCCGTCGTCGAGTTCCAGCACGTCAAGCCCGGCAAGGGCCCGGCCTTCGTGCGCACCAAGCTCAAGAACGTGCTCTCCGGCAAGGTCGTCGACAAGACCTTCAACGCCGGCGTCAAGGTCGAAACGGCCACCGTCGACAAGCGCGACATGCAGTTCTCCTACATGGACGGCGAGTACTTCGTCTTCATGGACATGGAGACGTACGACCAGCTCCACGTCGACCGGAAGGCCGTCGGCGACGCCGCCAACTTCCTGATCGAGGGCTTCACCGCCACGGTCGCGCAGCACGAGGGCGAGGTGCTCTTCGTCGAGCTGCCCGCCGCTGTCGAGCTCGTCATCCAGGAGACCGAGCCGGGCGTCCAGGGCGATCGCTCCACCGGCGGCACCAAGCCGGCCACGCTGGAGACCGGCCACCAGATCAATGTGCCCCTCTTCATCACCACCGGTGAGAAGATCAAGGTCGACACCCGCACCAGCGACTACCTCGGCCGGGTGAACAGCTAACCGTGGCTGCCCGCAACACAGCCCGTAAGCGCGCCTTCCAGATCCTCTTCGAGGGCGACCAGCGCGGCGTCGAGGTCCTGACGGTCCTCGCGGACTGGGTCCGGCTCTCCCGGGCCGACACCCGGCAGCCGCCGGTGAGCGAGTACACGATGGAGCTGGTCGAGGGCTACGCGCAACACGCGAAGCGCATCGACGAGCTCATCGCCCAGTACTCGGTCGGCTGGACGCTCGACCGGATGCCGGTCGTCGACCGCAACATCCTGCGGCTCGGCGCCTACGAGCTGATCTGGGTCGACGGGACGCCGGACGCCGTCGTCCTCGACGAGATGGTGCAGCTGGCGAAGGAGTTCTCCACGGACGAGTCGCCCTCGTTCGTGAACGGCCTGCTCGGCCGGCTGAAGGAACTCAAGCCCTCGCTCCGCCGCGACGAGGTCTGAGGAAGACCACATGCCGGAGGGCCCGCAGCGCTCGCGCTGCGGGCCCTCCGGCGTATCCCGTGCGCCCCGAGGGCGGTCAGGCCCTCAGAACGCCGCCGGGGTGGCCGGGACCCCTATGGTTCCGGCCACCCCGGCGGCACGTTTCTGCTGTCCCCCGCCAAGCGGTCAGGCGTCCTCGTGGGAGGCCACCGCGCGGCGCGCGTCCGCGTCCAGGACACCCCAGCTGATCAGCTGCTCCGTGAGGACCGAAGGCGACTGGTCGTAGATGACGGCAAGGGTGCGCAGATCGTCCTGGCGGATCGAGAGCACCTTGCCGTTGTAGTCACCGCGCTGCGACTGGATCGTGGCCGCGTAGCGCTGCAGGGGGCCCGCCTTCTCGGCCGGGACCGTGGCCAGTCGCTCCAGGTCCAGGACCAGCTTCGGCGGCGGCTCGGCGGCGCCGCCCGGAGTGGTGCCCGGAAGCAGCTCCTGCACCGGAACGCCGTAGAAATCCGCCAGCTCGGCAAGGCGCTGCACGGTCACGGCACGGTCGCCGCGCTCGTACGAACCGACCACGACCGCCTTCCAGCGTCCCTGGGACTTCTCCTCGACACCGTGGAGGGAAAGGCCCTGCTGGGTGCGGATCGCCCGGAGCTTGGCCCCGAGCTGTTTGGCGTATTCGCTGGACATATAGCTCCCCGGCACTGTGTCGACGCGTCTGGCGAGGGTGCCAGGCCGCGCGGCTGGTAACTCACTGTGAGGTTACGCAGCGTTACTCTGCCGCGTCAAGCCGAATGGTCCGCACCGACTCTTCCGTGGTATCGGCACTCTGTTAGGCCGAGTGGGTGATCCGAGGGGGCCGTCCGGGCGACATTGAGGGCCTGCTACCGTGGATGGCGCAATCCCGACGTCCTTTAAGGTCCGTCCCGTGAGGCGGAGAAGGAGGTCCGTTTCATATGGACACACATAACGCGCAGTCCGATGCCCGGCCCGTTCTCGAAGGGCCCGACATCGCACGGGTGCTGACCCGTATCGCCCACGAGATCGTCGAACGCGCCAAGGGCGCCGACGACGTGGTGCTCCTCGGTATCCCGACCCGGGGCGTCTTCCTCGCCCGGCGGATCGCCGACAAGCTCGAGCAGATCACCGAGCGCAAGGTTCCGTGCGGCTCGCTCGACATCACCATGTACCGCGACGACCTGCGCATGCATCCGCCGCGTGCGCTGGCCCGCACCGAGATTCCCGGTGACGGCCTCGACGGCAAGCTCGTCGTCCTCGTCGACGACGTGCTCTTCTCCGGCCGCACCATCCGAGCCGCCCTCGACGCCCTGAACGACCTCGGGCGCCCGCGCGCGGTGCAGCTCGCCGTCCTCGTCGACCGCGGTCACCGTGAACTGCCCATCCGCGCCGACTACGTCGGCAAGAACCTCCCCACGTCGTTGCGGGAGACGGTCAAGGTCCAGCTCGCCGAGGAGGACGGTCGCGACACCGTGCTGCTCGGTGCCAAGCCGACCCCTCGGTAGCGCTCCAGGCGTACGGCACTGTCGTACGCCCGCTCAGTGCGCGCCCTCGCGCGCCCGTCTGCCCCACTTCTCCCGTTTGAACTGCCTTACGGAGCCTGACAGATGCAGCGTCATCTCATCTCGGCCGCCGACCTCACCCGCGACGACGCCGTCCTGATCCTCGACACCGCCGAGGAGATGGCCCGGGTCGCCGACCGGCCGATCAAGAAGCTGCCGACCCTGCGCGGCCGCACCATCGTCAACCTCTTCTTCGAGGACTCCACCCGGACCCGGATCTCCTTCGAGGCCGCCGAGAAGCGGCTGTCCGCGGACGTCATCAACTTCTCCGCCAAGGGCTCCAGCGTCTCCAAGGGCGAGTCCCTGAAGGACACCGCCCAGACCCTGGAGGCCATGGGCGTCGACGCCGTGGTCATCCGGCACGGCTCCTCCGGGGCCCCGTACCGGCTGGCGAACTCCGGCTGGATCGACGCGGTCGTCGTCAACGCCGGTGACGGCACCCACCAGCACCCCACCCAGGCCCTGCTGGACGCCTTCACCATGCGCCGCCGCCTGATCGGCCCGGACGCCGGACTCGGCCGGGACCTCGAAGGCAAGCGCATCACCATCGTCGGTGACGTCCTGCACAGCAGGGTCGCCCGCTCCAACGTCGACCTGCTGCACACCCTCGGCGCCGAGGTCACCCTCGTCGCCCCGCCGACCCTGCTGCCGGTCGGCATCGAGACCTGGCCCTGCGAGGTGTCCTACGACCTCGACAGCACGCTGCCCAAGTCCGACGCGGTGATGATGCTGCGCGTCCAGCGCGAGCGCATGAACGCCGCCTTCTTCCCGACCGAGCGCGAGTACTCCCGCCGCTACGGCCTCGACGGCGAACGCATGGCGCGGATGCCCGAGCACGCCGTCGTGATGCACCCCGGGCCCATGGTCCGCGGCATGGAGATCACTGCCGAGGTCGCCGACTCCGACCGCTGCACCGTCGTCGAGCAGGTCGCAAACGGAGTGTCCATCCGGATGGCCGTTCTGTACCTGCTGCTCGGTGGAAACGAGCCCGCCGTCACCCACACCCGCCCGCCCGTCTCCCACCACCACCCTTCCAGCGAGCGCTCTGCGCACACCCCTTCTGCGGCCGAGGAGAAGTAAGACCCATGAGCAAGATCCTGATCCGTGGTGCGAAGGTACTCGGCGGCGAGCCGCAGGACGTGCTGATCGACGGCGGGACCATCGCCGAGGTGGGCAGCGGACTGTCCGCCGAAGGCGCCGGTCGTGTTGGAGGCGCGCAGGATGTGACCGTTGTCGAGGCCGGGGGCAAGGTGCTGCTGCCGGGCCTGGTCGACCTGCACACCCATCTGCGCGAGCCCGGCCGCGAGGACTCCGAGACCGTCCTCACCGGCACCCGGGCCGCGGCCTCCGGCGGCTACACCACCGTGTTCGCCATGGCCAACACCTTCCCGGTCGCCGACACCGCCGGTGTCGTCGAGCAGGTCTGGCGGCTCGGCAAGGAGCACGGCTACTGCGACGTCCAGCCGATCGGCGCCGTCACCGTCGGCCTGGAGGGCCAGAAGCTCGCCGAGCTGGGCGCCATGCACGAGTCGGCCGCCGGCGTCACCGTCTTCTCCGACGACGGCAAGTGCGTCCACGACGCCGTGATCATGCGCCGCGCCCTGGAGTACGTGAAGGCCTTCGGCGGTGTCGTCGCCCAGCACGCGCAGGAGCCGCGGCTGACCGAGGGCGCCGAGATGAACGAGGGCATCGTCTCCGCCGAGCTGGGCCTCGGGGGCTGGCCCGCGGTGGCCGAAGAATCGATCATCGCCCGGGATGTCCTGCTCGCCGACCACGTCGGCTCCCGCGTCCACATCTGCCACCTGTCGACCGCCGGGTCCGTCGAGATCGTCCGCTGGGCCAAGTCCCGCGGCATCGCCGTGACCGCCGAGGTCACCCCGCACCACCTGCTCCTCACCGACGAGCTGGTCCGCTCGTACAACCCCGTCTACAAGGTCAACCCGCCGCTGCGCACCGAGCGGGACGTGCTGGCCCTGCGTGAGGCGCTCGCCGACGGCACGATCGACATCGTCGCCACCGACCACGCCCCGCACCCGCACGAGGACAAGGACTGCGAGTGGGCCGCGGCCGCCATGGGCATGGTCGGGCTGGAGACCGCGCTGTCCGTGGTGCAGGAGACCATGGTCGACACGGGCCTGCTGGACTGGGCCGGCGTCGCCGACCGGATGTCCTTCAAGCCCGCGCAGATCGGACAGGCCTCGGGCCAGGGGCGTCCCGTCTCGGCAGGTGAGCCCGCCAACCTCACCCTGGTCGACACGGCATACCGTGGGCTCGTGGACCCCGCGGGCTTCGCCTCACGCAGCCGCAACACCCCCTACGAGGGGCGTGAGCTGCCGGGCCGTGTGACGCACACGTGGCTGCGGGGCAAGGCCACGCTCGTCGACGGGAAGCTCACGTGACACCTGTACTCCTGCTGGCCGCCGAGAAGGAATCGGCGCAAGTGACCGACTGGGCCGCCCGCATCGGCTGGGTGGTCGGCCTCGCCCTCTTCGTCGCGCTCGTCTACTGGCTGATGCGCGAGGGCTGGAAGTGGCGCGGCACCCTTCAGGGCGACCTCCCCGAACTGCCCGTCACGCCGGACGACCCGGGCCCCGCGAAGCTCACCCTGAGCGGCCGCTACCACGGTTCCACCACCGCCGGTCAGTGGCTCGACCGCATCGTGGCTCACGGTCTGGGCACCCGCAGCCGCACCGAGCTCACGCTCACGGACGCCGGACTGGACGTCGTACGCCCCGGGGCGAGCGACTTCTTCGTCCCGGCCGCGGCGCTGCGCGAGGCCCGGCTGGACAAGGGCATCGCCGGCAAGGTGCTCACCGAGGGCGGCCTGCTCGTCATCACGTGGGAGCACGGCGACCGGCTGATCGACTCCGGGTTCCGCTCCGACCACGCGGCCGAGCACAGCGAGTGGGTCGAAGTTCTCAACTCCATGATCGAAACGAACCACAGGGAAGGCGCCGAACGATGACCACCTCCACCAGGGGAGCTGCCAAAACTCCCGCCGTACTCGTCCTGGAGGACGGCCGGATCTTCCGCGGCCGTGCCTACGGGGCCGTGGGGGAGACCTTCGGCGAAGCGGTGTTCTCCACCGGCATGACCGGCTACCAGGAGACCCTCACCGACCCCTCTTACCACCGCCAGGTCGTGGTGATGACCGCCCCGCACGTCGGCAACACCGGCGTGAACGACGAGGACCCCGAGTCCCAGCGCATCTGGGTCTCCGGGTACGTCGTGCGCGACCCCGCGCGCGTGCCGTCCAGCTGGCGCTCGCGGCGTTCGCTGGACGAGGAGCTGGCGGCGCAGGGCGTCGTCGGCATCTCCGGTATCGACACCCGCGCCCTCACCCGCCACCTGCGCGAGCGCGGCGCGATGCGCGTCGGCATCTTCAGCGGCGACGCCGTCGGGGACGACAGCGCGCTCCTCGCGCGCGTGCAGGAAGCCCCGCAGATGAAGGGTGCGAACCTCTCCGCCGAGGTCGCCACCACCGAGCCGTACGTGGTGCCGGCCGTCGGCGAGAAGAAGTTCACCGTCGCCGCCATCGACCTCGGCATCAAGGGCATGACCCCGCAGCGCATGGCCGAGCGCGGCATCGAGGTGCACGTGCTCCCGGCGACCGCGAGCGTCGAGGACGTCTACGCGGTGAACCCGGACGGCGTGTTCTTCTCCAACGGCCCGGGCGACCCGGCCACCGCCGACCACCCCGTCTCCGTGATGCGGGGCGTCCTGGAGCGTGGCACCCCGCTGTTCGGCATCTGCTTCGGCAACCAGATCCTGGGCCGCGCGCTCGGCTTCGGCACCTACAAGCTGAAGTACGGCCACCGCGGCATCAACCAGCCGGTGCAGGACCGGACGACCGGCAAGGTCGAGGTCACCGCGCACAAC
The DNA here is from genome assembly GCF_055578235.1 of Streptomyces sp. NPDC033136. Classification (NCBI taxonomy): domain Bacteria; kingdom Bacillati; phylum Actinomycetota; class Actinomycetes; order Kitasatosporales; family Streptomycetaceae; genus Streptomyces; species Streptomyces sp. NPDC033136. The sequence continues at coordinate 345,508 of NZ_JBVIPD010000006.1, forward strand.
CACGGCTTCGCCGTCGACGCCCCGCTCGAGAAGGCCTCCGAGACCCCGTTCGGCCGCGCCGAGGTGTCGCACGTGTGCCTGAACGACAACGTGGTGGAGGGGCTGCAGCTCCTCGACCGCCCCGCCTTCAGCGTCCAGTACCACCCCGAAGCGGCAGCCGGCCCGCACGACGCCGCCTACCTGTTCGACCGCTTCGTATCCCTGATGGAGGGCCAGCGTGCCTAAGCGCACCGATATCCAGTCCGTCCTGGTCATCGGCTCCGGCCCGATCGTCATCGGCCAGGCCGCCGAGTTCGACTACTCCGGCACCCAGGCGTGCCGCGTCCTGAAGGCCGAGGGCCTGCGGGTCGTCCTGGTGAACTCCAACCCGGCGACGATCATGACCGACCCGGAGATCGCCGACGCCACCTACGTCGAGCCGATCACCCCCGAGTTCGTCGAGAAGATCATCGCCAAGGAGCGCCCCGACGCGCTGCTGCCCACCCTGGGCGGCCAGACGGCCCTCAACACCGCGATCTCGCTGCACCAGAACGGCGTCCTGGACAAGTACGGCGTCGAGCTGATCGGCGCCAACGTCGAGGCGATCCACAAGGGCGAGGACCGCGACCAGTTCAAGGAGGTCGTGGAGGCCGTCCGGCAGAAGATCGGGCACGGCGAGTCCGCCCGGTCCTACATCTGCCACTCCATGGACGACGTCCTCAAGGGCGTCGAGGAGCTCGGCGGCTACCCGGTCGTCGTCCGCCCGTCCTTCACCATGGGCGGCGCCGGCTCCGGCTTCGCCCACGACGAGGAGGAACTGCGCCGCATCGCCGGGCAGGGCCTCACGCTCTCGCCGACCACCGAGGTGCTCCTGGAGGAGTCCATCCTCGGCTGGAAGGAGTACGAGCTGGAGCTGATGCGCGACAAGCACGACAACGTCGTGGTCGTCTGCTCCATCGAGAACTTCGACCCCATGGGCGTGCACACCGGTGACTCCATCACCGTCGCCCCGGCGATGACGCTCACCGACCGTGAGTACCAGACCCTCCGTGACATCGGCATCGCCGTGATCCGCGAGGTCGGCGTCGACACCGGCGGCTGCAACATCCAGTTCGCGGTGAACCCCGAGGACGGCCGCGTCATCGTCATCGAGATGAACCCGCGCGTCTCCCGCTCCTCGGCACTCGCCTCGAAGGCGACCGGCTTCCCGATCGCCAAGATCGCCGCAAAGCTCGCCGTCGGCTACACGCTGGACGAGATCCCGAACGACATCACGCAGGAGACCCCGGCCTCCTTCGAGCCGACGCTCGACTACGTGGTCGTGAAGGCACCGCGCTTCGCCTTCGAGAAGTTCCCGAGCGCGGACTCCACCCTCACCACCACCATGAAGTCGGTCGGCGAGGCCATGGCCATCGGCCGCAACTTCACCGAGGCCTTCCAGAAGGCCCTGCGCTCCCTGGAGAAGAAGGGCAGCCAGTTCACCTTCGTCGGCGAGCCCGGCGCCAAGGACGAGCTGCTGCGCGAGGCGGTCCGCCCCACCGACGGCCGGATCAACACCGTCATGCAGGCCATCCGCGCGGGCGCCACGCCCGAGGAGGTCTTCGCGTACACGAAGATCGACCCCTGGTTCGTCGACCAGCTCTTCCTGATCAAGGAGATCGCCGACGAGCTCGCCGCCGCCGCCGAGCTCACGCCCGACCTGCTCGCCGAGGCCAAGCGGCACGGCTTCTCCGACACGCAGATCGGCGAGATCCGCGGCCTGCGCGAGGACGTCGTCCGCGAGGTCCGGCACGCGCTCGGCGTCCGCCCGGTCTACAAGACGGTCGACACCTGCGCCGCCGAGTTCGCCGCGAAGACGCCGTACTTCTACTCGTCCTACGACGAGGAGACCGAGGTCGCGCCCCGCGAGAAGGCCGCCGTCATCATCCTGGGCTCCGGCCCGAACCGCATCGGCCAGGGCATCGAGTTCGACTACTCCTGCGTCCACGCCTCCTTCGCGCTGAGCGACGCGGGCTACGAGACCGTGATGGTCAACTGCAACCCGGAGACCGTCTCCACGGACTACGACACCTCCGACCGCCTGTACTTCGAGCCGCTGACGCTGGAAGACGTGCTGGAGATCGTGCACGCCGAGCAGCAGGCCGGACCGGTCGCGGGCGTCGTCGTCCAACTCGGCGGCCAGACCCCGCTGGGCCTGTCGCAGGCGCTGAAGGACAACGGCGTGCCGATCGTCGGCACCTCTCCGGAGGCCATCCACGCCGCCGAGGACCGCGGCGCCTTCGGCCGGGTCCTGAAGGAGGCCGGCCTCCCGGCCCCCAAGCACGGCACGGCCACCACCTTCGCCGAGGCCAAGGCCATCGCCGACGAGATCGGCTACCCGGTCCTGGTGCGTCCCTCGTACGTCCTCGGCGGGCGCGGCATGGAGATCGTCTACGACGAGATCCGGCTGGAGTCCTACATCGCCGAGTCGACCGAGATCAGCCCCTCCCGGCCGGTCCTGGTCGACCGGTTCCTCGACGACGCGATCGAGATCGACGTCGACGCCCTCTACGACGGCGAGGAGCTCTACCTCGGCGGTGTCATGGAGCACATCGAGGAGGCCGGCATCCACTCCGGCGACTCGGCGTGCGCCCTGCCCCCGATCACGCTCGGCGGCTTCGACATCAAGCGCCTGCGCGCCTCCACGGAGGGCATCGCGAAGGGCGTCGGGGTGCGCGGCCTGATCAACATCCAGTTCGCGCTCGCGGGCGACATCCTCTACGTGCTGGAGGCCAACCCGCGCGCCTCGCGCACCGTCCCCTTCACCTCGAAGGCGACCGCGGTACCGCTGGCCAAGGCCGCCGCCCGGATCTCGCTGGGCGCGACCATCGCCGAGCTCCGCGCCGAGGGCCTGCTCCCGGCCGCCGGCGACGGCGGCGAGCTGCCGCTGGACGCGCCGATCTCCGTCAAGGAGGCCGTCATGCCGTGGTCGCGCTTCCGCGACATCCACGGTCGCGGCGTCGACACGGTCCTCGGCCCGGAGATGCGCTCCACCGGCGAGGTCATGGGCATCGACTCCGTCTTCGGCACCGCGTACGCCAAGTCGCAGGCGGGCGCCTACGGCCCGCTGCCCACCAAGGGCCGAGCGTTCATCTCGGTCGCCAACCGCGACAAGCGCTCGATGATCTTCCCGGCCCGCGAGCTGGTCGGACACGGCTTCGAACTGCTGGCCACCTCCGGCACGGCCGAGGTCCTCAAGCGCAACGGCATCAACGCCACGGTCGTGCGCAAGCAGTCCGAGGGCACCGGACCGAACGGCGAGAAGACCATCGTCCAGCTCATCCACGACGGCGAGGTCGACCTCATCGTCAACACCCCGTACGGCACCGGCGGCCGCCTCGACGGCTACGACATCCGGACGGCGGCCGTGGCACGCTCCGTGCCCTGCCTGACGACGGTCCAGGCGCTCGCGGCGGCGGTCCAGGGCATCGACGCCCTCAACCGCGGCGTCGTGAGCGTCCGCTCGCTCCAGGAACACGCGGAACACCTGACCGCGGCCCGCGACTAGCAGCCCCGAGGGGGACACCGGCAACGGTGTCCCCCTCTTCGTGAGGACGCCATGTCTTCGTGAGGACACCATGTACAAGATCTTCTTCCGTCTCGTCTTCAAACGGCTGGACCCGGAGCAGGCCCATCACCTGGCCTTCCGCTGGATCCGCCTGGCCGCCCGCGTGCCCGTGCTGCGCACCTTCCTCGCGGCCGCGCTCGCGCCCCGCTACAAGGAGCTGCGCACCGAGGCCCTCGGGCTGCGCATGCACGGCCCCTTCGGGCTCGCCGCGGGCTTCGACAAGAACGCCGTCGGCATCGACGGCATGGCCATGCTCGGCTTCGACCACGTCGAGATCGGCACGGTGACCGGCGAGCCCCAGCCCGGTAACCCCAAGCAGCGGCTGTTCCGCCTGGTCAAGGACCGGGCGCTGATCAACCGCATGGGGTTCAACAACGACGGCTCGCTCCGCGTCGCCGCCCGTCTGGCCTCCCGTACGCCGGTCTTCAAGCCGGTCGTCGGCGTCAACATCGGCAAGACCAAGGTCGTCCCCGAGGAGGAGGCCGTCGCCGACTACGTGAAGTCCGCCGAGCGGCTGGCGCCGTACGCCGACTACCTCGTGGTCAACGTCTCCTCCCCGAACACGCCGGGTCTGCGCAACCTCCAGGCCACAGAGGCGCTCCGTCCGCTCCTGAGCGCCGTCCGCGAGGCCGCCGACCGTGCGATGTCCGCGCGCCGCGTCCCGCTCCTGGTCAAGATCGCCCCGGACCTCGCCGACGAGGACGTCGACGCCGTCGCCGACCTCGCCGTGGAACTCGGCCTGGACGGGATCATCGCCACGAACACCACCGTCGCGCGCGAAGGACTCGGCCTGAAGTCCGCCCCCGCCCTGGTCGAGGAGACCGGCGGCCTGTCCGGCGCTCCCCTGAAGGAACGCTCCCTGGAGGTCCTGCGCCGCCTCTACGCGCGCGTGGGCGAACGGATCACCCTGGTGGGCGTCGGCGGCATCGAGAACGCCGAGGACGCCTGGCAGCGCATCCTGGCCGGCGCCACCCTGGTCCAGGGCTACAGCGCCTTCATCTACGAGGGGCCGTTCTACGCTCGCGACCTCCACAAGGGGCTCGCCGCACGCCTGGCCACGAGCCCGTACGCCACGCTCGCCGACGCGGTGGGCGCCGATGTGAGGAAGACGGCATGAGCGCTCTCGAACCCTTCGGCGCGCGGCTGCGCCGGGCCATGGACGAGCGCGGCCCGCTGTGCGTCGGCATCGACCCGCACGCCTCCCTGCTCGCCGAGTGGGGCCTGAACGACGACGTGGCGGGCATGGAGCGGTTCAGCCGCACGGTCGTCGAGGCGGTGGCCGACCGGGTCGCCGTGCTCAAGCCGCAGAGCGCGTTCTTCGAGCGCTTCGGCTCGCGCGGGCTCGCGGTCCTGGAGACGTCGGTGGCCGAGGCGAGGGCGGCGGGCGCGCTGGTGGTGATGGACGCCAAGCGGGGCGACATCGGCTCCACCATGGCCGCGTACGCCGAGTCCTTCCTGCACAAGGACGCGCCGCTGTTCTCCGACGCCCTGACCGTCTCGCCGTACCTCGGCTACGGCTCGCTCGGCCCGGCCGTCGCGCTGGCCCGGGAGAGCGGCGCGGGACTGTTCGTCCTGGCGCTGACCTCCAACCCGGAGGGCGGCGAGGTCCAGCACGCCGTGCGCTCCGACGGCCGGAACGTCGGAGCGACCATGCTCGCGCACCTGGCCGCCGAGAACGCGGGGGAGGAGCCCCTGGGGTCCTTCGGCGCGGTCGTCGGCGCCACCCTCGGTGACCTGTCGACGTACGACCTCGACATCAACGGCCCGCTTCTCGCACCCGGCATCGGTGCCCAGGGGGCGACGCCGGCCGATCTTCCCCGGGTCTTCGGGACGGCGGTGCGCAACGTCGTGCCGAACGTCAGCCGGGGAGTGCTGCGCCACGGTCCCGGCACCACCGCTCTGCGTGACGCCGCGGAGCGCTTCGCGGAGGACATCCGACACGCTGTGACCTCCTCCTGACCTCCTTCTGACTCCCTGCTGAGCCCCCCCAGACCCTCTCCAGACCCCCTCCTGAGTCCTCCGACGAGTGACCCGGGGTCCGCTTGAGTCTGAATACATCCTCAAATCCGGGGCAGTATGTCCTAAATGTCCGTTCAGATGAAGGCTGACCAGGACTTTTCCGCTGTTCTCGCTGACTCTGGCGGACTTGCCCGCTAGTCTCCGACGAGTGGGGACACCACCCACGCTCTTCAAAGCAAGTGGGGGAGAACGGGCAAGCGTGTTGCTCGTGGCTCCCCAGGTGTGGGGCGACTAGGTTCCTCACCGGTCCGTATCCGACAGTTCGACATCCGAGGTGACGTAGGCGTGGCTCTTCCGCCCCTTACCCCTGAACAGCGCGCAGCCGCGCTCGAAAAGGCCGCCGCGGCTCGCCGGGAGCGGGCCGAGGTCAAGAATCGACTCAAGCACTCCGGCGCCTCCCTTCACGAGGTCATCAAGCAGGGCCAGGAGAACGACGTCATCGGCAAGATGAAGGTCTCCGCCCTCCTTGAGTCCCTGCCGGGCGTGGGCAAGGTCCGCGCCAAGCAGATCATGGAGCGACTCGGTATCTCCGAGAGCCGCCGCGTGCGCGGTCTCGGTTCCAACCAGATCGCCTCCCTGGAGCGCGAGTTCGGCAGCACCGGCTCCTGAACCGGGCAGTCCGGGGAAGCGCGTCCCGGGCAGTCCGCGATTGCTGGATAATCGCTGCATGGCTGCAACACCCCGGGGGACGACCCCCGTACCCCCGGACGTACGTCCGCGGCTGACCGTGCTCTCCGGCCCCTCGGGGGTCGGCAAGAGCACGGTCGTCGCCCATATGCGCAAGGAACACCCCGAGGTCTGGCTCTCCGTGTCGGCGACGACCCGCAAGCCCCGCCCCGGCGAGCAGCACGGAGTCCACTACTTCTTCGTCACAGACGACGAGATGGACAAGCTGATCGCCAACGGCGAGCTGCTGGAGTGGGCCGAGTTCGCCGGCAACCGCTACGGCACGCCGCGTGCCGCCGTGCAGGAGCGCCTGGAGAACGGCGAGCCCGTGCTCCTCGAGATCGACCTCCAGGGCGCCCGGCTGGTCCGGGAGTCGATGCCCGAGGCCCAGCTGGTGTTCCTGGCTCCTCCCTCCTGGGAGGAACTGGTGCGCAGACTCACCGGGCGGGGCACCGAACCGCCCGAGGTGATCGAGCGCCGGCTGGCGGCGGCGAAGATCGAACTGGCCGCCGAGCCGGAGTTCGACACCACCCTGGTCAACACCTCCGTCGAGGACGTGGCGCGCGAGCTGCTAGCCTTGATGGACGTCGTGTGACCATCGCTGATCGTTCCGGTCGGCTGATCACCCCGACAAATTCTTTCCCATCCATCGGAAGGTAGAGCGTGTCCTCTTCCATCTCCGCGCCCGAGGGCATCATCAACCCGCCGATCGACGAGCTCCTCGAGGCCACCGACTCGAAGTACAGCCTCGTGATCTACGCCGCCAAGCGGGCCCGCCAGATCAACGCGTACTACTCGCAGCTCGGCGAGGGTCTCCTCGAGTACGTCGGTCCTCTCGTCGACACCCACGTCCACGAGAAGCCGCTCTCGATCTCCCTTCGCGAGATCAACGCGGGGCTGCTGACGTCCGAGGCCATCGAGGGCCCGGCGCAGTAAGCGCGATTCACAGCTTGACGCTGACGTGCACCACAGGCCCGGCAGGCCTCCTGCCGGGCCTGTGGTGTGTGATGGGACATGCAGGTCGCCTAGGTCCGGGGAGAGACAGTGGACAAGCCGAAGGTCGTGCTGGGGGTCAGCGGCGGCATCGCCGCCTACAAGGCCTGCGAGCTGCTGCGGAGGCTGACGGAGTCGGGTCATGACGTGCGCGTGGTGCCCACCGCCTCCGCGCTGCACTTCGTCGGCGCCGCGACCTGGTCCGCGCTCTCCGGCAACCCGGTCTCCACCGAGGTCTGGGACGACGTGCACGAGGTGCCGCACGTCCGCATCGGGCAGCACGCCGACCTGGTCGTCGTCGCCCCGGCCACCGCCGACATGCTCGCCAGGGCTGCCCACGGTCTCGCCGATGACCTCCTCACCAACACCCTGCTCACCGCCCGCTGCCCCGTCGTCTTCGCCCCCGCCATGCACACGGAGATGTGGGAGCACCCGGCCACCCAGGAGAACGTGGCGACGCTGCGCCGCCGCGGCGCCCTCGTCATCGAACCGGCCGTGGGCCGCCTCACCGGCGTCGACACCGGCAAGGGCCGCTTCCCCGACCCGGCGGAGATCTACGAGGTCTGCCGCCGGGTGCTGGCCCGGGGCGTGCGAGAGCCGGACCTCACGGGCCGGCACGTCGTGGTCAGCGCGGGCGGCACCCGGGAACCCCTGGACCCCGTCCGGTTCCTCGGCAACCGCTCCTCCGGCAAGCAGGGCTACGCCCTCGCCCGCACCGCCGCCGCCCGCGGCGCCCGCGTCACTCTGATCACGGCCAACAGCGCCCTCCCGGATCCGGCCGGCGTGGACGTGGTGCCGGTCGGCACGGCCGTGCAGCTGCGCGAGGAGGTGCTGAAGGCCGCCGCCGACGCCGACGCCGTGGTGATGGCGGCGGCGGTCGCGGACTTCCGCCCGGTGGCCTACGCCACCGGGAAGATCAAGAAGAAGGATGACAAGGAGCCCGAGCCCATCACCCTGGTACGAAATCCGGACATCCTCGCGGAGATCTCCGCCGGCCGGGCCCGCGCCGGGCAGGTGGTCGTCGGCTTCGCCGCGGAGACGGACGACGTCCTCGCCAACGGCCGCGCCAAACTGAAGCGCAAGGGCTGCGATCTGCTGGTCGTGAACGAGGTGGGGGAGCGCAAGACCTTCGGTGCCGAGGAGAATGAGGCCGTCGTGCTCGGCGCCGACGGCAGTGAGACGGCCGTGGCCCATGGCCCGAAGGAAGCCCTGGCCGACACGGTGTGGGACCTGGTGGCCGAACGGCTGAACTGATGTCTCCGCCGCCGTGCCACCCCCTTGAAACCCGGTCGATCGTGGCGTGGCGCCTCTGGCCAACGCCGCTCGGCATTGGGCAGAATGCCTGTGCCGCAGGTCACAGCACTCCCGAGTGGCGAGACAGGGGGCCCGTGGTCGAAGCGTGACCGATAAACTGTTCCACGGACGGCGCCGGGTGCAGCCCCCGCCGTCCGCCAATGATCAGCCAGCAGCCGCTGCAACCCCAGGGAGCGTTGTGTCCCGTCGCCTGTTCACCTCGGAGTCCGTGACCGAGGGTCACCCCGACAAGATCGCTGACCAGATCAGCGACACCATTCTCGACGCGCTGCTGCGCGAAGACCCGTCCTCCCGGGTCGCCGTCGAGACCCTGATCACGACCGGCCTGGTGCACGTGGCCGGCGAGGTCACGACCAAGACGTACGCGGACATCGCGACGCTGGTCCGGAACAAGATTCTCGACATCGGCTACGACTCCTCGAAGAAGGGCTTCGACGGCGCCTCCTGCGGTGTGTCGGTGTCGATCGGCGCGCAGTCCCCGGACATCGCCCAGGGTGTGGACACGGCGTACGAGACCCGTGTCGAGGGCGACGACGACGAGCTCGACAAGCAGGGCGCGGGCGACCAGGGCCTGATGTTCGGCTACGCGACGGACGAGACGCCGACGCTGATGCCGCTGCCGATCTTCCTGGCCCACCGCCTGTCGAAGCGCCTGTCCGACGTGCGCAAGAACGGCACCATCCCCTACCTGCGCCCGGACGGCAAGACGCAGGTCACCATCGAGTACGACGGAGACAAGGCGGTCCGCCTCGACACCGTCGTCGTCTCCTCCCAGCACGCCTCCGACATCGACCTGGACTCGCTGCTGGCTCCCGACATCAAGGAGTTCGTCGTCGAGCCGGAGCTGAAGGCACTGCTCGACGAGGGCATCAAGCTCGACACGGAGAACTACCGCCTCCTGGTCAACCCCACCGGCCGTTTCGAGATCGGCGGCCCGATGGGTGACGCCGGTCTGACCGGCCGCAAGATCATCATCGACACCTACGGCGGCATGGCCCGCCACGGCGGCGGTGCCTTCTCCGGCAAGGACCCGTCCAAGGTCGATCGCTCCGCGGCGTACGCGATGCGCTGGGTCGCCAAGAACGTGGTCGCCGCGGGCCTCGCCACCCGCTGCGAGGTGCAGGTGGCGTACGCGATCGGCAAGGCCGAGCCGGTCGGCCTGTTCGTCGAGACCTTCGGCACCGCCAAGGTCGACACCGACCGGATCGAGAAGGCGATCGACGAGGTCTTCGACCTCCGTCCGGCCGCGATCATCCGCGACCTCGACCTGCTCCGCCCGATCTACTCCCAGACCGCCGCGTACGGTCACTTCGGCCGCGAGCTCCCCGACTTCACGTGGGAGCGCACGGACCGCGTGGACGCGCTGCGGAAGGCGGCGGGGATCTAGGCCCCACCGCGGGGCCGCGGCCCCCGGCAACCGCACGAGGCCCGGCACCCTTCCTTCGGGGGCCGGGCCTCGTCGTGCCGCGCGGGCTCGCACATCGCTCGCGTCGGCGCACGGTGGTGCCCCGGTGGCGCGCGGTGGCGGCCGTCGGTGCCCGATGGAGCCGAGCGTGCCGGGGCGAGTGTGTGCGTCGCCGGTGGGGCACTTGTGCGCCGTCGGATGTCAGTGGTCTTTGGTAAGAATGCAAGCGTGAGCAGCGAGAACGAATCGGCGGGTGGCGGGGCGGAGAGTGCGCCGCCCGAGCAGCTCGCGCTCATCCGGGAGAGTGTGCGGAAGGCCAGGACACCCCGGGCCAAGCCGCGGACGTGGCGGGGGGCGGCGCTCGCCAAGGAGCTGCCCGTCGCGCGCGTCCTCGTCGACAAGGGCGTGCTCCACCTCGACCGGTACTTCGACTACGCCGTGCCCGAGGAGCTGGACGAGCAGGCGCAGCCCGGCGTCCGGGTCCGGGTGCGGTTCGGGGCGGGGCGGCACCGGGTGCGGGAGGGACGCCGCGAGGGCGGCGGGCTGATCGACGGCTTCCTCGTCGAGCGGCTGCCCGAGTCGGACTACTCAGGGCCGCTGGCCGCCCTCGCCCAGGTCGTCTCGCCCGAGCCGGTGCTGAGCGAGGACCTGCTGGGGCTGGCCCGGGCGGTCGCCGACCGGTACGCGGGCAGCCTCGCCGACGTCCTGCAGCTCGCCGTACCCCCGCGCAACGCACGGGCCGAGCAGCGCCCGTCCCCCGAGCCCATGCCACCGCCCCGGGCGCCCGAGGCAGGCTCCTGGCAGCGGTACGAGCGGGGAGCGGCCTACGTGGAGTCGCTGGCCTCCGGCGGCGCGCCCCGGGCCGTGTGGAACGCGCTGCCCGGGCCGCAGTGGAGCGAGGAACTGGCCCGGGCCGTCGTGGCGACACTGGCCTCCGGGCGCGGGGCGCTCGCCGTGCTGCCCGACGGACGGGCGGTCGCCCGGGTCGACGCCGCGCTGACCTCCCTGCTGGAGGAGGGACGGCACGCGGTCCTCACCGCCGACGCCGGCCCCGAGAAGCGGTACGCGCAGTGGCTCGCGGTGCGGCGGGGCTCCGTCCGGGCCGTGATCGGCACCAGGGCCGCGATGTTCGCGCCGGTCCGGAACCTCGGCCTCGTCGCCCTCTGGGACGACGGCGACGACAGCCACAGCGAGCAGCACGCCCCGCAGCCCCACGCACGCGAGGTGCTCCTGCTGCGCGCCGCCCAGGACAAGTGCGGCTTCCTGCTGGGCAGCTGGGCCTGCACGGTGGAGGCCGCGCAGCTCGTCGAGAGCGGCTGGGCGCGGCCGCTCCTCGCCGGGCGCGAGCAGGTGCGGGAAGCCGCTCCGCTCGTACGGACCGTCGGGGACGGTGATCTCGCCCGGGACGAGGCCGCCCGGGCCGCCCGGCTGCCGACCCTGGCCTGGCAGGCCGTCAGGGAGGGCCTGCGGCAGGGCCCGGTGCTGGTGCAGGTGCCCCGGCGGGGGTACGTGCCGCGCATGGCGTGCGCCGCCTGCCGGGCGCCCGCGCGGTGCCGGCACTGCTCCGGGCCGATGGAGACCCGGGACGGCGGCGCTCTGTGCTGTGGGTGGTGCGGACGCGAGGAGAGCAACTGGCACTGTCCGGAGTGCGGTTCCTTCCGGCTGCGCGCCTCGGTCGTCGGGGCGCGGCGAACCGCCGAGGAACTCGGGCGCGCCTTCCCCGCGGTGCCCGTGCGGACCTCGGGGCGCGAGCACGTGCTCGACACGGTGCCGGGGGCGCCCGCGCTGGTCGTGAGCACCCCGGGGGCCGAGCCGGTCGCCGAGGGCGGGTACGCGGCGGCGTTGCTGCTGGACGGGTGGGCGATGCTCGGGCGGCCCGATCTGCGGGCCGGGGAGGACGCGCTGCGGCGCTGGATCGCGGCCGCCTCCCTGGTCCGGCCGCACTCGGCCGGAGGCACGGTGGTGGTCGTGGCCGAACCGACGCTGCGGCCCGTGCAGGCGCTCGTGCGGTGGGACCCCGTCGGTCACGCGGTGCGGGAACTGGCCGAGCGGGCCGAGCTGGGTTTTCCGCCGGTGTCGCGGATGGCGGCCGTGTCGGGGCCGGGGGAGACGGTGGCCGACTTCCTCCGTACGGCCGAACTGCCGCCGGAGGCCGAGGTGCTGGGGCCGGTGCCGTTGCCGGTTCCCGCGGCGGGGCGACCGCGTCGGGCGGGGGCGCCGCCGCCCGGGGAGCGGTGGGAGCGGGCGTTGCTGCGTGTGCCGCCGGGGAAGGGGGCCGCCCTGGCCGCCGCGCTCAAGGCCGCCCAGGCCGCGCGGATGGCCCGGGGGAGCGGGTCCGGGACAGGAGGCGGCAGTGGGAGCGGGGTCTGGGTGCGGATCGATCCGGCGGATATCGGGTGAGCGTGCGCCGTCGGCACCCGTGGTCGTCGTGAGCCGGCGTCGCTGATGACCCGTGGGCCTGATCCGGAGGCGCGGCTGCCCTCCCGGAACGCGTTCCGGGAGGGCAGGGCAGAGGGGGTGTCAGCCGTTGCGCGGGCCCGGGAAGGCCGTCGGCCTCGCCTCGTCGCGGAGTGCGGGGCTGCCTGCCGTGGGCTGCGTGGGCATGGAGCGGGCCGCGGGGACCGTCGGGACCGGGGGGAAGCCGGTGTTCACACCGACCGTGCGGCTGCCCGACGGCTCCGGCGTGCGCTCGGGCTCGGCCACGGCCGGCTGGGCCGTGGCCCGGCGGGCTCCGTAACGGCGGTGGACCGCCTGCTTGGTGACTCCCAGTGCGGAGCCCACGGCGTCCCACGAGAAGCCGAGTGAGCGGTCGAAGTCCACGGCCGCCGTCACCAGGGTCTCGACGCTGTCCCGCAGCTCCTGGGCGAGACGTACCGTCGGGGCGGGGGCGCGCCCGTAGACGACGAACCCCGTGGAGGGGCCGGAGCGCCGCGGGCGGTAGACGTTGCCCAGTTGGGCGGTGAGGGTGCGCAGTGCGTCCACCTGCCGGCGGACCCGCTCGATGTCCCGCACCAGCAAGTGCAGGCTGGCCCGAGCCTGGGCGTCGTGGGTTGCGTGGTCGGCCATGAACAAGCCTCTCGAACCGGCGTTGAAAGGAATGGGCCGCGCTCGCGGCCCGTTGTGGTCAACTCTGTCTTGACCAACGCGGATTCGCTCCGCGGGTCACGGTGTGGGGGCGCGGGGGCATGTGCGTGCGCCTGTTTGCGCGGGGCGTGCGCCTCGGCCTTCGGGGTCGTCTCCCTCCCGCGCACCGCCCGTGACACCTGTCGAGAAGCTGAGCCCTCCCGCGGGGGCGGGCGCCGTCGGCGGCTTCTCCTTCGCTGCTCATAGACTTGGGCGTTGCCCGTCACCGCCCCCGCCCGAGAGGCCCCCGTCACCCCATGAAGCTCGTCTTCGCCGGTACACCCGAGGTCGCCGTTCCCGCTCTGGACGCTCTTCTCGCCTCCGGGCGGCACGAGGTGGCCGCTGTCGTCACGCGGCCCGACGCGCCGGCCGGGCGGGGGCGCAGGCTCGTCGCGTCGCCCGTCGCCGAGCGGGCGGAGGAGGCCGGGATCGAGGTGCTGAAGCCCGCGAAGCCGAAGGACCCCGAGTTCCTGGAGCGGCTGCGGGAGATCGCGCCGGACTGCTGCCCCGTCGTCGCCTACGGCGCTCTGCTGCCCCGGGTCGCCCTCGACGTCCCCGCGCACGGCTGGGTCAATCTGCACTTCTCCCTGCTGCCCGCCTGGCGTGGTGCCGCGCCCGTGCAGCACGCCATCATGGCCGGCGACGAGATCACCGGGGCGTCCACGTTCCTGATCGAGGAGGGGCTCGACTCCGGACCGGTGTACGGGACGGTGACCGAGGAGATCCGGGCCATCGACACCAGCGGGGACCTGCTGACGCGCCTCGCGTTCGCCGGCGCGGGGCTGCTCGCGGCGACCATGGACGGGATCGAGGACGGCACGCTGAAGGCAGTACCGCAGCCGGCCGACGGCGTCAGCCTGGCCCCCAAGGTCAACGTCGAGGACGCCCGTCTCGACTGGAGCGCGCCCGCGCTGCGCGTCGACCGGGTGGTGCGGGGCTGCACCCCGGCGCCCGGCGCCTGGACCACGTTCCGCGGCGAGCGGCTCAAGCTCATCCAGGTCAGCCCCGCGCCCGACCGGACGGACCTCGCCCCGGGGCAGATCGCCGCCGGCAAGAACAACGTGTACGCCGGCACCGGCTCGTACGGCATCGAGCTGCTGTGGGTGCAGGCCCAGGGCAAGAAGCCGATGCGGGCGGCGGACTGGGCCCGCGGGGTGCGGATCGCCGAGGGGGAGCACCTCGGGGGCTGACACCGCCCGCCCTCGACGCCCCACTGCCGGTCTTCCCCCGCACCCGGCGGCGTAGGCTGGACGGCGCATCTCTTCTCACACCCGGAGCACCTTTTTCGTGAGCGAACAGCCCCGTCGGCCCCGCCCGTCCGGCAAGCCCTACCGCCGGCCCAAGAAGGACCCCGTCCGCGTCCTCGCCTTCGAGGCGCTGAGGGCCGTGGACGAGCGGGACGCCTACGCCAACCTCGTCCTGCCGCCCCTGCTGCGCAAGGCGCGGGAGACGCGGGGACCCGAAGAGTTCGACGCCCGGGACGCGGCGCTCGCCACCGAGCTGGTGTACGGGACGCTGCGGCGGCAGGGAACGTACGACGCGATCCTCTCGGCCTGCGTCGACCGGCCGCTGAGGGAGGTCGACCCGCCGGTGCTGGACGTGCTCAGCCTCGGTGCGCACCAGCTGCTCGGGACGCGGATCCCGACGCACGCGGCGGTGTCCGCCACCGTCGAACTCGCGCGGGTCGTGCTGGGCGACGGACGGGCCAAGTTCGTCAACGCCGTGCTGCGGAAGGTCGCGCAGCACGACCTGGACGGCTGGCTGGAGCGGGTCGCACCGCCCTACGACGATGATCCCGAGGACCATCTCGCCGTCGTGCACTCGCACCCGCGCTGGGTCGTGTCCGCACTGTGGGACTCCCTGGGCGGCGGACGCTCCGGCATCGAGGAGCTGCTGCGCGCCGACAACGAGCGGCCCGAGGTGACCCTGGTGGCGCGGCCCGGGCGGGCCGGCGCCGGGGAACTGCTCGGGGAGGACGCCGCCGTGCCGGGGCGCTGGTCGCCGTACGCCGTGCGGCTGACCGAGGGCGGTGAGCCGGGCGCCATCGCGGCCGTGCGCGACGGGCGCGCGGGTGTGCAGGACGAGGGCAGCCAGCTCGTCGCGATCGCGCTGGCCAACGCGCCGGTGGAGGGGGCCGACCGGCGGTGGCTGGACGGGTGCGCCGGTCCGGGCGGCAAGGCCGCGCTGCTCGCGGCCCTGGCCGCCGAGCGGGGGGCCCTGCTCGTCGCCTCCGAGAAGCAGACCCACCGGGCCGGGCTCGTGGCCAGGGCCCTGGACGGAAACCCCGGGCCGTACCAGGTGATCGCCGCGGACGGCACCCGTCCGGCGTGGCGGCCCGGCAGCTTCGACCGGGTGCTGGTCGATGTGCCCTGCACCGGCCTCGGTGCCCTGCGCCGCCGCCCCGAGGCACGCTGGCGGCGTCGCCCGGAGGATCTGGAGGGGTTCGCGCCGTTGCAGCGCGGACTGCTGCGTGCGGCTCTGGAGTCGGTGCGGGTCGGCGGTGTGGTGGGCTACGCGACCTGCTCGCCGCACCTCGCCGAGACCCGGGCCGTCGTCGCCGACGTCCTCAAGCAGCACCCGGAGACCGATCTCATCGACGCCCGTCCGCTGCTGCCCGGCGTACCCGACCTCGGCGACGGGCCCGACGTGCAGCTGTGGCCGCATCTGCACGGGACCGACGCCATGTATCTGGCGCTCATTCGCCGGACCGGCTGACCCCCGCTCCGACGCTCTCCCGGGCCGACACACCGCCGTCCTCCCGCGCCAGCCGGTGCGGCCACCACACCTTCGGCCCGATGTCCAGGAACAGTGATGTCACCAGGACCGAGCGCACTATGAACGTGTCGATGAGGACGCCGAGGGCGACCGCGAAGCCGATCTCGGCGAAGGCGACCATCGGCAGGGTGCCGAGGGCGGCGAACGTGCCGGCCAGGACCAGGCCGGCGGAGGTGATGACGGTGCCGGTGGCGGCCAGGCCGGTGACCACGCCCGCTCTGGTGCCCTGGTGGGTCGCCTCCTCGCGGATGCGGGTGGTCAGGAAGATGTTGTAGTCGATGCCCAGGGCGACCAGGAACACGAAGACGAACAGCGGGAAGTCGGTCGTCTCGCTCGCGTAGTCGAAGACGTGCCGGAACGCGAGCGCGCTGAGGCCGAGTGCCGCCGCGAACGACAGGATCACCGTGCCGATCAGCAGCAGCGGGGCGATCAGGGCGCGCAGCAGCACGCAGAGGATCATCAGGACCACCACCAGCACCAGCGGAATGATCAGCATGTTGTCGTGCGTGGTCGCCCTGTCCATGTCCAGCAGGGCCGCCGCACCGCCGCCCACCTGGGCGTCGGCGCCCGGCACCGCGTGCACCGCGTCCCGGACCCGCTCCACCGTCTGCTTGGCCGCCTCGCTGTCCGACGGGGCGGTCATGGTGGCCTCGAAGAGGACCCTGCCCTCGAAGGCCGGTTTCGCGCCGGGTGGCAGGCCGAGGGACTGGGGGATCACGCCCGGCGTCGCGGCGACGGCGCGGCCCACCTGCTCGGCCTGTGCCTGGTTGCTGATGATGACCAGGGGATCGCCGCTGCCCGCCGGGAAGTAGCGCGCTGACACCTCCTGGCCGGTGATCGAGTCCGGCTTCCCGGTGAACGCGTCCGCGTTGCTGATGCCCTCCGCGCGCAGCTGGAACAGGCCCAGCGAACAGACCGCCAGCGCGATCGCCGTGACGCCCCAGGTCATCCGCGGGCGGCGGGCGATACGGCGGCCCGCGCGGGCCCAGATGCCGCGCTCGGTCGGGTCGGGCGTGCCGTGGTGCGGGATCACCGGCCAGAAGATCCACCGGCCGAAGATCACCAGCAGCGCCGGGAACAGGCTCATCATCGCCAGCAGGGCGACGGCGACACCGATCGCGGCGACCGGGCCCAGACCACTGGTCGAGTTCATCTCGGCGGCCAGCAGGACCAGCATGCTCAGCACGACCGTCGCGCCGGAGGCGAGAACCGCCGGCCCGGCGCGGTGCAGTGCCAGGGCCATCGCCTCGTGCCGGTCCTCGTGACGGCGCAGCTCCTCCCGGTAGCGGGCGACCAGCAGCAGGGCGTAGTCCGTCCCCGCGCCGAAGACCAGCACCGTGAGGATGCCGGCGCTCTGGCCGTTGACCGTCAGGCCCCCGTGCTCGGCCAGCAGGTAGATCAGCGCCTGGGAGGCCAACAGCGCGCAGACCACCGAGGCCAGGGGGACCAGCAACAGGGTCGGGCTGCGGTAGGTGATGAGCAGCATGACGATGACGACGGCCATCGCCGCGAACAGCAGGGTCGAGTCGATGCCCTCGAAGCCCTCCGCGAAGTCCGCCGAGGTGCCGCCCGGGCCCGTGATGTGCACGGCGAGCCCGCCGCCGCCCTCACCGACGTCGGCCCGGATGGAGTCCACGGCGGGTGAGATCCGCTCCCAGCCCTTCTCGTCCATCCTGATCGGCACGAACACCTGCGCGGCGCGCGGATCGGCCTGCCGGTCGAACACCGGACCCCGCGTCTCGGCGCCCCGGATGCCGTGGTCACGCAGTTCCTTCAGCTGCCGCACGTCCTCGGCGATCACGGCCCGGTCCCGTGCCGTCAGACCGCTGTCCCTGGCGTAGATCACCACCGCCGGGATCTGCTCGGGCCGGAAGTCCTCGGACGCCTCCAGCACCTGCGTCGACTCCGCGGACCCGGGCAGCCACGACGCCGCGTCGTTGTCCTGCGCGTCGGTCAGCTTCATGGCGAACGGCGCGGCGACGACCAGCACGACCACCCACAGCGCCAGCACCAGCCACTTGGCCCGCCGCCCGCATACCAGGTGAGCGACGCCCTGCTTCATGGCGACCCCTTTCGCGGCAGCGCCCCGCGAGGGGCGCGGGTCGGTGACCGATGAGGCTCCGTCGCGTCGGCGCGGGCAGCCGCACACGACCCGCGGCCGCCGTGCGACCGTCCTCGCCCGGGACCGATGCCCACAAGCCCGGGAAGGCATGGCAGTCTTAGGGCATGGCCGCGCAGATCAACCCCAGCATCCTGTCCGCCGATTTCGCCCGCCTCGCGGACGAGGCGAAGGCCGTGGAGGGAGCCGACTGGCTCCACGTCGACGTCATGGACAACCACTTCGTCCCGAACCTCACGCTCGGTGTGCCGGTCGTGGAGTCGCTGGCCCGTGCGACGGACACCCCGCTGGACTGCCATCTGATGATCGAGGCCCCCGATCGGTGGGCGCCCCAGTACGTGGAGGCGGGGGCCGGTTCCGTCACCTTCCACATCGAGGCCGCCGCCGCCCCGGTCCGGCTCGCCCGCGAGATCCGGGCCAAGGGCGCCCGCGCCTCCATGGCGCTGAAGCCCGCGACCCCCGTCGAGCCGTACGAGGACCTGCTCCCCGAGCTCGACATGCTGCTGATCATGACGGTCGAACCGGGCTTCGGGGGACAGGCCTTCCTCGACATCATGCTTCCCAAGATTCGCCGCACCCGCGAGTTGATCAGCAAGCACGGACTGGAGCTCTGGCTCCAGGTCGACGGCGGAGTTTCCGCTTCCACCATCGAGCGGTGCGCCGACGCCGGAGCCGACGTCTTCGTGGCCGGATCAGCGGTCTACGGGGCGAACGACCCGGCAGAGGCGGTACGTGCACTACGCACCCAGGCTGAGGCGACCACGGCGAAGGCCTCCTGGGCCTGCGACCACTGAGTCACAGCAAAGTGAACGGCTCTCATCAGGGCTGATCATCCGCGCCGGATCTGCAAGGATGAACGGCGAATCCAGAGTGTGAACAGCAGTGAGGAGAACGCCGTGTCGGGTATGTCGGCGGGCCGGTCAGCCATGCGGATGGGACCCGCTGAGCTGGTCCAGGCGGCGGCCATGGCCCGCCGCTTCTACCTCGAGGGCAAGTCCAAGATCCAGATCGCGGAGGAGTTCGGCGTCAGCCGCTTCAAGGTGGCCCGGGTCCTGGAGACCGCCCTCGAACGGGATCTCGTACGCATCGAGATCCGTGTGCCTGCGGAGCTGGACGCCGATCGCTCGGACGCGTTGCGCGCCCGCTACGGCCTCAGGCACGCCGTCGTGGTCGAATCCCCGGCCGAGGCCGAGGAGACGCCCGACCCCGAGAACCTGGGAGAGGTGGCCGCCGACCTGCTCGGCGAACTGGTCAACGAGGGGGATGTGCTGGGCCTGGCCTGGGGCCGCTCCACCATCCACATGGCGGCGGCGCTCGACCGGCTGCCCCCCTGCACGGTGGTGCAGCTGACGGGCGTCTACGACGCCGGGACCGCCGAGCGCGGGTCGGTCGAGGCCGTCCGCCGCGCCGCCCAGGTGTCCGGCGGCGACGCCCACCCCATCTACGCGCCGATGCTGCTCCCCGACGCGGCCACGGCCACGGCGCTGCGCAACCAGACGGGCATCGCCCGGGCCTTCGAGCACTTCGACAAGGTCACCGTCGCCTGCGTCTCCATCGGCTCCTGGGAGCCGGGCATCTCCACGGTGCACGACATGCTCAGCGACGAGGAGCGCTCCCACTACGCCTCCCTCGGCGTCGCCGCCGAGATGTCCGCCCACCTCTTCGACGCCGAGGGCCGCCGGGTCGGCCGGGACCTGGGCGAGCGGTGCATCACCGTGAAGGCCGACCAGCTCCGCCGGATCCCCGAGGTCGTGGCGATCGCGGGCGGGCAGCGCAAGGGGCCCGCGATCGACGCGGTGCTGCGCTCCGGGCTCGTCACCAGCCTGGTGACGGACACATCCGCCGCGGACTACCTGATGACGGCGGGCCCGGCGCCCAAGTCCGCGCTCAACCGGTCCGACCCGGACGGAGTCTGACGCGTGGCCGGCCAGGCGCACGGCGTGCACGACCCGGCGGGCCGGATCGTGGTCGTCCTGGACCTCGACGGGGTCACGGACCAGGCGGGCCTCATGGACCGCTGCGCCCGTGACCTCGCCCTGCCCGAGTGGTTCGGCCGCAACTGGGACGCCCTCGCCGACTGCCTGTGCGACCCCGCCCTGTGGCCCGACGGGGCTGAGGAGCGGGGGCTGCTGGTCGTCGTCCGGGGCTGGCGGGCCTACGCGGGGACGCGGCCCGAGGAGTGGCAGGTCGCGGAGGAGATCTTCGCCGAGGCTACGGACCGGGGCCCGGGACTCTTCGTCACCCTCGGCCTTGGAGCATCCTCCGAACGGGGTCCTGACCAGCCTGGATGATCCGCTGGGGGTCGTCCGTGCCGGTGTCATGGGAGAATGAAGTACGTGCTCTTTTCCCCCTGGCCGGCCGGTCGGGGGGTCACCTCTGATCGACTGGGATGTGCGGCACGTGCGTTTCCTCAATGACATCCAGCCCGGGTACGACCTGACGTACGACGACGTCTTCATGGTGCCGAGCCGCTCCGCGGTGGGCTCGCGGCAGGGCGTCGACCTCAGCTCCCCGGACGGCACGGGCACCACCATCCCGCTCGTCGTCGCCAACATGACCGCCATCGCCGGGCGCCGCATGGCCGAGACCGTGGCCCGCCGCGGCGGCCTCGTGGTGATACCGCAGGACATCCCGATCGACGTGGTCACCGACGTCGTCTCCTGGGTGAAGAGCCGCCATCTGGTCCTGGACACCCCGATCATCCTGTCCCCGCACCAGACGTGCGCGGACGCGCTGGCCCTGCTGCCCAAGCGGGCCCACAACGCCGGTGTCGTCGTCGACGAGGACCGCAAGCCCGTCGGCGTGGTCACCGACACCGACCTGTCCGGCGTCGACCGCTTCACGCAGCTCGCCGAGGTCATGTCCCGGGACCTGCTGCTCATCGACGCGGACGTGGACCCGGGCGAGGCCTTCAGCACGCTCGACCACGCCAACCGCCGCTACGCCCCGGCGGTCAACGAGGACGGCACGCTCGCCGGCATCCTGACCCGCAAGGGCGCCCTGCGCGCCACGCTCTACACGCCGGCCACCGACGCGCGGGGCCGGCTGCGCATCGCCGCCGCCGTCGGCATCAACGGCGACGTGGCGGGCAAGGCCCAGCAGCTGCTGGACGCGGGTGTCGACGCGCTCGTCATTGACACCGCGCACGGCCACCAGGAGTCGATGATCAGCGCCCTGAAGCTGGTGCGCGACCTCGACCCGCGGGTGCCGATCGTCGCGGGCAACGTGGTGGCCGCTGCGGGCGTGCGCGACCTCATCGAGGCGGGCGCGGACATCGTCAAGGTCGGTGTCGGCCCCGGCGCCATGTGCACCACCCGCATGATGACCGGCGTCGGCCGGCCGCAGTTCTCCGCCGTTCTGGAGTGCGCCGCCGAGGCGAGGAAGCACGGCAAGCACGTGTGGGCCGACGGCGGCATCCGTCACCCGCGCGACGTGGCCATGGCCCTCGCGGCCGGTGCGTCCAACGTGATGGTCGGCTCCTGGTTCGCGGGCACCTACGAATCCCCGGGCGACCTCCAGCACGACGCCCAGGGACGCGCGTACAAGGAATCCTTCGGCATGGCCTCCGCCCGTGCCGTGCGCAACCGCACCTCGGAGGAGTCTGCGTACGACCGAGCCCGCAAGGCGCTGTTCGAGGAGGGCATCTCCACCTCCCGCATGTTCCTCGACCCGGCCCGCCCCGGCGTCGAGGACCTGATCGACTCGATCATCGCGGGCGTCCGCTCCTCCTGCACCTACGCCGGTGCCGGCTCCCTACAGGAGTTCGCCGAGAAGGCCATCGTCGGCATCCAGAGCGCCGCCGGATACGCCGAGGGCAAGCCGCTGCACGCCAGCTGGAGCTGACGCGCCCAACGCCCCCTCGTGCGGCCCCCGTTCGACCTGCCCGGCAGGGCGATACGGGGGCCGTCGGCGTGCCCGCCGCAACGGTCGAAAGCGGCGGTGCAACGAACCTCCGGTACACCCCCGTGAACGCAATGATCTTGCGGTCATGCGCAAGGTTGCTGCATTACACGGGCAATGCCGCTGCTCATAGGCTGTCGCCTCGTACGTGGCGTGGCAGGGACCCCGCTCGGTGGTCCCTGCTCAAGGGCGCCCCTGGTCCCTGTCGCCCCTGACCGGCAGCGATAAGGAGCCAGCACAAGTGCTCGACCAAGGCGCACCCACGCAGAACCCAGGCCAGCAGGCCGCATCCGCCTCCCCGGGCCTCGGTGCGCGCCTCATGCGTCGCAAGCCCGTGGAACGCCTGGTCGCGGAGGGTGGCCAGGGCGAGGGAGGGGCGCTGCGGCGCACCCTCGGGCTGTGGCAGCTCACCATGATCAGCATCGGGGCCACCCTCGGCACCGGCATCTTCGTGGTCCTCGGTGAGGCCGTCCCCAAGGCGGGCCCGGCCGTCACGCTCTCCTTCGTCATCGCCGGCCTGACCGCCCTGTTCTCGGCGCTCTCCTACGCCGAACTCGCGGGCACCATCCCCGTCGCCGGCTCCTCGTACTCGTATGCGTACGCAACGATGGGCGAGCTGATCGCCTGGGTCTGCGGCTGGTGTCTGGTCCTGGAATACGGCGTGTCGGTCGCCGCCGTCGCGGTCGGCTGGGGCGAGTACCTCAACGAACTGCTCGACGGCACCATCGGCGTCACCATCCCGGCCGCGCTGTCCGCCCCGCCCGGCGACGGCGGCGTGTTCAACCTGCCCGCGCTGATCGTCGTCCTGCTCGCGATGGCGTTCCTGCTGGGCGGTGCCCGCGAGTCCGCCCGCGCCAACACCGTCATGGTCGTCGTGAAGATCGGCGCGCTGGTGATGTTCTGCGCCATCGGCGTCCAGGGCTTCCGCTCCGGCAACTACGAGAACTTCATGCCGCTCGGCATGGCCGGCGTCAGCGCCGCCGGTGCCACGCTGTTCTTCTCCTACATCGGCTTCGACGCCGCATCCACCGCCGGCGAGGAGGCCAGGAACGCCCAGCGCGACCTGCCCCGGGCGATCATGCTGTCGCTCGTCATCGTCACCGCGCTGTACGTGCTCGTCGCGGCCGTCGCCGTCGGCGCCAAGCCGTGGAAGAACTTCACCGACTCCGAGGCCGCCCTCGCCCAGATCATGAGCGAGGTCACCGGGCAGACCTTCTGGGGCACGCTGCTGGCGTTCTGCGCCGTCATCGCCATCGCGAGCGTCGTCCTGACCGTGCTGTACGGACAGACCCGCATCCTGTTCGCCATGTCCCGCGACGGGCTGGTGCCCAAGGTGTTCGCCAGGGTCCACCCGAAGACCGGCGCGCCCCGCGCCAACACCCTGATCGTGTCCCTGTTCTGCGGTGTCCTCGCCGCCGCGATCCCGCTCGGGCAGCTCGCCGACGCCACCAGCATCGGCACCCTGTTCGCCTTCGCCCTGGTCAACGTGGCCGTCGTGGTGTTGCGCCGGACCCGCCCGGACATGCCCCGTACCTTCCGCGTGCCGCTCTCCCCGGTCCTGCCCGCGCTGGGCCTCGCCTTCTGCCTCTGGATGATGGGCAGCCTGTCGGCCGTCACCTGGGTGGTCTTCGGTGTCTGGATGGCCGCCGGGCTCGTGTTCTACTTCGTGTACGGCCATCGCCGTTCCCGACTCGCACCATCCGAGAAGTGACCGACCCACTGTGCTGAACGATCTCGACGAACGCATCGTGCACGCCCTCGCCGAGGACGCTCGCCGCTCCTACGCCGACATCGGCCAGATCGTCGGCCTGTCCGCGCCCGCCGTGAAACGCCGCGTGGACCGGCTGCGCGCCACCGGAGCCATCACCGGCTTCACCGTACGGGTGGACCCGGGGGCGCTCGGCTGGGAGACCGAGGGGTTCGTCGAGATCTACTGCCGGGGCAACACCTCCCCGGAGACCATCCAGCGGGGCCTGGAGCGCTACCAGGAGGTCGTGTCCGCGTCCACCGTCACCGGAGACGCGGACGCGATCGCCCAGGTCTTCGCCTCGGACATGCGGCACTTCGAACGGGTCCTGGAGCGGATCGCCGGGGAGCCGTTCGTCGAGCGGACCAAGTCCGTGCTCGTCCTGTCGCCGCTGCTGCGGCGCTTCTCGTCGGGATCGCCCACGTAGCGGGGTCGTCCACGTAGCGGGGCCGTCCACGCAACCAAGCGGGATCGCCCGCATGACGGGGCCGCGCACACAACGGGGTCGCCCACATAATCCGCGGGACGATCCGCCGGTCAGCGCCTAGCATCGGTGTCATGACCTGGCGACATTGATCCACCAGCCGCGCCTCCCGAGGGCCGCCTCGGACGCCGTACACCCGGCATCCGATCCGTCCCTGCGGGAAGGCCTCATGACACTCTCACCTGCACGCGTGCCCGCCACCGGTGTCCGGTGGCTGACGACCACGCTGTACGGCTACTCGTTCCTCGACGACTTCGTCCTGCTC
Source organism: Streptomyces sp. NPDC033136 (assembly GCF_055578235.1). Classification (NCBI taxonomy): domain Bacteria; kingdom Bacillati; phylum Actinomycetota; class Actinomycetes; order Kitasatosporales; family Streptomycetaceae; genus Streptomyces; species Streptomyces sp. NPDC033136. The sequence goes on from NZ_JBVIPD010000006.1 coordinate 369,904, forward strand.
TACCCGGTGTACGCACTGCTGTTCGCCGACACCGGCCTGTCGCTCTGGCAGATCTCCTCCCTGTTCGCCCTCTGGTCCGTCACCTCGGTGGTGGTGGAAGTGCCCTCCGGTGCCTGGGCCGACGCCATGTCGCGCCGCAGGCTGCTGTGGATCGGCCCGCTGCTCACCGCCGCCGGCTTCGCGCTGTGGGTGGTCGTCCCGTCCTACGGGGCCTTCGCGGCCGGCTTCGTTCTGTGGGGCGCGGGCGGGGCGCTCGGCTCCGGTGCCCTGGAGGCGCTGGTCTACGACGAGCTGGACCGGCTCGGCGCCGCCGGCCGGTACGCGCGGGTCATGGGGCGGGCACGGGCCGCGCGGCTGGTGGGCACCGTGGCCTCCATCGGCCTCGCGGGACCCGTCTTCGCCCAGGGCGGCTACGCTGCGGTCGGTGCCGCGAGCTTCCTGGCCTGTGTCCTGACCGCCGTCACCGCGACCCGGTTCCCCGAGCACCGGACGCGGAGGGGCGACGCCGACGACAGCTGGGCGACGACCCTGCGGACCGGGCTCGCCGAGGTCCGCGGGGACCGTTCCGTGCGCGGCGCCCTGCTGCTGATCCCGGCCGTCGCCGCGGTGTGGGGCGCGCTCGACGAGTACACGCCGCTGCTGATCCGGGACATCGGCGTCGCCGAAGCGACGGTGCCCTACCTGATCATGCTGATCTGGGCGGGTGTCACCGTCGGCAGCCTCCTGGCCGGACCGGCCGAACGCCTGGGCCCGGCCGGTATCGCCGCGCTGCTCGCGGGCGCCGCACTCGCCCTGGCAGCGGGTGCCGCGGCCCGCTCACTGGCCGGCATCGCTCTCGTGAGCCTCGCCTTCGCCGGGTTCCAGCTGGCGGAGGTGCTGGCCGACGCCCGCCTGCAGCACCGTATCGACGAGTCCCGCCGGGCCACGCTCACCTCCGTGGCGAGCCTGGGCACCGAGCTGGCGACGGTCGTCACGTTCGGCGTGTACGCGCTGCTCGGCACGGACAGGGCGCACAGCACCGTCTTCACGGTGCTCGCGGTGCCCTACCTCGTCACGGCAGTGGCGCTGTTCAGAGCTCGGGCTGCCAGGGCGCGACCGTGACGTCGCCCGTCCCCTTCGCGACCTTCTCGAAGAGGGCGGGACTCACGCACGTGGGCAGTTCCTTTGTCTCAGCGGGGCACTTGGGCAGTTCCTTCGTCTCAGCGGGGCTGCCCGGGACGGGGCCCCGTCTCCGCCGAGCGACGGGGGAGGCCGGAACTGGCCCGGGCTCCGAGGAGGAGCGGAGCCCACACCCGAAGTCGCGCAACGAATCGCCGTCGGCCCCCCGAAGCGCGCAACGAACCATTCAACGACGCGCAACGGCTCCTCCTTGTCCGCCCTGGTCAGCCGCCCGTACCGTCTACATGGCCCCTCCACCCCCCTTCCGCCCGGTGAGGAACACGCATGCGCACCGCCCTGCTCCAGAGCTCCGGCCGACCCGGCTCCACCGTCGAGAACCTCAAGGTCCTCGACGAGGCCGCGGGCCGGGCCGCCGCCGCGGGTGCCGGGCTCCTCGTCACGCCGGAGATGTTCCTGACCGGCTACGCGATCGGCGACGACATCGGCCGGCTCGCCGAGCCCGCCGACGGCGACTGCGCGGACGCGATCGCCGGGATCGCGACGCGCCACGGCCTGGCGATCGCCTACGGCTACCCCGAGCGGGACGGCGACGCCGTGTTCAACTCCGCCCAGCTGATCTCCGCCGACGGCACCCGTCTCGCGAGCTACCGCAAGACCCACCTCTTCGGCTGCTTCGAACGCGACCACTTCACGCCGGGGGACCAGCCGGTCGTCCAGGCGGAGCTCGACGGACTCCGCGTCGGCATCCTGATCTGCTACGACGTGGAGTTCCCGGAGAACGTCCGCGCCCACGCCCTCGCCGGAACCGACCTGCTGGTCGTCCCGACCGCCCAGATGCACCCCTTCCAGTTCGTCGCCGAGTCGGTGATCCCGGTGCGGGCCTTCGAGAACCAGATGTACGTCGCGTACGTCAACCGGGTCGGCCAGGAGGGCGAGTTCGAGTTCGTGGGACTGTCCACGCTCGCCGGGCCCGACGGGGTCGCCCGTACCCGGGCCGGCCGCGTCGAGGAACTCGTCCTCGCCGACATCGACCCGGCCTTCCTCGCAGCGTCGCGCGAGGCCAACCCGTATCTGCGGGACCGGCGCCCGGGCCTGTACGGGCCGCTCGTCTGACACCCCCGGCATCTGTCTGTTTCTTCTGCAAGGAGTCCGTACCCCATGACGTCCACCGTGCCCAACGCCGTCGAGCACGCAGACGCGCAGCAGCCGCCGATCACCATGTTCGGCCCGGACTTCCCGTACGCGTACGACGACTTCCTCGCCCATCCGGCGGGTCTGGGGCAGATACCCGCGACCGAGCACGGCACGGAGGTCGCGGTCATCGGCGGCGGGCTCTCCGGCATCGTCGCCGCGTACGAGCTGATGAAGATGGGCCTCAAGCCGGTCGTCTACGAGGCCGACCGGATCGGCGGGCGGCTGCGGACGGTCGGCTTCGACGGGTGCGACGAGTCCCTCACCGCCGAGATGGGCGCGATGCGCTTCCCGCCGTCCTCCACGGCCCTGCAGCACTACATCGACCTGGTCGGCCTGGAGACGCGGCCGTTCCCCAACCCCCTGGCCGAGGCGACCCCGTCGACCGTCGTCGACCTCAAGGGCGAGTCGCACTACGCCGAGACCATCGACGACCTGCCCCAGGTCTACCGGGACGTCGCCGAGGCCTGGAACCGCTGCCTGGAGGAGGGCGCCGACTTCTCCGACATGAACCGCGCCCTGCGCGAGCGGGACGTGCCGCGCATCCGCGAGATCTGGTCCCGGCTCGTCGAGAAGCTCGACAACCAGACCTTCTACGGCTTCCTCTGCGACTCCGAGGCGTTCAAGTCCTTCCGGCACCGCGAGATCTTCGGCCAGGTCGGCTTCGGCACGGGCGGCTGGGACACCGACTTCCCCAACTCCATCCTGGAGATCCTGCGCGTCGTCTACACCGAGGCCGACGACCACCACCGCGGCATCGTCGGCGGCTCCCAGCAGCTGCCGCTGCGCCTGTGGGAGCGCGAGCCGGCGAAGATCGTCCACTGGGCGCAGGGGACCTCGCTCGCGTCCCTGCACGAGGGTGGCGAGCCGCGCCCGGCCGTGACCCGGCTGCACCGCACCGCCGGCAACCGCATCACCGTGACGGACGCGCACGGCGACATCCGCACCTACCAGGCGGCGATCTTCACCGCCCAGTCCTGGATGCTGCTGTCGAAGATCGCCTGCGACGACTCGCTCTTCCCGATCGACCACTGGACCGCGATCGAGCGCACCCACTACATGGAGAGTTCCAAGCTCTTCGTGCCCGTCGACCGGCCCTTCTGGCTGGACAAGGACGAGGAGACCGGCCGGGACGTCATGTCGATGACGCTCACCGACCGTATGACGCGCGGCACTTACCTGCTCGACGACGGCCCGGACAAGCCCGCCGTCATCTGCCTCTCCTACACCTGGTGCGACGACAGCCTGAAGTGGCTGCCGCTGTCCGCGAACGAGCGGATGGAGGTCATGCTGAAGTCGCTCGGCGAGATCTATCCGAAGGTCGACATCCGCAAGCACGTCATCGGCAACCCGGTGACGGTCTCCTGGGAGAGCGAGCCCTACTTCATGGGCGCGTTCAAGGCCAACCTGCCCGGCCACTATCGCTACCAGCGGCGCCTTTTCACGCACTTCATGCAGGACCGGCTGCCCGAGGACAAGCGCGGTGTCTTCCTCGCCGGCGACGACATCTCCTGGACGGCCGGCTGGGCCGAGGGTGCCGTCCAGACCGCCCTCAACGCGGTCTGGGGCGTCATGCACCACTTCGGCGGCACGACCGACCCCACCAACCCGGGCCCCGGCGACGTGTACGACGAGATCGCGCCCGTCGAGCTGCCCGACGACTGAGACCGGGGCTACGGCAGGGGCGTGAGCAGCATGTGGCCCGCGAAGCCCACCGCCGTGTCCAGGCGCTCCCTGAACTCCCCGGCGACGTCGGGGAGTCCGCGCAGGGCCCACAGGGCCCGGGCCGCCGTCCAGGTGGCGTCCCGGGCGCGGTCCAGGCTCCAGCAGCCGAGCAGATGGGTCAGCGGGTCGGCGATCTGAAGGAGGTCGGGGCCCGGCATCAGATCCTCGCGGATGCGCTCCTCCAGCGAGACGAGGAGATCGCCCACCGCGTCGAACTCGTCCTCCAGCTCGGCGGGAGCGCAGTCGAGCGTACGGCAGGTGTCCACCACGGCCAGCGCGAGATCGTGCCCGATGTGCGCGTTGATGCCCGCCAGCGCGAACTGCAGCGGGCGTACCCCGGGATGGCGGCGGAACTGGAACAGCGGCCTCCAGCAGGCCGGTGGGCGCCGGTCCTCCTCCGCCGCCTCGACAGCGGCCAGGTACCGCTCCGCGAACCGTACGTCCAGCGTGATCGCGGCGTACGGGTCCGCGAACCGCCCGGTGTCGACGTACCGGTCCACCTCCTGCGTCACGGCGAGGTAGACGCGGTTGAAGACCGCCACCCCGTCCCGGGGGTGCAGCGCCGCGTCGATGGCGCGCATACGCAAGACGACTGCGTCGACCGGTGTGTCCACGGCTGGGGGGACTTGTTCGCATCGCGGCATGCGGGCAGAGTCCCAGCTCTAGGCTGGCGGGAGTACCGGCGGGCCCGGCGCTTCCCCAGAACGGGGGAACTCCGCCCGCCGCAGGGGGAGGGGGAGCCAAGCACCGTGTCACGCTCGCGTGCCCAGCGCCTGGCCGCCCGCAGGGCCGCGCGCCGGCGTGCCGCCCTGCGCGGAGCGATGGTCGCGGCGGCCTCCGCCGTGGTCGTGGCGGGCATGGCCGCGGGGGTCCTGTCCGCGTTCGAGGACGGGCGCGGCCCGGACCGGGCCCGGCGCCCCGAGGCGTCCGCCTCCCCGCGCCTGGCGCCGCTGCCCGCCGTACCGTCGACGTCGAGGACGGCCGCCGCCGAGTCCGCTTCTGCCTCGCCTTCCCCGCACCGGAGCGCGCGTCCGTCACCGTCACCCTCGCCGTCGCCGTCGCCGTCGAGGACCGTGAGGAAGCGGGAGCGCACCACCCCGGTGCCCGGCCGGCTCTACCGCCACCCCGACTCCCAGGTGGCCACCTGGGTCCGCGCGCATTCCGGCGACCCCCGGCACGCCGTCATCGCCTCCCGTATCGCCGGCCGGCCGGCCGCCGTCTGGTTCGCCGACTACGCGCCGCGGACCCTCACCTCCCGGGTCGCCGCGGTGACGTCGGGCGGGGCCGCACAGGGCCGGGTGCCCGTCCTCGTGCCGTACGCGATCCCCGGCCGGGACTGCGACGGGTACTCCCGGGGCGGGGCGCCCGGCCTGGACGCCTACGACGCCTGGATCGACCGGTTCGCGGCGGGGCTGGGCTCCGGCGAGGTCATCGTCGTCCTGGAGCCCGACTCGGTCGCCCAGTCCGAGTGCCTCACCGCCGGTGAGCGCGCCGACCGCTTCGCCTCCCTGGCCCGCGCCGGACGCGTCCTGAAGGCCGCCAACCCCCGGGCCCGTGTCTACTTCGACGCCGGGCACTCGGGCTGGAACGCGCCCGGCAAGCAGGCCGCCTGGCTGCGGCAGGCCGGGGCCGCCTCGCCCGAGTCCTCCGACGGGATCTTCAGCAACGTCTCCAACTTCCACACCACCGCCGACGAGGTTGCCTACGACCGGCGGGTGCTGGACGCGCTCGGCGGCCCGGCGCGCCTCGGCGCCGTCATCGACACCAGCCGCAACGGCAACGGCGCCCCGGCCGACGGAGAGTGGTGCGACCCGGCGGGCCGCAAGCTCGGCCGGGTACCCACCCTCGGCACCGGCGAGTCCCGGATCGACGCCTACCTGTGGGTGAAGCTCCCGGGGGAGTCGGACGGCTGCAAGGGCCGGCCGGGGACGTTCACGGCGTCCTACGCCTACGACTTGGCGTCGTCGTAGGAGGAGGTGCCCTCGTCCAGCAGCGGTGCCTGGGTCTTCAAGTGGGCCGGGGCGAAGGCCCGCAGGGCGTGGTAGCCGGTGATGACGACGATCGTGCCGAGCGCGATGCCGCTCAGCGAGAAGGTGTCCGTGATCTTCATGGAGACGTTGCCGACGCCGATGATGATGCCCGCCGCCGCCGGGACCAGGTTCAGCGGATTGCGCAGATCCACCCGGGCGTTGAGCCAGATCTGGGCGCCCAGCAGGCCGATCATGCCGTACAGGATCACGGTGATGCCGCCGAGGACCCCGCCCGGGATCGCCGCGACGACCGCGCCGAACTTCGGGCAGAGGCCGAACAGCAGGGCGAAACCGGCGGCGGCCCAGTAGGCGGCCGTGGAGTACACACGGGTCGCGGCCATCACGCCGATGTTCTCGGAGTAGGTGGTGTTGGGCGGGCCGCCGACCGCGGTGGACAGCATCGAGCCGACGCCGTCGGCCGCGATCGCCGTGCCGAGCTTGTCGTCCAGCGAGTCGCCGGTCATCTCGCCGACCGCCTTCACATGCCCGGCGTTCTCCGCGACCAGCGCGATGACGACCGGCAGGGCGACCAGGATCGCCGACCACTCGAAGGACGGGCCGTGCAGCGTCGGCAGCCCGATCCAGTCGGCCCGGCCCACGCCGGACAGGTCGAGCCGCCAGTGGTCGGTGAGCTTGCCGCTCGCGTCCACCGAGTGGATCTTGCCGAAGACCAGGTCGAAGACCCAGGAGACGGCGTATCCGAAGACCAGCCCCAAGAAGATCGCGATCCGGGACCAGAAACCTCGCAGACAGACGACGGCCAGACCGGTGAAGAGCATCACCAGCAGGGCCGTCCACTGGTCCTGAGGCCAGTACGTCGTGGCCGTCACCGGCGCCAGGTTGAAGCCGATCAGCATCACCACGGCGCCGGTCACGACCGGCGGCATCGCGGCGTGGATGATCCGCGCCCCGAACCGCCGCACGGCCAGCCCCACCAGGAACAGCGCGACGCCCACGACGAACACCGCGCCGGTGACGGTGGCGCTGCTGCCGCCCTGCGCCCGGATGACCGCCGCCACACCCACGAAGGAGAGCGAGCAGCCCAGGTAGCTGGGGACGCTGCCGCGCGTGGCCAGCAGGAACACGACGGTCGCGACGCCCGACATCATGATCGCGAGGTTGGGGTCCAGGCCCATCAGGACCGGGGCCACGAAGGACGCCCCGAACATGGCCACCACGTGCTGGGCACCGAGCCCGGCCGTGCGGGGCCACGAGAGCCGCTCGTCGGGGCGGACCACCGCGCCGGGCGCCGGGGTGCGTCCGTCGCCGTGCGGTTTCCAGCGGACGCCGAGATCCATGGTGCGGTTTCGCTTTCGTCGGGCGTGCGAGTGTCCGGGCCATTGTCGTTGCGCGTCAGGAGCGGGCGTGACCGGGGCTGGCCAGGAGGATCGCGGGTCCGGTCAGGGGCGCGGGCCGGGCACCGCCGCGTCCGGCCGGACGGCCTTCGACCGCTCACCCGGGCGCAGCACGCCCGCGAACGCCACGAGGCCGCAGGACAGCGCCGTGACCAGGCAGAACGACACCATCAGGCTGGTCGCCTGCGCCACCATGCCGATCGCGCTCGGCGCGATGAGCCCGGAGGTGTACGTGATGGTCGCGACACCCGCGATGGCCAGGCTCGCGTTGGAGCCGCTGCGCCCCGCCGCCGCGAAGCACAACGGCACGACCACGGCGATGCCCAGCCCCATCAGCGCGAACCCGCCCATCGCCACCGCCGGGTGCTCCGCGAACACGATCAACACTCCGCCGAGCACGGCGAACACCCCGCTCGCCCGCACGGTCCGCACGGCACCGAAGCGGTCCACGACCTTGTCGCCGGCGAACCGGGCGAGGGCCATGGTGAGGGTGAAGCCGGTCGTGCACGCCGCGGCGAGACCGGCCGAGGTCTGAAGCTGCTCGCGCAGATAGACCGCCGACCAGTCCAGGCTGGCGCCCTCGGCGAAGACCGCGCAGAACCCGATCGCGCCGATGAGCAGAGCCGACCGGGGCGGCAGCGCGAACCGCGGGGGCGGCTCCTCGCCCTCGGTGGGCTGCAGGTCGAGCACCCACTGGCAGGACAGCACACCTACGACGGTGAGGACCGCGGCGGCCAGGACATGGTGCAGCCGGGCGTCCGAGCCGAGGTGTGCGGCGAGCGTGCCGGCCGCCGAGCCGACCAGGGCGCCCGCGCTCCACATGCCGTGCAGCCCGGACATGATCGACCGGCTGAGCCGGTTCTCGACCTCGACCCCCAGCGCGTTCATCGCCACGTCGGCCATGCCGGCGGTCGCGCCGTACACGAACAGGGCCAGACAGAGCGTGAGGAGGTTCGGGGCGAGGGAGGGCAGGACCAGCGACAGCGTCCACAGGGCGATCAGCCCGCGCAGCGCGTTGCGGGCGCCGAAGCGGTGGCTGATGCTGCCGGCCAGCGGCATCGCGACGGACGCGCCGAGCGCGGGAAAGGCGAGCGCGATCCCCAACTGGCCCGCGCTGACGTCCGCGTGGTCCTGGATCCACGGCACCCGGGTGGCGAACGAGCCGGTGACGGCGCCGTGCACGGCGAAGACGGCGGCCACGGCGTACCGGGACCGCTTCACCTCGCGCAGTTCGTCGACCACGTTGCCCATTCTGCGGTCCCCCTCCAGGTCTCTGCCGAGCTCGGGTCCTGTTGCGGGCGTAAACTATCAGGAACCCTGCCTGATAATAAGAGGGTTTCCGCGCACCCCGGCCGACGGCTCCGCCGATCTGGAAGGATCCCGGCATGCCCGCATCCCCGAGCACCGCCCGGGCCATCAACGACCGGCTCGCCCTGCGCCTGCTCCAGCAGGAAGGCCCGTTGACGGCAGGGCAGTTGAAACAGCTGACCGGTCTGTCCCGGCCGACCGTCGCCGACCTCGTCGAACGCCTCACCGTCGCCGGACTGATCGCCGTGGTCGGGGAGGCGGGGGAGCAGCGGCGCGGACCGAACGCCAAGGTGTACGGCATCGTCGCCGACCGGGCGCACCTGGCCGCACTGGACGTGCGCACCGAAGGTGTCGCCCTGGCCGTGGCGGACCTGGTCGGGCGGGTGCTGGCCGAGGCGTCCGTGCCCATCGGGGACGACACGGGGACGGGGGCCGCGGTGGAGCGGGCGGTGGCGCTGGTCGAGCGCGTGGTGAAGGAGGCCGGCGCCGACCGGCTGCACACCGTCGGCATCGGAGCACCGGGCCTGATCGACCCGGCCAGCGGCGAACTGCGCGACTCCTCCGGACTGCCCGAGTGGCACCGCCGCCTGGTCGCCACCCTCCAGGAGCGCCTGCCCCAGGCCCGCGTCAGCGTGGAGAACGAGACCAACCTCGCGGCACTGGCCGAGCAGCGCGACGGGGCGGCCCGGGACCGCGACACGTTCGTCCTGCTGTGGCTCGGCCACGGAACGGGAGCGGCCGTGGTCCTCGACGGCGCGTTGCGCCGCGGAGCCTCCGGCGGCACCGGCGAGATCGGCTTCCTCCCCGTCCCCGGCACGGCCGCGCTGCCGTCCTCGACGGACTGCGAGGGGGGCTTCCACTCCCTGGCCTCGTCGGCCGCGGTCATGGAACTCGCTGCCGGGTGCGGGGTGACGGTGGAGCAGGGGCAGGAGACGTCGCAGGCGGGGGGCGTGCGGGCGGCGGCCGGTGTGGTGCGGGGGGCGGTGGCCCAGGTCCGGGGGGAGGGGGCCGCGGCCGGCCCGGCGCCCGGATCCCCTGAGGAGCGCCCACCCGCAGACCCCGCCCCCGCAGCCCGCTTCCTCGACGTCCTCGCCGATCGCCTGGCCGTCGGCGTCGCCTCGGTCGTCGCGATCCTGGACCCCGGGTGCGTGGTGCTCGGGGGTGAGGTCGGTCAGGCCGGCGGCGAGGAACTCGCCGCACGCGTGCAGGACCGCATCGTCCGGATGACACCGCTGCCGACGGAGGTACGGACGACCACCCTGGGCGGCGGCGCCGTCCTGCGCGGCGCGCTGCTGACGGCTCGGGACCGCGCCCAGGAGGAACTGTTCACGCCGGGGGAGCGGCTGCCGCAGCCGTCCCCGGGCTGGTAGGGCGCGACGCCCCGGCCGTCACGCCCTGGGTCCGTGGGCCCTGGCGGCTGCTTCCTGCTCCGCCCGGGTGTCTATGCCTCCGGAGGCTGCTTCCCGCTCCGCTCCAGTATCTCCGCGCCCGGAGGCTGCTTCCCGCCCCTCTCCGGTGTCTCCGCGCCCAGCGGCTGCTTCCCATCCTGGTGCCTACGCCTCCGGCCACTGCTTTCCGCTTCGTCCTGGTGCCTCTGCCCCTGGCCGCCGGGCCCTCGCCCTGCCCTTGGTGCCTACGGCTCCCGGCCGGGCCTGCTCCAAGGCCCCGGGGTCTACGCCCTCGCCCTGCCCTTGGTGCCTACGGCTCCCGGCCGGGCCTGCCCCAAGGCCCCGGGGCCTACGCCCTCGCCCCGCCCCGGTTGCCTACGCCCCCGGCCGGCCCTCCCCGCCCCGCCCGCTCCCCGACCGCACCTGGGCGCTCCCGAACCGCCTCGCCAGGTGCTCCTCGAACGACCCGGTGCCCACGGCCCGCTCCGGCGTCAGATGCCCCCCACTCCGGAAGCCCCGGTACGCCGCCCCCCACAGCGGTACGTTCACCACCGCCCGCCGTCGCCCGGACGCCTTCAGATACGCGCGGGCCAGCGACTCGAACGTCCGCACCTCGGGCCCGCCCATGTCCTCGACCCGCCCCGCCGGCGCCCCTGCCGCCAGCCCGGCCAGCCGGTCCGCGACCTCGGTGACCTCGACCGGCTGGTCCCGGAGGCCGGCCGGCAGGAACAGCACGGGCAGCTTCGACAGTCCCTGGAACAGCATGACCAGCAGGTCGTGGAACTGGGTCGCCCGCAGCACGGTCCAGCCGAGCCCCGACTCCTCGACGAGCTTCTCCACCGCGAGCTTGCTCTTGTAATAGCGGAACGGCACCCGGTCGACGCCGACGATGGAGATGTACACGAGGTGGGGCACACGCGCCCCGCGTGCCGCCCTGATCAGGTTCGCCGCCGCCTGCTCATCGCCCTTCTGCGACGATGCGCAGTGCACGATCGTGTCCACACCGGCGACCGCCGCCTCCAGCCCGGCACCGCCCTTCCGCAGATCGACCGGGTACCGCTCGCTGTGCCGGCTGAGTACCCGCACCTCGTGCCCGTCCGCGCGCAGCCGCTCTGCGACGAGCCGGCCGAGCGTTCCGGTACCGCCGGTCACCAGGATCGTGGTCATGCTGTTCAGTCCCTTCGGACACCCGGCGCTCCCGGACGGAGCGCCCCCACGCCAGCTAGGACCGAACACCCCCCGCGGAATGTGACAGGCCCGCCCGGCGGGTCCTACGCCCGGGTGAGCTGACGCCGTGCGAACGCCAGCTTCTCCGGGTTGACCACGGCTCGCACCCCCGTGACCAGCCCGTCGCACACCTCGAACGCCGCCAGGCCCACCAGGGTGTCGCCGGCCCAGGTGGCCAGCCCGGTGGCTCCGTTGACCTCCACCGGCGTGAAGTCCAGGCCCGCCGCGAACTTCGGGCCCCCGCCCGCCAGGAAGTGGGCGATCCGCTGCCCGCCTTCGATCGGCCAACGCGCCGCGGTGACCTTGCCGCCGCCGTCGCTCCACCAGGTCGCCTCGGCCGCGAGCAGCTTCTCCAGCCCGGCCAGATCACCCTCGCGGGCCGCGGTGATGAACGACGCGACCAGTACCTCCTGCTGCTCGGACGCGGGCTCGAACCGGGTCTGCGGCTCACCCACCCGCCGCACGGCACGCCGGTACAGCTGGCGGCAGTTCGCCTCGCTCAGATCCAGCACTCCGGCGATCTCCCGGTGCCCGTACCCGAACGCCTCCCGCAGCACGTACACCGCCCGCTCGGTCGGCGTCAGCCGCTCCAGCAGCACCAGCATCGCCATCGACACGGCGTCCCGCTGCTCGGCCGACTCCAGCGGCCCGAGCGTGCCGTCCCCGGTGACCACCGGCTCGGGCAGCCAGGTCCCGACGTACTGCTCGCGGCGGGCCCGCGCGGAGGTCAGCCGGTTCAGGCAGAGGTTCGTGACGACCTTGGCGAGCCAGGCCGCCGGCTGCTCGATCCCGGCCCGGTCGGCTCCGCTGAAGCGCAGATACGCTTCCTGGACCGCGTCCTCGGCCTCCTCGGCGGAGCCCAGCAGCCGGTAGGCGAGCGAGAACATTCGGCGCCGGTGCGTCTCGAACTCGTCGGCGGTCGTCGTGGTCATACGCATCACCCTGCCAGAACGCCGTGCGCACGGCGTGGGAAGGCCCGACGGCGGGCAAGGGCCGTCGTCACCGCCACCGGGCCGGTCAGTGGGGTGAGCCGAACCAGGCGTGACCCTAGAAAGGACTAGACCACATCGTCAATAGGTGTGTACCAATGGGGACCTCAAGGGAGCCCGCCGGTGCGGGAGTTGGAGTGCTCGTCGCGCTCGGGAAGGGTGGCGGCACTGTCTGTGAGGCAGCCCACACACTTCGCCCCTTTGAACGTGGATCAGGCGTGGCACACTGGCCCTGTACCAGTAGCAGCGCACTCCGGGGTCGGTGAAAGTCCGAACCGGCGGTTACAGTCCGCGACCCGGTCGCCTCCAGCGGCCGGTTGACCAGGTGAAATTCCTGGACCGACGGTTAAAGTCCGGATGGGAGGCAGTGCGCGGCGAGCGGGCATTCGTGCGCGCCGCCCAAGAAGTCCGTCCTCGGGGCGGACTCCGTCCGGCGTCGTCACCGGTGTTCCTGCTCGTATCCTCTGTCGTCATCGACAGCCCCGGAGTCCGTGCCCGAAGAGGCAGGAGGACCCGGGAAGTGTTCACCGGAATCGTCGAAGAGCTGGGCGAGGTCACCGCCGTCGAGACCCTCGACGACGCCTGCCGCTTCCGCCTGCGCGGCCCCGTCGTCACCCACGGCGCGAAACACGGCGACTCCATCGCCGTCAACGGCGTGTGCCTCACGGTCGTCGACCACGAGGGCGACGAGTTCACCGCCGACGTCATGGCCGAGACCCTGAACCGCTCCAGCCTCGGTGCCCTCCGGGCCGGCTCCCGGGTCAACCTCGAACGCCCCATGGCCGTGGGCGAACGCCTCGGCGGGCACATCGTGCAGGGCCACGTGGACGGCGCCGGCGAGATCCTGGAGCGCAAGCCGTCCGACAACTGGGAGATCGTGAAGATCTCCCTCCCCGCGGACCTCACCCGGTACGTCGTCGAGAAGGGCTCCATCACCGTCGACGGCATCAGCCTCACCGTCGTCGACGCCGGCCCCGACTACTTCACCGTGAGCCTCATCCCCACCACCCTCGCCCTGACCACGCTCGGCCACAAGCAGCCCGGCGACCCGGTCAACCTCGAGGTGGACGTCATCGCGAAGTACGTCGAGCGGATGCTGGGCGACCGTGCGCAGGGAGCGGCCAGGTGAACGCGCTGAACTCCGAGGCGTTCGTCGTCTTCGGTCAGCACATCCTCTGGTCCGACATGGTCGGCAACCTCTTCGGCCTGGCCGCCCTCGCCCTCGGCTGGCGGCGCTCCATCTGGACCTGGCCCGTGCAGTTCCTCGCCGGACTCATCCTCTTCGGGGCCTTCTTCGGCCATCTGACCGGCAGCGCGGGCAAGCAGGCGGTCGTCATGCTCGTGGCCCTCTACGGCTGGTGGCAGTGGCAGCGCGGCAAGGGGCAGAGCGAGGACGGCCACATCGCCGTACGGTTCGCCACCTGGCGCGAGCGCGCGATGATGGCCGCGGCGGCCGCCGCCGGCACGGTCGCGGTGGCGCTGCTCTTCAAGGCGTACCCGACCCTGTCCTGGGACCCCTGGCCGGACGCCTACATCTTCGTCGGCACCATCGTCGCCATGTACGCCCAGGCGCGCGGCATGGTCGAGTTCTGGTTCGCCTGGCTGCTCGTCGACCTCGTCGGCGTGCCCCTCAACTTCGCCAACGGCTACGCCTTTTCCGGCTTCGTCTACGTCATCTACGGCGCGCTCGTCCTGTGGGGCCTGCGCGACTGGTGGCTGCGCTCCCGCACGGCAGCGCAGCCCGCCCTGGAAGGAGCGCCGGCATGAGCACGGCACCGATCCTGTACGGCACCGACGGTTTCGAGGACCTCGTACTCGACCCGGTCGAACAGGCCATCGCCGACATCGCGGCCGGCCGCCCGATCGTGGTCGTCGACGACGAGGACCGGGAGAACGAGGGCGACCTCGTCATCGCCGCGGAGAAGGCGACTCCCGAGATCGTCGCCTTCATGATGAGCGAGTGCCGCGGCCTGATCTGCGCCCCCATGGAGGGCGAGGAACTGGACCGGCTGAAGCTCCCGCAGATGGTCGAGGACAACACCGAGTCGATGAAGACCGCGTTCACGGTCTCCGTCGACGCCTCCGCCGCACACGGCGTGAGCACCGGCATCTCGGCCGCCGACCGCGCCACCACCCTCCAGCTGCTCGCCGACGGCACCGCGGAGCCCGGCGACTTCGTCCGCCCCGGCCACATCTTCCCGCTGCGCGCCCGGCCCGGCGGGGTCCTGACCCGCAACGGCCACACCGAGGCCGCCGTCGACCTCGCCCGCCTCGCCGGCCTGCGCCCGGCCGGCGCGATCGTCGAGATCGCCGGTGAGGACGGCACGATGCTCCGCCTGCCCGAACTGGTCCCCTTCGCCCGCAAGCACGGCCTGACGATCATCTCCATCGAGGACCTGATCGCCTACCGACGCAGCAGCGAACCCACCGTCCGCCGCGAGGCCAGGACCCAACTTCCCACCGCCCACGGCACCTTCACGGCGTACGGCTACCGCTCCACCGTCGACGGCGTCGAGCACGTCGCGCTCGTGCACGGCGAGATCGGCGACGGCCGGGACGTCCTCGTCCGCGTCCACTCCGAATGCCTCACCGGCGACGTCTTCGGCTCCGCCCGCTGCGACTGCGGCCCCCAGCTGGACGCCTCCCTCGCCCGCATCCAGGCCGAGGGCCGGGGCGTGGTGGTCTACCTGCGCGGACACGAGGGCCGCGGCATCGGCCTGATGTCCAAGCTGCGTGCCTACGAACTCCAGGAGCGCGGCCGCGACACCCTCGACGCCAACCTCGAACTCGGCCTGCCCGCCGACGCCCGCGACTACGCCGCCGGCGCCCAGATCCTCGCCGACCTCGGAGTGCGGAGCGTCCGCCTGCTGACCAACAACCCCGACAAGACCGACGCGCTCGTCCGCCACGGCATCGCGGTCGAGGCCCGTGTGCCGATGCCCGTGAGCGCCGGCGAGCACAACCTCCGCTACCTGCGCACCAAGCGGGACCGGATGGGCCACGACCTGCCCTGGCTGGACACGACCACCGTGCCGGCCTGCGGCAACCAGTAAAGACAGCACAGCGAGAAGGCTCTGAGGAGAGACGTGAGCGGCAAGGGTGCACCGGAACTGTCCGTACGCAATGTGGGTGACCTCCGGGTCGCCGTCATCGCGGCGCAATGGCACGAGAAGGTGATGGACGGTCTGGTCGACGGCGCCCTGCGCGCCCTGCACGACCTGGGCATCGACGAGCCGACCCTGCTCAGGGTCCCCGGCAGCTGGGAACTCCCGGTCGTCGCCAAGGTCCTCGCGGGCCGCGGCTACGACGCCATCGTCGCCCTCGGCGTCGTCATCCGCGGGGGAACGCCCCACTTCGACTATGTGTGCCAGGGCGTGACCCAGGGCCTCACCCAGGTCTCCGTCGACACCGGCGTCCCCGTCGGCTTCGGCGTGCTGACCTGCGACACCGAGGAGCAGGCTTTGGACCGGGCCGGCATCGAGGGCTCGAACGAGGACAAGGGGCACGAGGCGGTGACGGCGGCGGTGGCCACCGCCGCCACCCTCCGCTCAGTATCCGAACCCTGGCGCTGACGAAGGCCACCTGTGACATAGGCTGAGCGTCACCATGTCCAAGAAGACGTTCGAGGAGCTCTTCACCGAGCTCCAGCACAAGGCCGCCCAGGGCGATCCCGCCACTTCCCGCACCGCAGAACTGGTCGAGAAGGGCGTCCACGCCATCGGCAAGAAGGTCGTCGAAGAGGCCGCCGAGGTGTGGATGGCCGCCGAGTACGAGGGCAAGGAAGCGGCAGCCGAGGAGATCTCGCAGCTGCTGTACCACGTCCAGGTGATGATGGTCGCCCGCGGCATCAGCCTCGACGACGTCTACGCCCACCTGTAAGCCGCACCCGTTCCCGTCAGACACCCACGCAAAGGAAGCCGACCTCATGCTGCGCATCGCCGTCCCCAACAAGGGTTCCCTGTCAGGCCCTGCGGCGGAGATGCTGCACGAGGCCGGCTACCAGCAGCGCCGGGAGTCCAAGGAACTGCGGATCGTCGACCCGACGAACGAGGTCGAGTTCTTCTACCTCCGCCCCCGCGACATCGCCCTCTACGTCGCTTCCGGCCAGCTGGACATCGGCCTCACCGGCCGGGACCTGCTGATCGACTCCGGCGCCGACGCCGAGGAGATCCTCCCGCTCGGCTTCGCCCGCTCCACCTTCCGCTACGCCGGCAAGCCCGGCACGATCAGCGGTCTGGCGGACCTGGCGGGCAAGACGGTCGCCACCTCCTACGAGGGCATCGTCGCGGCGCACCTCGCCGAGCACGGCATCGACGCCTCCGTCGTCCACCTCGACGGCGCCGTCGAGACCGCCATCCAGCTCGGCGTCGCCCAGGTCATCGCCGACGTCGTCGAGACCGGCACCTCGCTGCGCAACGCGGGCCTGGAGGTCGTCGGCGAGCCGATCATGAAGTCCGAGGCCGTGGTGATCCGCCGCACCGGCGCGGACGGCGACGACTCCAAGGTGCAGCAGTTCCTGCGCCGCCTCCAGGGCGTCCTGGTCGCCCGGACGTACGTGATGATGGACTACGACTGCCGTGTGGAACAGCTGGAGAAGGCCGTCGCCCTCACCCCCGGCCTGGAGTCGCCGACTGTCTCGCCGCTGCACAACGAGGGCTGGGTCGCCGTCCGCGCGATGGTCCCGGCCAAGGAGGCGCAGCGGATCATGGACGACCTGTACGACATCGGCGCCCGGGCCATCCTGACCACGGCCATCCACGCCTGCCGTCTCTGAGGGGCGTACGCCGATGTCCGATCTGCCCACCCTGCCCGTCACCTTCCGGCCGGGCAGTACCCGCGCGGTGCTGCTCTCCGCCGCCGTCGCGATCCTGGTCGTGATCACGGCCGTCGCGATGCTGCTGAAGCAGCTCAGCCCCGCCGAGCGCCTCAGCTTCGTCCTCACGGCGCTGCTGCTGGACTCCGTGCTGCTCCTGCTGGCGCGGCCCAAGGTCGTCGCCGACGAGGACGGCGTCACCGTGGTCAACCTCACGAACAAGCGCCGGCTGGAGTGGGCCGAGATCCTTCAGGTGACGCTCCGGCCCGGCGACCCCTGGGTGTTCCTCAACCTCAGCGACGGCACCAGCCTGCCCGCGCTCGGCATCCAGCCCGGCGTGGCCAAACAGCGCGCCATCGCCGACGCCCGCGCCCTGCGGGCGCTCGTCGAGGACCGTTCCGTCGCGGACCGCGAGCGGCATCAGAACTGACGCGTGGGAATCCGCACGGCGGTCGCCACTGCCGCACCGGGCCATGTCTTGATTAATCTGTTGGCGGAGGCGCGAAGGACGCGCCTCCGCCCTGCTGCCCCGACCGGTGCGCAGAGGGCTCCTGCTAACCGAGGAGTGACCCCCTCCGGCGATGGACGGATCGTCCTGTAGTACCTGCGCCGCCCCCTGCCGACATAGCGCGGACCCCGCTTCCGGGGTACGCGACCGTGCGGAGGCGGCGGCATCATGAGCACCCCCCTGCTGCTCCTGGCAGCCGCGTTCCTGCTGATTCTCGCCAACGGATTCTTCGTGGCGGCCGAGTTCGGACTGGTGACGGTCGAGCGGCCGGACGCCGAGAAGGCCGCCGCCGAGGGCGACCGGCGCGCCCGCCGCGTGGTGGAATCGCTGAAGGAACTGTCCTTCCAGCTCTCCGGCACCCAGCTCGGCATCACCATCACCTCCCTCGTCGTCGGCATGCTCGCCGAACCGGCGCTGGCCGAGCTGCTGCACGGCCCGTTCACCTCGATCGGCGTCCCCGAGGGAGCCGTCTCCGGCGTCACGGTCGTCGTCGGCATGCTGATGGCCTCCGCCGTGCAGATGGTGATCGGCGAGCTCCTGCCCAAGAACTGGGCGGTGTCCAGACCCCTGCAGGTCGCGCGCTTCGTCGCGGGCCCGCAGCATGTCTTCGCCCGCCTGTTCCGCCCGGTCATCGCCGGTCTCAACGCCGTCGCGAACCGGCTCGTGCGTGCCCTGGGCATCGAACCCGCCGAGGAGCTGGCCTCCGCCCGCACCCCCGGCGAACTCGTCTCCCTGGCCCGCCACTCCGCCCGGGCCGGCGCCCTGGAGCAGGACACGGCCGACCTCTTCGTCCGGACCCTGTCGCTGGGCGAACTGACCGCGCAGCACGTCATGACGCCGCGCGTGAAGGTCAGCGCCCTGCAGTCCTCGGCCACCGCCGAGGACGTCGTCAACCTGACCCGCGCCACCGGCCTGTCCCGCTTCCCCGTCTACCGGGAGAAGATCGACGAGGTCGTCGGCATGGTCCACCTCAAGGACGCCCTGGCCGTGCCCGCGCAGGACCGGCTGCGCACCCCCGTCGGACGCATCGCCCGCCCGGCCCTGCTCGTCCCCGAGACCCTGCCCGTGCGGCCGCTGCTCGGCCGCCTGCGCAGTGAGCAGCCCATCGCGGTCGTCGTCGACGAGTACGGTGGCACCGCCGGTGTCGTCACGCTGGAGGACATCGTCGAGGAGCTCGTCGGCGAGGTCCGCGACGAGCACGACGGGCACGACCTGCCCGAGCTGGCCTCCGCGCCGCCGGAGGACGGCAGGCCCGCCTGGGACGTCGACGGCGGTTGCCGGGTCGACGTCCTGCGGCGCATAGGCCTCGACGTGCCCGAGGGCCCGTACGAGACCGTCGCGGGCCTGATCGCCGACCTGCTGGGCCGGATCCCGGCCGTCGGAGACAAGGCGGAGCTGCCCGGCTGGCGGCTGTCGGTGCGCCAGGTCGGCCACTACCGCGCGGAGCGGGTCCGGCTCGTCCGGACGGCCCCGGTGGTCTCCCTGGTGGAGGCCGTCCGATGAGCGTGCTCCAACTCCTCTTCGCCGCGTTGCTCGTGCTTGCCAACGGCTTCTTCGTCGGTGCCGAGTTCGCGCTCGTCTCCGTCCGCCGCAGCCAGATCGAACCGCTCGGTACCGCCCGCGCCCGCCAGGTCCTGTACGGCCTGGAGCGGCTGCCGCAGATGATGGCGGCGGCCCAGTTCGGCATCACGATCTGCTCCCTGACGCTCGGCGCGGTCGCCGAACCGACGGTGGCACATCTGCTGGAGCCGGTCTTCGAGTGGATCCACCTGCCGCACGGCATGATCCACCCGCTGACCTACGTCATCGCCCTCGCCGCCGTGGTCTTCTTCCACCTCGTCATCGGCGAGATGGTCCCGAAGAACCTGGCGATGGCGGCACCCGAGAAGGCCGCGCTGTGGCTCAGCCCCGGCCTGGTCTGGTTCGCCCGCTTCTGCAAGCCGATCACCGCCGCCCTCGGCGCCTGCTCCCAGGGCATCCTGCGGCTCTTCCACGTCGAGCCCAGGGACGAGGTGGAGGCCGTCTTCACCAGCGAGCAGCTCAACCGGCTGGTGGAGGACGCCGGGCAGGCGGGCCTGCTCGACCCTGAGGAGGCCGAACGCCTGGAAGACGCCCTGGAGCTGGGCTCCCGCCCGGTGACGGACGTCCTGCTGAAGCGCGAGTCCCTGGTGACGGTCAGCCCGTCGGTCACCCCGGGGCGCATCGTCGAGCTCACGGCCCGCACGGGCTACTCCCGGTTCCCGGTCGCGGCGGACACCGGCGTGTTCATGGGCTACCTGCATGTGAAGGACGTCCTGGACCTGGAGGACTCGGACCGGGCCGTGCCGCAGCAGCTGTGGCGTCCCATGGCGACCCTGCGGTCGGAGCTGCCGCTGGACGACGCGCTGACGGTGATGCGGCGTGCGGCGACGCACCTGGCGCAGGTGGCCGACGGGTCGGGCCGGGTGCTCGGGCTGGTCGCGCTGGAGGACGTGCTGGAGCTGCTGGTGGGGGAGGTGCGGGACCCCGCGCACCGGGAGGTCCGCGAGGTGCGGCTGACCGAGCCCAGGAGCAGTGGGGCTTCGGAGGAGGTACTGGCTACCTAGGGTCTGTTGTGAAAGTGGCGTCTGCCGTGCGACGCCCGGCACGCCCTCTCGCCGCACCGGCCGAAAGCCCGAGTACGCCCAGTACGAGGGCTTCCGGACGGCACTCCCCCCAAGCTCTTCGAGCTGGGGGTACCCCCAGAGCACGCACCGGACGCCGCGCGGCCGCCCTTCGGGCGACGACGCCACTTTCGCACAGGCCCTGGCGGCACGGCCCCCGTCGGTGCCTCACGGTCCGGGCGGATCCTGCGGCCCCCGCCCGGACAGCACCTCCCCGTACGCCTGCATCAGGTCCGGCAACCGCAACGTCGCCAGATCCTCCCTGCCGAGCACCCCGGGATACACGGACAACCGCAGATCGCGATACGCGCAGCTCTTCTCGTACAGCGTCCGCAGGAACCGCCCGTTGCCCAGTTCGTCGATCCACCCCTGGTCCACCACGTGCCCGGCGATGGACCGCAGCTCGTCGAGGGCCTCCTCGTCCCACAGGTCCCCGTTCTCCGCCGCGAGCACCTTGCCGATCTCGGTGAGTTCCAGGGGCCGGTAGGAGGGGAAGTCGACGCGGGTGGTGAAACGGGAGGACAGCCCGGGGTTCGCGGCGAGCAGGCGGTCCATGCCCTCCGGGTAGCCGGCCAGGATCACCACGAGATGGTCGCGGTTGTCCTCGGCCCGCTTCAGCAGCACCTGCAGGGCCTCGTCGCCGTACGCGTCCCCCTTGCCGTACCCCGAGTTGGACAGCGCGTACGCCTCGTCGACGAACAGCACGCCCCCGAGGGCGGAGTCGATCAGTTCGTTCGCCTTCACGGCCGTCTGCCCGAGGTACTCGCCGACGAGGTCCGCCCGCTGGGCCTCCACGAGGTGATCGCCGCCGAGCAGGCCGAGGGCATAGAAGACGCGGCCGAGGATGCGGGCCACGGTGGTCTTGCCGGTGCCGGAGGGGCCGGAGAAGACGAAGTGGCGTTTCGGCGGCTGGACCGGAAGGCCCTGCCCGGCCCGCAGCCGGGCCATGTTCAGCTGCGCCGACAACGCCTTGACCTGGCGTTTCACCGGCTCCAGGCCCACCATGCGCTCGAGTTCCGCAAGCGCCTGGTCGAGTAACCCGGGATCGGTGGGCCCGGCGGGCAGCGACGGGGCGGGGCCGGTCCGCTCCCGGACCGCCGCACCGGTCACCGGCGGCAGAGGAGCGGAGACAGGCGGCTCGGGGTCGGGCAGCCGCAGGTCCCGCCCCTCCGTGCCGAAGAGCGGGTCGAATCCGTCCGGCCCGTCCACGGCGTCCTGGCCCGCGCCGGTCAGCGTGATCGCCGCGAGGTCGGCGGAGTCCTCGTACCCGTCGCCCTCGGCGATCGCGGCGAGCCGGGCCGATGTGTCCATGAAGGCCGGGTCGACACGGTGCACCGCCCGGTAGAGAGGCAGCGCGGCGGCGCTGCGGCCGGTGCCCTCGTGCGCCCGGGCCAGCCAGTAGCGCAGCTCCTTGCGCTGGGGCTGCTCGCTGCGGCAGCGCATCAGGGCCGCGGACAGCAGCGGCTCGGCCTGGCCGTACATCTCCAGGCGGACCCGGGCCATACCGCCGAACAGGCCCGCCTCGATGCCGAGCATCGGATCGTCGAGGAGCGGGTCGGTGTGGCGTACGAGCTGCTCCCAGTCCTTGACCAGGTAGGCGCGGCAGGCGTGCAGGAAGCGGACCTGGTGGTCGGTGTCCACCGGCGGCAGCCCGGCGAGCGCCCGGTCCAGCTCGGGGACGTGGCGGCCGTCCAGCCAGTGTGAGGCGTGCGCGAGCAGCAGATCGCGGGGGCTCTCCAGGACGGGCTGCACCCACCAGCCCAGCCAGTACCAGGAGTTGAGGGCGCGGCGGTAGCGGGTGCGCTGCTCCCCGAAGCGCTCCCGGTGGCGGAACATCCTGAGCAGCGCGCTTGTCGTGTCGACGCGCAGCGCGTGCAGCCCGAGCCAGCCGTCGGCCATTCCGGGGTCCATCCTGACGGCGGCGCGGAACTCCTCCTCCGCCTGGGGATAGGCGCCCATGGTGTAGGCATCCACGCCTCGCAGCCAGGCGAGGTCGGCCGGGGCCTGAGGGCCCTGCGTGCCGAAGTCCATCACGTCCCCCACGAACCGTGCCCCCGTCGGTATGCCAACGAGCCGCCCCCCGGCCGACTGCCCTGCCCGAACCGCTGTACCACGGACCGCAGTTGCACCGTGCGCGCAGCAACCGTCCGCAGGTCGCGACGAGGGCATCGTACCTGCGAGGGCGGCGCGCCCGTAGGGTGCCGCACGGGCCGTTGGGTGAGCTCGGAGAGGGAGCGGCGCACGCGCGCATCGTGACCGAGGGTGAGCGGTTCGTGCCGCGCGGCGGCCGGAAATCCGGAAGAAGACAGGACGAAGCCCCCGATCACGGGGGAACAACCGGGGGCTTCGTATCTGTGGGCGGCTCCGAAGGCCGCTCCTTGAGAACGTAAGTCCTGTACGGCCCGCCGGTCAAGCCGAGTTGAAGCACTCAGGCAACTTGCCCGGCGAGGTCCTTCACAAGTTCAGCACACTGCGGGCGGGTCGTCACCGTGTGTGAGGGGATGGTCCGGTCCAACGGTCCCGGCACGCCCCGAAAGCACCTCGTACCCCGCTTCTCGCTGCCGTACCAGAAGGCCGGCGAAGGGCCGCGAGGGATCCTCGGCGAAATGCCGGCGCTCTGCCGGAACCCACCCCTCCCAGAACTCCCGCTGCTCCTCCCCGTCCCGCGAGCGTCCCCGCGCCCAGGCCTCCTCGCACGGCAGCTCCATCCACAGCAGCAGGGCCAGGTGGGGGCGCAGCGCCCGGCGGCCCGCGCCGACGCCCTCCAGGAGGACCACCGGGGCGGGCGGCAGCGGGCGCGGGGGACCGAAGCGGCGCTCTCGCCAGTCGTACGGGGCGTAGTGCGCGGTCCGTCCGTGGGAGAGGGGCTCGATCACCTGGTCCAGCAGGCGTCCGGTCCAGCCGAACAGTTCGTCGTGGCTGGCGATGTCGTCGAGGCGCAGCACCGGCGCGCCGCCCAGTGCCGCGGCCAACTGCTCGGCGAACGTGGTCTTTCCGGAGCCGGCGTGCCCGTCGACGCCGACGAGCCGGACCGAGCCGCAGGAGGGGGAGAGGCGGCGGATCCGGGAGGCCAGCTCACTGACGGCGGACCCCGGTGCGGGGCGGAACGGTGGATTCATCTCGCGCAGCACTCTAACGAGGGCGTCCCCGGCGTCCGTCACTGGTCGACGCCAATATTGGTGGGCGTGGCGCGCGTCGAAGTGCTGGCAGGACACGGCGGGCTGTGCTCCTATGTGGCGCACACACGTGTGTGCCGACCGTGCAACGGACCTGCCCCGCCCCTGCCCGACTCCGACCTCCGGGGGTCCCCGCCATGCGCAGAGCCGAACAGCCGTCCCGCAGAACCGTCCTGGCCGCCGCGGTCGCCGCCGCCGTCACGGCGAGCGCGGGCCCGGCGGCCGCAGACCCCGAGGCCCCAGTGACGACCGACACCGCAGACCCCGCCCGGGCGGTCCCGGCGCCCACCGTCGACAACCGGGCCTGGACGTCGTACGGCGACTGGTGCGGCGGCACCGCCAAGGGCACCCGGGCTGTCGCGGGCGCCCGCCCCGGCGTCGTGATCGCGAAGCCCGCGGGGACCACCGGCTACACGGACCCGCACACCGGCACCACCGCCCGCTGGGAGTACGGCACCTGGACGTCCCCCGCACACCGGCTCGCGGTTCCCGCCACCGAGGCGATCGTCTCCTGGAACGCGCAGACCCCGGCCGGCACCTGGATCCAGGCCGAGATCAAGGGCACCTACACCGACGGTACCGGCACCCCCTGGTTCGTGATGGGCCGCTGGGCCGCCGGTGACCAGGACATCCGGCGCACCTCGGTCGCCGACCAGAGCGACGGCAAGAGCACCGTCTGGACCGACTCCCTGGCCGTCGACGATCCGTCGACGGGCCTGCGGCTGGCCTCGTACCGGCTGCGCCTGACCCTGTACCGCAAGCCCGGCACCAAGGCCACGCCCACCGTGTGGCGGCTCGGCGCGATGGGCTCCGCCGTGCCCGACCGCTTCACCGTCCCGGCCTCCACGCCCGGCCCGGCCGGGGAACTGATCGTCCCGCGGTACTCGCAGGAGATCCACAAAGGCCAGTACCCCGAGTACGACAACGGCGGCGAGGCCTGGTGCAGCCCCACCTCCTCCCAGATGATCATCGAGTACTGGGGCGGCCGGCTCACCCCCGAGCAGCTGGCCTGGGTGGATCCCTCGTACGCCGATCCCCAGGTCTGCCACGCGGCCCGGTTCACCTACGACCATCAGTACGCGGGCTGCGGCAACTGGCCGTTCAACGCCGCCTACGCGGCCACGTTCGAGGATCTCCGGGGCGTGGTCACCCGGCTCGGCTCGCTCACCGACCTGGAGACGCTGATTGCGGCCGGTATCCCGGCCATCACATCCCAGTCCTTCCTGAAGGAGGAGCTGACCGGCGCCGGGTACGGCACCGCCGGGCACCTGATGACG
This sequence comes from Streptomyces sp. NPDC033136, assembly GCF_055578235.1. Classification (NCBI taxonomy): domain Bacteria; kingdom Bacillati; phylum Actinomycetota; class Actinomycetes; order Kitasatosporales; family Streptomycetaceae; genus Streptomyces; species Streptomyces sp. NPDC033136. The sequence goes on from NZ_JBVIPD010000006.1 coordinate 394,652, forward strand.
GTCATCGGCTTCACCGCCGACGGCGACGTGATCGCCAACGACCCGGCCTCGGAGAGCAACGAGGCCGTGCGGCGCGTCTACCGGCGGCGCGAGTGGGAGAGCATCTGGCTGCGGACCAAGCGGTACAACGCCTCCGGCAAGGTCGTCTCCGGTACCGGAGGCGTCTGTTACCTGTACTTCCCGGCGCGCCCGACCGCGGCCCAGCGCAAGGCGCTGGCGGCCGTGGGCGTGCGCGTGTGACCAAGCTCTCGGACGCAAAAGCCGCTCACGGTGGCAAGGTGGGCGGAACTTCGGGGGAAGTCCAGTTCGTGTCACCGAATCAGCGAGAAGCCATGACCGCGCACTCTGCCACCGCCAGCCGCGTCCGCACCGGCGGACCCCGGGAAGACGGCCCCAAGATCGTCGAGCACGTCATGGGCTGGACCCTCGTCGTGGTCGTCGCGATGCTCGTGACCCAGCTCGGGCTGCTGTGACCCGGCCCGGGGCACTGTGACCTGACCCACGACCCGGCTCTCCGGCCTGCCATACTGCGGATGTCCCGCCCCGCCCGCTGAGACCAGGGTCGAATTTGAATATCAGCCCCCAGCCTGCCACGCGCCCCCAGGCCCGCGGCACCGAGCGCTCGATGGCGCGCCGTGCCGAACTCATCGCCATCGGGCGGAGGTTGTTCGCCGACACGTCCTACGACGCCCTGTCGATGGACGACATCGCCCGGCAGGCGCACGTCGCCAAGGGGCTGATCTACTACTACTTCCAGTCCAAGCGCGGCTACTACCTGGCCATCATCCAGGACTCCGTCACCGAGCTGGTCACCCTGGCGGCGAGCGGTCTCGAACTCCCTCCGGTCGACCGGGTCCAGCGCACCGTCGACAGCTATCTGCGCTACGCCGAGCACAACCAGGCCGCGTACCGGACGATCGTCAGCGGCGGTGTCGGCTTCGACACCGAGGTGCACGCCATCCGCGACGGGGTGCGCGAGGCGGTCGTCACGACCATCGCCGAGGGCGCGTACGGCCGTGTCGACATCACCCCGCTGGCCCGCGTGGGCCTGCTGGCCTGGGTGTGCAGCGTCGAGGGCGCCACCCTGGAGTGGATCGACCGCCCCGAACTGCCCCGCGCGACCATGTGCGAGCTCCTGGTGAAGACGCTCGGCGGTGCCCTGCGCGCGATCGAGGAGCTGGACTCCGCCCACCCGGCCCCGCAGCCGGCCCGCAGGGGCGCATGAGGAAGGACCTCGAGTCCGCGGCGGCCTCCTGAGCCGAGGTCGCCGCGGTGGCGGACGCGCGCTCATTGGCATAGAACGCGGTGAATCGGTGGAGTGAAACAGTAGGAGGACTAGACCAGTCGGGTCAATGGTCCGTACCGATTCCGCCGCGCCGGGCGCGCCCGGCCATTTCTTGAAGTAAGCGGTCGTTAACTGGTGACGGGATGCCTCCGATCGGGCATACTCACAGCGCACAGCCGCTGGTCAGCAGCTTCCGCGACCCGGGACTGCAAGCATCGGCCAGGCACCAGAACGACCCGGCGGCGCCGCCCCCACCCACGGGCCCGACCGCCAGTGCCCCACAGGGAGGAGAGCGTCGCCATGCCCGACCGCGCCCCGCAGCCGGTGGACCGGCAACTGCCCACGGAGGAGGCCCGGGATCTGATCTCGCTCGTCCGCGACATCGCGCAGCAGGAGATCATCCCGAAGGCGGCCGAGGAGGAGGACGCCGGTCGCTTCCCCCGTGAACTCTTCACCCTGCTCTCACGCTCCGGTCTGCTCGGCCTGCCGTACGACTCCGAGTACGGCGGCGGCGACCAGCCCTACGAGGTCTACCTCCAGGCCCTGGAGGAGCTCGCCGCGGCCCGCCTCACCGTCGGCCTCGGCGTCAGCGTCCACTCCCTGGCCTCCTACGCGCTCGCCGCCTACGGCACCAAGGAGCAGCAGGTCGAGCACCTGCCCGCGATGCTCGGCGGCGGCATGCTCGGCGCCTACTGCCTCTCCGAGCCCCACTCCGGATCGGACGCGGCCGCCCTGCGTACCAGGGCCGTACGGGACGGCGACAGCTGGGTGATCACCGGCACCAAGTCCTGGATCACCCACGGCGGGATCGCCGACTTCTACACGGTCATGGCCCGCACCGGCGAGGAGGGCCCACGTGGGATCACGGCCTTCCTGGTGCCCGGCGACGCGGAGGGCCTGAGCGCCGCTGTGCCCGAGAAGAAGATGGGCATGAAGGGATCGCCCACGGCCCAGGTGCACTTCGACGGCGTCCGGGTGCCGGATGCCCGGCGCATCGGGGAGGAGGGGCAGGGCTTCGCGATCGCCCTGTCGTCCCTGGACTCGGGGCGGCTCGGCATCTCGGCGTGCGCGATCGGCGTGGCGCAGGCGGCACTCGACGAGGCGCTGGCGTACGCGAGCGAGAGGCGCCAGTTCGGCAAGCCGATCGCCGACTTCCAGGGGCTGCGCTTCATGCTCGCCGACATGGCGACGCAGATCGAGGCGGGCCGGGCGCTGTACCTCGCGGCGGCACGGCTGCGGGACGCGGGCCGGCCGTTCGCCCGGCAGGCGGCCATGGCCAAGCTGTTCTGCACGGACGCGGCGATGCGGGTCACCACCGACGCCGTGCAGATCCTCGGCGGCTACGGCTACACCGCCGACTTCCCGGCCGAGCGCTACATGCGCGAGGCCAAGGTGCTGCAGATCGTGGAGGGCACCAACCAGATCCAGCGGATGGTCATCGCCCGCCATCTCGTGGGTCCAGAGGGACGCTGAACTGGTCGAGGCCCCGCCAGGGTGCTGCGAGCCGCATCCACTCCGGGTCGTGCCGGCCGGGCAGGGTGCGGCCCCCCTCGGCCCAGGTCCGCATCAGGTCGCGGTAGATCGGCGGGTCCTGGTAGCGCGGCGGAGCCGGACGAACCGATTCCACGGGCGGCGGGACGTACAGGAGGCGCTGACGCCCGGTCGCTGAGGAGATGGGGGTCATACCAGGGCAACGCGGAGGAGGCCGGACAGGTCACCCGGGCGGACAATCGGGCGTGCGTTCAGAGGCGTCCGGTTCTTCGGGCGCCCCGGTCCGGCGCGCCGCCGGCGCGTCACTGTGGCCCCGGACGCACTGGCCCCGCACCACGGCGGCCTGCGAGAGCCGTGGCGCGGGGTGGCTACGGGAGTACGGCGGCGGGGAAACCCGCGCTCAGGCCGCGCGGCGCATGACCGGCACCCTGATGGGGCGCGAGCCCGGGCCGCCGACGTGCGAGAACGGCTGGGTCCGCCAGTCGAGCCCCTGAGGGAGCGTCAACAGCAGGGCGGTGTCCTGCTCCTGGGGATCCACGGACTCGTCGGCGGTGCGGGCGTCCGCGGCCCTGCGGCCGGTTCCGGCGCAGACCGTGAGTCCGAACGGGTTCCACGGCGAGGCGCACAGCGCGTGCTCCGGCAGCACCTCCTCGTCCGCCAGCAGGGCGATGGGCTGCGCGCAGTCCGGGCAGACCACCCGGAACATCTCGAACGTGTCGTAGGCGTCGAGTTCGTCGTCGTAGGCGTCGGGTTCGACGCCCTCCGGCTCGGGCTCGACGACGAGCTGCTGCCGCTTGGTTGCGGTGCGACCAGGGCGCTTAAGACTCTGCATTGGGTTCTCCCCCTCGGGCTGGGCCGTTCAGGCACTGCGGCCTCGACCACAGCAAGCACTTCCCGTCCCCCCTGGGCGGTAATCACGAGAACATCACGGAGACTGTTCGAGGCCTGTGGCGTTCGTCACATGCCCTGTGCAGGTGCCCACTGCGGCGGATTTGTCCCCCGGACGACTGACCGTCAGCCTCCGGCCACATCACGAACCGGGCATGACCTGGGCTGCTCAGGTATCCGAGGAGATCAGCCGCCCTGTAGGTTCTTGCGCCATGGAGGAGCTGGACCGACAGATCGTGCAGCTGCTCGTCAAGGACGGGCGGATGAGCTACACCGACCTGGGCAAGGCCACGGGGCTGTCCACGTCGGCCGTGCATCAGCGGGTGCGGCGGCTGGAGCAGCGGGGTGTCATCCGCGGGTACGCGGCGGTCGTCGACCCCGAGGCCGTGGGGCTGCCGATGACGGCGTTCATCTCGGTGAAACCGTTCGACCCCAGTGCGCCGGACGACATCGCGGACCGGCTGGCCGGAGTGCCGGAGATCGAGGCGTGCCACAGCGTCGCGGGGGACGAGAACTACATCCTCAAGGTGCGGGTGGCCACGCCGCACGAACTGGAGGAACTGCTGGCCCGGGTGCGGTCGCTGGCGGGAGTGTCGACCCGGACGACCGTCGTGCTGTCCACGCCGTACGAGGCGCGGCCGCCGCGGATCTGATCGTGCGGGTCGTGCGGATCTGACCGTGGGGTGCGGGGGCTGCTCATGGGGGTCGCGCAGGGCTGCTCGTGCGATCGTGCGGGGCTGTCCGCGCGATGGTCCGCGCCCCTGGTTCAGGGCAGGGAAGCGGCCCTGTGAGACTGTGCTCCATGAGTGAGTCCAGTGTCCCGTCCGAGACCGTTCTTCTCCGTCGTGGAGAGGTGCACAGTCCTGCCGATCCGTTCGCCACCGCGATGGTCGTGGAGCGCGGGCAGGTCGCCTGGGTGGGGTCCGAGGGGGCCGCGGACGCCTTTGCCGACGGGGTCGACGAGGTGGTCGACCTCGACGGGGCGCTGGTCACCCCCGCGTTCACCGATGCGCATGTGCACACGACTGCCACGGGCCTCGCCCTGACCGGCCTCGACCTGTCGGGCGCCCCCTCCCTGGAGGCGGCCCTGGCCCACGTGCGGGACTTCGCCGCCGCCCGTCCGGACGACCGCGTCCTGCTCGGCCACGGGTGGGACGCCGCACGCTGGCCCGGCGGCCGGCCCCCGACGCGTGCCGAGCTCGATGAGGCCACCGGTCACCGGCCCCTCTACCTCAGCCGTATCGATGTCCACTCGGCGGTCGTCACGACGGCGCTGCTCGATCTGGTCCCGGGCGGCACCCGCGAGGACGGGCCGCTCACGGCCGGCGCCCATCACGACGTGCGGGCCGCCGCGCTCGCCGCCGTCACACCCCGGCAGCGCAGTGAGGCGCAGCGCGCCGCCCTCACCCGCGCGGCCTCGCTCGGAATCGGCACGGTCCACGAGTGCGCCGGGCCGGAGATCTCCTCCGAGGACGACTTCACCGGCCTGCTGCGCCTCGCCGCCGGGGAGCCCGGCCCGCGGGTCGTCGGCTACTGGGCCGAGCAGGACGTCGCCAAGGCGCGGGCGCTGGGCGCGACCGGCGCCGCGGGGGACCTGTTCGTCGACGGGGCCCTCGGCTCGCACACGGCCTGCCTGCACCAGCCGTACACCGATGCCGGGCACAGCGGCAGGGCCTACCTGGACGCCGGAGCGGTCGCCGCGCACGTCGTCTCCTGCACCGAGGCGGGTCTCCAGGCCGGCTTCCACGCCATCGGCGACGCGGCCGTGGACGCCGTGGTGGAAGGCGTGCGCGCCGCCGCCGAGAAGCTCGGTCTCGCCCGTGTCCGGGCTGCCCGGCACCGTGTGGAGCACGCCGAGATGCTTACCCCGGAGACGATCGCGGCCTTCGCCGAACTCGGCCTCACCGCCTCCGTCCAGCCCGCCTTCGACGCCCTGTGGGGCGGCGAGGACGGCATGTACGCGCAGCGGCTCGGGGCGGAGCGGGCCCGCGGCCTGAACCCCTTCGCGGCCTTGCTGCGGGCCGGTGTCCCCCTCGCGTTCGGCTCCGACAGCCCGGTCACCCCGCTCGACCCGTGGGGCACGGTCCGGGCCGCCGCCTTCCACCGCACGCCGGAGCACCGGGTGTCCGTACGCGCCGCGTTCACGGCGCACACGCGCGGCGGCTGGCGGGCCGTGGGGCGGGACGACGCGGGCGTCCTGGTTCCGGGCGCCCCCGCCGACTACGCCGTGTGGCGGATCGGCGACCTCGTGGTCCAGGCCCCCGACGACCGGGTCGCCCGCTGGTCCACGGACCCCCGCTCCGGCACCCCCGGTCTGCCCGATCTGACACCGGGCCGCGACCTGCCCGTCTGCCTGCGCACGGTGGTGGGCGGACGCACGGTCTTCGTAGGGCCGGGCGAGTGATCTACGGGGATGGCGCGCCTGACGTCGCGCGCCGCGCCCTCGGCGCGCGACCTGCGCATCCTCCGTGCTGACCAGCGCTTTGCTCGAAGATGCGCAGATCAATCGGCTGTTGACAGGCGGCCGCAGGGGGCCGGTAGGTTCGGCCGAGTCCACCACCGGACGCCCGACCGGGGAACGTCCGGAGCACTCGCCGCGGCGCCGCCGGGTCAGGGACGGTGTGCCGCACCGGGGCACCGCCACTGGGAGCCAGGCTCAGGCCGGCGCAGCGCCGAGGGAACGTTCCGGCTGGTCGGGGAGGTGCGACCCGGGTGGGGCCCGGCCGCTCAGTAGACAACGGCTTTCGGTCGATCCGCAGCCAGCGGATCCCAGGTCGGCCCGAAGGGCGCCGGGCCCCCATCCGCCGTACGCTCACACCCCGAATCGCGCCCCTGCCCCCGTCTTGCGGAGCCGACACCACGATTCGAACGTCCCGGCACGTCATCGCAGGCCGGGCCCATTAAGGTGGACCCCTGCATATGGACATGAAGGGGCATCAGTGAACGACGGCGACGGAACCCTCGCGGCAGGAGCCCAGGGGAGGAAGTTCGGCCCGCTCGGCACGGCCTTGGTGATCATCCCGACCTACAACGAGGCGGAGAACATCAAGAGCATCGTCGGCCGGGTGCGCAAGGCCGTCCCCGAGGCGCACGTACTCGTGGCCGACGACAACAGCCCGGACGGCACCGGCAAGCTGGCCGACGAGCTGACCGTCGAGGACGACCACGTCCACGTGCTGCACCGCAAGGGCAAGGAGGGCCTGGGCGCCGCCTACCTCGCGGGCTTCCGCTGGGGCCTGGAGCGCGACTACGGCGTGCTGATCGAGATGGACGCCGACGGCTCCCACCAGCCCGAAGAACTGCCCCGTCTGCTCACCGCCCTCAAGAGCGCCGACCTGGTGCTGGGCTCGCGCTGGGTGCCGGGCGGCCGGGTGGTGAACTGGCCGAAGTCCCGGGAGGTGATCTCCCGGGGCGGCAGCCTCTACTCCCGGCTGGCGCTCGACCTGCCGCTGCGCGACATCACCGGCGGTTACCGGGCCTTCCGCCGCGAGACCCTGGAGGGTCTCGGCCTCGACAAGGTCGCCTCCCAGGGGTACTGCTTTCAGGTGGACCTCGCCCGCCGCGCGGTCAAGGCCGGCTGCCACGTCGTCGAGGTGCCCATCACGTTCGTCGAGCGCGAACTCGGCGACTCCAAGATGAGCCGCGACATCCTCGTCGAGGCGCTCTGGCGGGTCACGGCGTGGGGTGTGGGAGAGCGCGTCGGCAAGGTCACCGGGCGGGGCGGCAAGCCGTCGAAGCCCTGACGCCGCCGACCGGGCCGCTGTCCGGGCCGGCCGCTCACAGGAACGGCTGATCGGGGGCTTATCCCGCGCTGAGCCGGGGCCAGGCACACTGGAGGCATGACGACTGGCGCTCAGACTCCCAGGCACCCCGCACAGCCCCGGCGCTCCCGGCTGCGCTCGTTCCTGCCGCTGGGGATCGCCGGGTGGCTCGTGCTCGAGATCTGGCTGCTCACACTGGTCGCGGGGGCCACGAACGGACTGGTGGTCTTCCTTGTCCTGCTGGCCGGCGTCGTCCTCGGCTCGGTGGTGATCAAGCGGGCCGGACGGCGGGCCTTCCGCAATCTCTCCGAGGCGTTGCAACAGCAGCAGAGCGGGGTGATGCCCGCGGCGGCCCGGCCGAACAGCGAGGGCAACGGCCTGATGATGCTGGGCGGTCTGCTGCTGATGATCCCCGGCCTGGTGTCGGACGCGGTGGGCCTGCTCCTGCTGCTGCCGCCGGTGCAGAAGGCCGTGAGCCGCTCCGCCGAGCGCACCTTCGAGCGCAAGCTTCGCGAGGCCGGCCCGGGCACCCTGGGGGGTGCCTTCCAGCAGGCCCGGATGCATTACCCCGACGGCAAGGTCGTCCAGGGCGAGGTCGTCACGGACGAGCCGGGCGGCGACGCGCCGGAGCAGCCGCGTCCGCCGCTGACGCACTGAGCCCTGCCTGGAGAACACGGGGCTGAGGGCGCTGGTCAGGGCACAGCAGAAAACCGCGGGCGCCGTACATTGCGTACGGCGCCCGCGGTTACTGACGTGCGCTGATCAATCCGCCAGGCCTTGCAGGGACCTAGGCCGACTTGCGGCTGTCCCGGGGATGAACAGCAATGTTCATCGCGCCGGAGCGAAGAACCGCCAGGCGCTCCGCGAGGACCTCTTCGAGTTCCTCGCGGGTGCGCCGCTCCATCAGCATGTCCCAATGCGTACGCGCGGGCTTGGCCTTCTTCTCTTCAGGGCCGTCGCCGTCCACCAGGAGTGCCTGGGCCCCGCAGACCTTGCACTCCCACTCCGGCGGGATCTCCGCCTCGACCGAGAAGGGCATCTCAAAGCGGTGCCCCTTCTCGCATGCGTACTCCACGGCCTGGCGCGGGGCCAGGTCGATGCCGCGGTCCGTCTCGTAGCTGGTCACCACGAGGCGCGTGCCGCGAAGAGCTCGCTCACTCATGAATCGTGCCTCCCGGGCTTGTCGCCCACAGGACAGGTGTCGCTGTCGTCGTCATCCGGTCAACGTCCGGTCGGCGGTAAAGATTCCCGTTCCGAGTCCCGTTCCGGGTCATGCGTCGCCGTCGTAGCCGCCCTTGTTGTACCCACCAGCGCCCGGTTTGTCACATCTGATAACAGATATAACCTAGCGTTTCGGCATCTTTGACGCGCAGTAACGGTACGCCTGGCAGGCCAAACGCGTACACTACAGCCCTTTCGTGCTCAGTGCTAAATCCTGTCCGGAACCGGGTTCCCCGCTTCCTCGATCGCACGCCGCACCGGAACCCGGGCGAGCAGGGCGAAACCGAGCACGAAGAACACCACCAGCGAGATGATCGCGTCCCGGTAGCTCCCGGTGAGCTGGTAGGTGAGCCCGAACAGCAGCGGCCCCAGCCAGCTCATGCCGCGGTCGCTCATCTCGTAGGCGGAGAAGTATTCGGCCTCTTTGCCGGGCGGGACGAGATGGGAGAACAGGGAGCGGGACAGCGCCTGGCTGCCGCCGAGGACCAGGCCGATCCCGGCGGCCAGGACGAAGAACCACATGGGCGCGCCGGCCGGCAGGAAGAACCCGGCCGCGAGCGTCACCGTCCAGGCGACCAGCGAGCCGAGGATCGTGCGCTTGGCGCCGTACGTCCGGGCCAGCCGGCCCATCGTCAGCGCTCCCGCCACCGCCAGCACCTGCACCAGCAGGACGGCGCCGATGAGGGTGGACTGCCCGAGGCCCAGTTCCTCGGAGCCGTAGACGGAGGCCTGGGAGATCACCGTCTGGATGCCGTCGTTGTAGACGAGGTACGCGAGCAGGAAGGCGAGGGTCAGCGGATGGCGGCGCATGTCCCGGACGGTCGCCGCGAGCTGCCGGAAGCCCGGGAGGGCCGCCTCCCGCGCGGCGGACCTGCGGTCGCGGAGCCGGGTCAGCGGGATGAGGGCGAAGGCACCCCACCACAGGCCGGCCGACGCCAGGCAGATGCGGACCGCCGTGCTCTCCGAGACGCCGAAGCTGTCGTGCCCGGTGTAGAGGACCAGGTTGGCGACCAGGACCACCGAGCCCGCCGCGTAGCCGAAGGCCCAGCCCCGGGAGGAGACCGCGTCCCGCTGCTCGGGCGGGGCGATCTGCGGCAGGTAGGAGTTGTACAGCATCATCGCCACCGACTGGGCGGCGTTCGCGACGACCAGGAGGGCACCGCCGAGCAGATAGCGGTCACCGTCCAGGAAGAACATGGCCGTCGTGGCGGTGGCGCCGACGTACGCGGCGGCCGCGAGGAGGGGCTTCTTGCGGCCGGTGCGGTCGGCGGCGGCGCCCACCAGGGGCATCACCAGCACCGCCACGACCACCGACAGGGACACCGAGTACGCGAAGAACGATCCGGCGCGCACCGGGATGCCGAGGGGGTGGACGTACCCGTCGGCGTTCGCGGCCGACTCGGCGACCGAGGTCAGATAGGGGCCCAGGAACACGGTGAGCACGCTCGTCGAATAGACGGAGCACGCCCAGTCGTAGAAGTACCAGCCGCGCTGCTCGCGTCTGAGGCCTTCCGCCCCGTCGGCCGGCGGTGTCCGCACGGTGTCGGTGCCCACCCGCGCCCTCGCTTCCCCGTGAACGCGCAGAGGCGGACGGCCGGGGGCTCAGGTCCAGACGCCGCGGTCCTCCATGACCTTGCGCAACGTGTCGATGTGATCGGTCATGATGCCATCCACACCCAGGTCCAGAAGCCGGTGCATGCTCTCGGGGTCGTTGACGGTCCACACGTGCACCTGGAGCCCGCGCGCGTGGGCGGCGCGGACGAAGCGGTGGTCCACGACCTGGATGCCGGACTGCATCTCGGGGACCTGGGCGGCGATCGCCGACCGGCGCACCGCCGCCGGCAGCCCCCAGGAGCACAGCCGCAGGTTGAGCACGCCCCGGGTGCCGTACGACGTGGCCAGGCGCGGGCCGGCCAGCCGCTGGGCGCGCACCACCCGTGCCTCGGAGAAGGAACCGAGACAGATCCGGTCCCAGGAGTCCGTCCGCCCGACCAGGTCGAGGAAGGGCAGCAGGGCGGCCTCCGCCTTGACGTCGACGTTCCAGCGCACGCCGGGGAAGGTCTCCAGGAGCTCTTCGAACAGGGGCAGGGGTTCCTCGCCCGCCACACGGGCCTGCCGTACCTCCTGCCAGGGCAGGTCGGCGATCCGGCCCGCGCCGTCCGTCACCCGGTCCAGGGTCGCGTCGTGGAAGGCGACGAGTTCGCCGTCCCGCGTGGTGTGGACGTCGGTCTCGATGTACCGGTACCCCGCCTCGACGGCGCACCGGAACTGCCGCACGGTGTTCTCCAGGCCGTCCGCGGCCCCGCCCCGGTGGGCGAAGGCGATCGGACCGGGATGGTCCAGATAGGGGTGGCGTATCCGCGGGGTCACGGACGCAGTATCGCCCCTCGGGGTCGCCCGGTGGCAACGACCGCGCTGCCGCCGGACGCCGAGGGGACGGTGAACACGCGCAGGAACAGCTGGGCGAGCGGACCGATCGCCACCGCGTACAGAAGGGTGCCGATGCCGACGGTGCCGCCCAGCGCGAAACCGGTCGCCACGACCGCGAGCTCGATGCCCGTGCGCACCAGGCGGATCGAGACGCCGGTGAGCTGGTGCAGCCCCGTCATCAGGCCGTCGCGCGGGCCCGGGCCGAAGCGCGCCGCGATGTACAGGCCGGTCGCCGCGCCGTTCAGGACGATCCCCGCCCCCATCAGACCCACGCGCGGTGCCCAGCCCTGAGCGTCGGGCACCAGGGCCAGTGTCGCGTCCATCGCCATGCCGATGACCAGCACGTTGGAGATGGTGCCCAGGCCCGGCCGCTGGCGGAGCGGGATCCAGGCGAGCAGCACCGCGGCGCCCACGAGGGTCAGCACGACGCCGATCGACAGCCCGGTCAGCTCGGCGAGGCCCTGGTGCAGCACGTTCCACGGCTCCAGCCCGAGCCCCGACCGGACGAGGAGCGCCGAACTCGCCCCGTACAGCGCGAGACCGGCGTAGAGCTGCGTCAGCCGCCGGGCCAGACGCCCCTGTGTGGCCATGATGTGCCCTCCTGTGGTGATAGTGGACTGCCGCATGACACCCTGTGGCTTGGATCAAGAGGCCATCCATGGCCAATCCGGGGAAGGTGGACTGATTCCGATGGCGCAGTGGACCTCGGCCGTGGGCGCGGCGCAGCTCGCCCGGCTCCTCACGTCGCAGCAGGACCGTCCGGCGGGGCCCGGCACGCGTCGGCCGCCCGCCTATCGCGCACTCGCCGACGGCATTCGCCTGCTGGTGCTCGAGGGTCGTGTCCCGGTGGCCGCCCGGCTGCCCGCCGAGCGGGAACTCGCCCTCTCCCTGTCCGTCAGCCGTACGACGGTGGCCGCCGCCTACGAGGCGCTGCGCAGCGAGGGCTTCCTGGAGTCCCGGCGCGGCGCGGGCAGCTGGACCGCCGTGCCCGCCGGGAACCCGCTGCCCGCGCGAGGGCTGGAGCCCCTGCCGCCGGAGGCACTCGGCTCGATGATCGATCTCGGCTGTGCCGCGCTGCCCGCCCCCGAGCCCTGGCTCACCCGGGCCGTGCGGGGCGCGCTGGAGGAGCTGCCGCCGTACGCGCACACGCACGGCGACTATCCCGCCGGGCTGCCGGCGCTGCGGGCGATGATCGCCGAGCGCTACACCGCGCGCGGGATCCCGACCATGCCCGAGCAGATCATGGTGACCACCGGGGCGATGGGCGCGATCGACGCGATCTGTCATCTGTTCGGCGGGCGGGGCGAGCGCATCGCCGTCGAGTCGCCCTCGTACGCCAACATCCTCCAGCTCATGCGGGAGGCCGGGGCCCGGCTCGTGCCCGTGGCGATGGCCGAGGGGCTCACCGGGTGGGACATGGACCGCTGGCGGCAGGTCCTGCGGGACGCGGCGCCCCGCATCGCGTACGTCGTCGCCGACTTCCACAACCCGACCGGGGCGCTGGCCGACGAGGACCAGCGGCGGCGGCTGGTGGACGCGGCGCGCTCCGCGGGGACCGTGCTGATCGCCGACGAGACGATGACCGAGCTGTGGCTCGACCGGGAGGTGCGGATGCCGCGGCCGGTGTGCGCGTTCGACCCGGCGGGGTCGACCGTGATCACGGTGGGGTCGGCGAGCAAGGCGTTCTGGGCCGGGATGCGGATCGGGTGGGTGCGGGCCGCGCCGGACGTGATCCGCAGTCTCGTCGCCGCGCGGGCCTACGCCGATCTCGGTACGCCGGTGCTGGAGCAGTTGGCCGTCAACTGGCTGTTCGGCACGGATGGTTGGGAGCAGGCCGTGGAGGTGCGGCGGAAGCAGGCCCGGTCGAACCGGGACGAGCTGGTGAGTGCCGTGCGGCGGGAGCTGCCGGGGTGGGAGTTCGAGGTGCCGCAGGGCGGGTTGACGCTCTGGGTGCGGACCGGAGGGCTGTCCGGGTCGCGGCTGGCTGAGGCGGGGGAGCGCGTGGGGGTGCGTGTGCCGTCCGGGCCGCGGTTCGGGGTCGACGGGGCGTTCGAGGGGTATGTGCGGTTGCCGTTCACCGTGGGCGGGGCGGTGGCCGAGGAGGCGGCGGTGCGGCTGGCCGCGGCGGCGGGGCTGGTGGAGAGCGGTGGAGTGGGCGGTACGGAGGCGCCGCGCACGTTCGTCGCGTGACGCCGGGTGTGGGTGCCGGGCGTCCGCGCCAGGTGTCCATGCCGCGGGAGGAGGCCGCAGGAGAAGGGGGAACGACCGCGGCTCGGCGCGCTACGCGCGTTTCGCCCGTGTCGGCTTCGTCAGGACCGGACCCGGATTCGGCAACGGGTCCTTGGTGAGTACCGGTACCGGTACCGGCTCGGGCTGCGGTTCCGGTGCCTTGGCCGGCTCCGGCTCCGGTGCCGTCTCCGCCGGCACCAACTCGGGTTCGCCTTCCGCCTGGTCCGGCTCCGGGACCGTCTCCCCGTCCGCCGGTGTCGTCCGGGGCGGGAGGAGGGACAGGACCGCCTCGCGATGGGCGTCGGAGGTCGCGTCGTCGTAGGGGTTCGGGGTGGCCGGGACCTGCAGGCGGTGGACCGGGCCCGTGCCGAGGCGGGCGTAGCCGCGGCCGGGCGGGACCTGGTCGACCGGGGTGGTGTGCGGGGGTGCGCCCAGGACCGATTCGAGCTGCTCCGCCGTCGCCGGGCCGAGGACCACGCGGGCGCGGGTGTGCCGGCGTACCGGCTCGCCGAGGGCGTCCAGGCTGTCCAGCTGGTCGGCCACGACCACCGTGACGTTCGCGGGGCGGCCGTGCCGGAGGGGGACCTGGAGGAGGGACTGCGGGTCCTTGCGGCCGTCCTCGGCGGCCAGATGGGTGAACGAGGTGGGGCGGTCCAGGAGGATCCACAGAGGACGCTTGGTGTCCTCGGGCGGGGGGTGCCCCGCCTGGTGGGCCCGGTTGGCGGCGATGAGACGGCGCTCCGTCTCGGTCGCGGCCCACTCCAGACTCGCCGTCGCCCCGGCCAGCCCGCACTCGACGGCCAGGACGCCGTCCCGGCCGGTCAGGCAGGCGTACTCGCCGGTGCCGCCGCCGTCGACGATCACCACGTCGCCGTGCTGGAGGGCCTGCAGGGCGATGGAGCGCAGCAGGGTCGAGGTGCCGGTGCCCGGCTGACCGAGGGCGAGCAGGTGCGGCTCGGTGGAGCGCGGGCCCGTGCGCCAGACGACCGGGGGCATGTCTCGTCGCCGCTCGCCGTGGGTGAGGGGGAGTGTGCGCTGGACCCGGGTGGGGTCGGTGAAGCCGAGCACCGTCTCGCCGGGAGTGGTGACGAAACTCTGGGCGGCGATGTCGACGGGGAGCGGCAGGAGTACGCCGACCGTCAACTGGTTGCCCTCCTCGTCCCACGTGAAGTGGTATTCGCGGCCACGGCCCGACTTGGCCGCGAGGAGGTGCTCGATGCGGGCGCGGGACTCGGGCTCGCCGTCGGTGAAGTACGCCGGGTAGCGGACCACCAGCTGCGAGATCCGGCCGCCGCCGTCGAACGCGTAGGTGGGGAAGGCCTTGTCCCACGCGCCGCCGTGCGCGTACAGCGGCTCGGGGTCCTCGGCGGTGGAGAAGTACGGCACGAGCGCCTCGTACAGCGACTTCAGACGCCGGCTCTGCGACTCGTCGGGCCCGTCGGACGCCGCCGCGGTGCGGTCCCGGCCCTGCCAGGCCGCCACCGCCATCAGGGTGATGGCCGCGAGCAGCGGCCCGTACGGCATCAGCGCCACGACCAGGAGCACGGAGGCGACCAGGAACAGCAGCGCCCCCCGCCTCTCCTTGGGCGTCTCCGTCCATCTGCGCCGCCCGGCCCCGGCCAGCCGGCGCAGACCGCGCGTGATCGTGATCAGCGGATGGAGGACGTCCGTGGCGCTGTCGGCGGCCGTCCGGGCCAGCTCCCGGCTCCGTGCGAGCTGCGCGCTGCCGTTGCTCAGAATGCGGGGGAGGGGGCGCCGGGCCACTACTGCCTCCAGTGAGTGCGTACGGGCGGGATGCGTACGGAGGGCGGGATCGTCAGAACCTGATCCCGCCGAGGAGGCTCGCGAGGCTCTCGCCGCCCGCCTTGATGCTCGGGGCGATGGCCGTGCTCGCCAGATAGAAGCCGAAGAGCATCGCCACCACGGCGTGCGACGCCTTCAGGCCGTCCTTGCGGAAGAAGATGAAGACGACGATGCCGAGCAGGACCACGCCTGAGATGGAGAGGATCATTTGAGGTCTCCTGGTTCGCGGGGACAGTCACCATGAGTACTTCCAGGCTCACAGGATGTATCCATACGATAAAAGGTGCAACTGGGTGAAATTTGGACGATTTCCCCTGGCTGGCGGAGTGGTCCCCGACCCGGTGGAGCCGAGCTGTTGCGCTCGCCCCGGTCTGTGCTGATCTTTACCTCGGGCACATCGGGTCATGTGCCGCGCGAGCCAGTACCCTGGCGATTCACTCGTACGGCTGCGGCGCGCAGGCGTACCCATCCGACGCTGCGCAGTGGAGAGGCGGTCCGGCCGATGACCGAAGTCCCCGACCCCGAGGTCGTGGAGCTGGCGACCAAGATCTTCGATCTTGCCCGGCGGGGACAGACCGAGGAGCTCGTGGCGTACGTCGACGCGGGGGTTCCGGCCAACCTCACCAACGACCGCGGTGACTCGCTCGTGATGCTCGCCGCCTACCACGGCCACTCCGACGCGGTGCGAGCACTGCTCGCCCGCGGCGCCGAGGCCGACCGGATCAACGACCGAGGCCAGACCCCGCTCGCGGGAGCCGCCTTCAAGGGCGAGATGGACGTCGTCAAGGCCCTCCTGGAGGGTGGCGCCGACCCGTCCGCCGGCACGCCGTCGGCCGTCGACACGGCACGGATGTTCGGCCGGAGTGAACTGCTCGAACTGTTCGGCGAGCGCTGAGCCGACCAGTCTGACCTGGAACGACACGGAAAACGGGGGAGGCGGGGCGGGGCCGCCGAAATTTCGGTCGCGGCAGACGGAAGTGCCGAGTCATCATGACGACGTGGTTCACGGACGTGATGGCGGGGCACATGTTGCCGCACCGCGCGGGCCGTGAAGCGGTCCGCAAGGGCCACCGACGAGAGGCAGAGGAAGATGGTCTACAGCAAGCAGGAAACGGCGGGCACTCCGACGTGTTGTCGCGCGGCCAGGTAGTACACGTCCCCGGTTGCGTCGACGCTTGATGTGAGGCTGTTTCCCATGTTCGATCCGGTCATAGCGCCCAGCGGTACGCTGCTCGGCCTGCTCCAGCGGGGCCGTGGCGACGGCACACTCCATGCGCTCACCGCCCCGCGCCCCGAGGCCCTCGCGGCGCTCAACCACTGCGTGCTGCGCGATCCCCGCCACGACTGGCAGGTGGAGAACCGCTCCCTCTACTACGCCCGCCTCTACCTCGACCTGAACGGCGAGCTGGACGAGATCGAGGCCCATCTCTTCGGCGCCGAGGACGTCCTCGACACCGAAGAGTCGCGCACCGGGCTCGCCCTCGCCGTCCTCGGGCATCTCGCCTCCTACGGCCGGCGGGACGCGCTCGAACTGCTGCGCAGGTACGCCGCCCACGGCTCCAACTGGGCCTGGGCCCTCGACGAGCTGGCCCTCAGGGACGACGACGCGGGCCTGCGCGCCCTCGCCGCACCCGTCCTCGCCCGCTTCCCGGCCGATCCGGAGGGCGAGGCCGAGCTGGCCGCGACCGTCCGTGACGCCTTCGAACCCCGGCCGTGGCGGCTGTGGGCCGAGGATCCGCGCGAATCCATCGCCACACGCGTGCGTGCCGCCCACGAAACGGGCTGTTTCGACCGCTGGCAGCGGCAGATGCGACCAGCGGGCCCACGCCCCGGGTGGAGCGTGCAGGCCGTGTTCGACTGGGCCCAGCAGGGCATCGAGCGGGGTGCCGCGCTCCACGTCCCGGCCGCCCGCTGTCTCTCCGCCGTCGCAGGACCCGAGGACCGGGCCGAGATCGTCCGGGCGGCCCGGGACGGCGGCGACGGAGCCCGGTGCACCGCCCTGCGCTACCTCGCCGACGGCAACGACCCCGAGGCCCTCGATCTGATCGAGGGCGCCGTGGCCACCGGCTCGACGCTCGTCGTGGACGCCGCCGTCGACGCCTTCGAACGCATGCGTTCGCTCGCCGCCGTCGACCGGGCACGCGGCTGGGCCCGTCGGCCGGACGCCCTGGGCGCCGCCGCCGGGCGCCTGCTCGCCTGCCGGGGCGGGGCGCAGGACCGCGACCTGGTCCTCGCGGCGCTACGGGAGGCCGTACGGGGCGAAGGCCCCGACGCGCCGACCCTGTGGACCCTGGTCGACGGCACCGGGCGGCTCGGCATCGCCTGCGCCGCACCCGTCCTCCGCCACGTCTACCGTGAGACCGCCTCCTCCCATCTGCGCGGCCGGGCCGCCCGGGCCCTCGCCGCCACCGACCCCTCCTTCGCCACCGGCTTCGCCGTCGAGTGCCTGTGGGACTGCGAGGAGACCACCCGCGAACTCGCCGCCCGGCACGCCGAGACCGGCGACACCCGTGTGGTCGAGCGACTGCGCCGACTCGCCGCCGACCCGGCCGAGGAGGCCGAGGTGCAGACGGCCGTACGCAGCAGGTTCGGTCCCGAGGAGACTGCTGTGTGACCGCCTGAGCGAGAACACCGGGGGCGGTTCAGCCCGCGGAGACGAACGTCGGGTGACTCGCGGATCAGGACGACGTGGACATGGCCTGGCCGCAGACGAGCTCCGGCACCGCGCCCGGGAAACGAGCGCCCGGCTTGATCTCCGCGGCGGTGTCGGCGGCCCTCGCCGCGTTGTCCGTGGCGGAACAACCGGATGCCGCCTGACCCGGGCAGGGCCTGCGGGGCTTGAGGGGATGCGCGTGTTGCCCCCTTCGGGAGCAGGTCTGCTAGGGGCGGCGTACCGCCACGAAACGGACCGGTGTGCCGGGAACCGCCTGGGCCGCGGCCGGGAGGTCGGCGGCGCCGACCACGGCGATCACCGGATAGCCGCCGGTCGTCGGATGGTCGGCCAGGAACACCACCGGCCTGCCGTCCGGCGGCACCTGGACCGCGCCCAGCACCATGCCCTCGCTGGGCAGTTCGCCCGGCCGGGCCCGCTCCAGGGCGGGCCCCTCCGTACGCAGCCCGATGCGGTTGCTCGCGGGGGACACCCGGTAGGCGCGGGAGACGAAGGTGCGGACGGCCTCCGGCGTGAACCAGTCGTCGCGCGGGCCGAGCGTCACCCGCAGCACCAGCTCGGCCGGTGGCGCCGGCTGCGGGGCGACGTCCACGCGCGCGTGGACGCCGGTCGGCTGCCCCAGGGGCAGTACGGTGCCGCCCGCGAGCGGCGCCGGGCCGAGCCCGGACAGCAGGTCGGTCGAGCGGCTGCCCAGCACGGGCTCGACGGCGATGCCCCCGGAGACCCCCACGTACGCGCGCACGCCGGACACGGCGGGCCCGACGTCCAGCAGCGCCCCGGCGGGCACGCGCACCGGGGCGCCCCAGGCGACGGGCCGTCCGTCCACCGTGACCCGGCACGGCGCGCCCGCCACGGCCACGGTGACGGTGGAACGGGGGCGTACGGCACAGCCGTTGACGGTCGTCTCCAGCACGGCCGCCGCAGGAGGATTGCCGGTCAGCCGGTTGACGAGGTCTGCCGCGAGCCGGTCCAGCGCGCCGGAGCGGGGGACCCCGAGGTGGGCGTGACCGGGGCGGCCCAGGTCCTGCACCGTGGTGAGGGCGCCGGCGCGTACGACGGCGAGCGCGCGGTCCGTCATGCCTCCGCCTCGGGGACGAACCGCACCCGCGTGCCCGGCGAGAGCAGCGCCGCCGGTACGCGCGCGTGGTCCCACAGCACGGCGTCCGTCGTGCCGATCAGCTGCCAGCCACCCGGGGACGAGCGCGGGTACACGCCCGTGTACGGGCCGGCCAGGGCCACCGACCCTGCTGGGACGGCCGTGCGCGGGGTGGCCCGGCGCGGGACGTCGTAGCGCGGCGGCAGGCCGGTGAGGTAGCCGAAGCCGGGCGCGAAGCCGCAGAAGGCGACCCGGAACTCCGCCCGCGCGTGGATACGGGCGACCTCCCGTCCCGGCACACCCCAGTGCGCGGCGATGTCGGCCAGGTCCGGGCCGTCGTAGCGCACGGGGATCTCGACCACGTCACGCGCTTGTGGGAGAGCGGGCGGGAGTGCCGCGGCGGTCAGTTCGGCGGCCAGCCGGGCGGGCGCGTCGAGACCGTCGAGGAGGACCGTGCGTGCCGCGGGCACGATCTCGCGGGCCGACAGCGAGCCCTCCGCGCGGCGTCGCAGCAGCTCGGCGTGCAGGGCCTGGGCCTCGTCGCCCGAGGAGACCTCGACGAGCAGGGCGTCCTCGCCGACGGGCAGCACCCTCATGCGAAGGCCTCCACCTGGACTCCCGACGCCTCCAGCCGCGCCCGCACCCTGCGCGCCAGCTCCACCGCGCCGGGTGTGTCGCCGTGCAGGCACAGGGAACGCGCGCGTACCTCTATGCGCGCCCCCGAGCGGGAGACCACCTCGCCGGAGCGGGCCAGGCTCAGAGAGCGCTCCACGACCGTGTCCGGTTCGGTGACCACGGCGCCCTCCTGGCCACGGGGCACCAGGGTGCCCGCATCGGTGTACGCCCGGTCCGCGAACGCCTCGGTGACGACCGGCAGTCCGGCCTTCCCGGCCAGCTCCAGCAGGCGCGAGCCGGGCAGGCCCAGCACCGGCAGCGCGGCGTCCGCGAGGAGCACGCCTTCGACGACCGCGGCGGCCTGCTCCTCGTCGTGCACGACCCGGTTGTAGAGCGCGCCGTGCGGTTTGACGTAGGCCACGCGGGCACCGGCGGCGCGCGCGAAGACCTCCAGGGCGCCGATCTGGTAGGCCACTTCGGCCGCCAGCTCGGCGGGCGGCACGTCCATCGCGCGCCGCCCGAAACCGGCCAGGTCCCGGTAGGACACCTGGGCTCCGATCCGGACCCCGCGCCCGGCCGCCAGCTCGCACACCCGGCGCATGGTGGCCGCGTCCCCGGCGTGGAAGCCGCACGCCACGTTGGCGCTGGTGACGACGGACAGCAGCCGTTCGTCGTCGGTGAGCCGCCAGCGGCCGAAGCCCTCGCCGAGGTCGGCGTTCAGGTCGATCGAGGTCACGAGTCGTGTCTCCTGTCAGGCCACGCGGTACTGCTCGTCGCGGGCATCGGTGAGGAACATCTGCCCGGGGGCGTGCGTGAGGGCGAACGGCGGGCGCGAGGCCATCACGGCCGCCTGCGGGGTCACCCCACAGGCCCAGAACACCGGGATGTCGTCCGGCTCGGCGTCCACCGGATCACCGAAGTCGGGGCGGCCGAGGTCGTCGACGCCGAGCCCGGAGGGATCGCCGCAGTGTACGGGGCTGCCGTGCACCGCCGGCAGCAGACTGCTCTCCCGGATCGCCGCCGCCAGATGCCGGGGCGGCACCGGCCGCATCGACACCACCAGCGGCCCGTGCAGGCGCCCCGCCGGACGGCACTGCCGGCTCGTCA
The DNA here is from genome assembly GCF_055578235.1 of Streptomyces sp. NPDC033136. NCBI lineage: Bacteria > Bacillati > Actinomycetota > Actinomycetes > Kitasatosporales > Streptomycetaceae > Streptomyces > Streptomyces sp. NPDC033136. The sequence goes on from NZ_JBVIPD010000006.1 coordinate 415,249, forward strand.
CGTACATCGGGACGTTGCGGCCCTGCTCGACGTGCCGGATCGGAACGCCCGCCCCGCCCAGCGCCCACTCGAAGGTGAAACTGCAGCCGATGAGGAACGACACCAGGTCGTCCCGCCAGTACGCGCGCACGTCCGTCGGCTCGTCCACCAGCCGGCCGTCCCGCCACACCCGGTAGCGCGGCAGGTCGGTCCGCAGATCCGCGCCCTCGGCGAGCACGGTCGTCCAGGAGCCCGCGTCCGTGACGTCGAGGAGCGGGCAGGGCTTGGGGTTGCGCTGGCAGAACAGCAGCATGTCGTAGGCCCAGTCGGCGGGCACCGAGATCAGGTTGACCTGGGTGTGGCCCGCCGCGACCCCGGCCGTGGGACCGGTCAGGCCCTGCCGGAAGCGGGCCCGGGCCGACTCCGGGCTCCACGCGTGCGCGTGCTCGTCGACGAGGACGACGGGACGGTCCCCGGTCCCGGTCCCGGTCTCGGTGCTTGTGCTTGTGCTTGTGAAGTTCACGTGAGCTCCTTCCCGCGCGTCTCCGGCAGCCCGAGCAGCGCCAGCGCCGCGATGCCGTAGCCGATCGCCCCGAAGACCAGCGCGCCGCCCACGCCCCAGCTGTCGGCCAGGAACCCGACCGTCGTCGGGAACACGGCACCCACCGCGCGCCCGGTGTTGTACGTGAAGCCCTGCCCCGTGCCGCGCACCGCCGTCGGGTACAGCTCGCTCAGGTACGAGCCGAAGCCGCTGAAGATGGCCGACATGCAGAACCCGAGCGGGAAACCGAGCACCAGGAGCAGGGTGTTGGCGCCGCTCGGGATGTTCGCGTACGCCAGGATGCAGATCGCCGACAGCAGCGCGAAGAGCCAGATGTTGCGCCGCCGGCCCAGCTTGTCCGTGAGGTAACCGCCGGTCAGGTAGCCGATGAAGGCGCCCGAGATCAGGAGCGTCAGGTAGCCGCCGGTGCCGACGACCGACAGGTCGCGCTCGGACTTCAGGTAGGTCGGTACCCAGGTGGCCAGCGTGTAGTAGCCGCCCTGGACGCCGGTCGAGAGCAGCACCGCGAAGACCGTCGTCCGCAGCAGGCCGGGCTTGAAGATCGCCGTGAACGAGCCCTTCTCCGTGCTCCGTTCACGGGCGGCGGCCGCCTCGGGCGCGTCGTGCACGCTGTGCCGCAGCCAGATGACGAGCAGCGCGGGCAGCGCACCGGTCCAGAACATGATGCGCCAGGCCAGGTCGTCGCCGGCCACCGTGAAGATGACGGTGTAGGCGATCACGGCCATGCCCCAGCCCACGGCCCAGGAGCTTTGGATCACGCCGAGCGTGCGGCCCCGGTGCTTGGCGCTGGCGTACTCGGCGACCAGGATCGCGCCGACCGCCCACTCGCCGCCGAAACCGAGGCCCTGGAGGGCGCGGAAGACCAGCAGTGTCTCGTAGTTGGGCGCGAAGCCGCAGGCGACGGTGAACACCGCGTAGGTGATCACGGTGACCATCAGCGCCTTCACCCGGCCCACGCGGTCGGCCAGCACGCCCGCGAGGGCGCCGCCGATCGCGGAGACCACCAGGGTGACCGTCGTGAAGAGACCGGTCTGTCCGCTGTTCAGACCGAAGTAGGCCGACAGCGCGACCATGCTGAGCGGCAGCGTGAAGTAGTCGTACGAGTCCAGGGCAAAGCCGCCGAAGGCGCCGGTGAAGGCGCGGCGGCCGCGCGGTCCCAGGGCCCGCAGCCAGCCGAACGCCCCGTCGTCCGAGGCGGGTTCGGCGGGCGCGGGGCGCGTGTCGTCGGTCAGGGCCTGCGGTGGAGGGGTCGTGCTCATGGGCACCTCGCATAGGGAGGACGGAGGGTGCTTCGGGGTGAGCCGGGCCGTACGGAAGCGGTCGGCGTCGCGGTGAGGGAGGCGACGCCGTGCGTAGCACCGTAGAGGATTGTTCAACGATCCCTCAATACCCATGTTGGTTCGTTCCTGGGATCTGCGATTGAATTCCGGCATGGCAGAGCAACTGAAGGACCTCGCCGACGACCGGGCTCTCCTGGGCCGCACCAGCACCGCGGAGCGGGTCTCGGACATCCTCAGGAGCCGGATCGCCGAGGGCTACTTCCCGCCCGGCACCCGCCTGTCCGAGGACAGCATCGGCGGCGCGCTCGGCGTCTCCCGCAACACCCTGCGCGAGGCGTTCCGGCTGCTCACGCACGAACGCCTGCTCGTCCACGAGCTGAACCGGGGCGTCTTCGTCCGGGTCCTGACCGTGGAGGACGTGGAGGACATCTACCGCACCCGGCGGCTCGTCGAGTGCGCCGTCGTCCGTGGCCTCGGTGAGCGGCCGTACGGCCTCGACGGGCTCGCGGGTGCCGTGGAGGAGGGGCGGCGGGCGGCTCGGGAAGGTGACTGGAAGGGAGTGGGTACGGCCAACATCCACTTCCATCGGGAGCTGGTCGCTCTCGCCGCGAGCGAGCGCACGGACGAGCTGATGCGGAGTGTCTTCGCCGAACTGCGCCTGGCGTTCCACGTGGTGGACGAGCCGCAGCGGTTGCATGAACCGTACATTGCGCGAAATGTCGCGATTCTGGAGGCGCTTCAGGCGGGGGACCGGGGACAGGCCGAGGGCCTGCTGGCCGGATACCTCGACGACTCGCTGGAGCGGGTGGTCGAGGTGTACCGGCGGCGCGTGGGTGAGGACGGCTGAGGGGCGGACGGGGTGGAAGCGGGCGGCTCGGGAGTGGACGGCTGGGGAGTGGGCGGGGCGGAAGTGGACGGCTGGGGAGTGGGCGGCTGGGAGGCGTACCGCGTCGTTTGGGTGGTTGTCAGACCCAGGACCTAGTCTGTGCACCGTGACTTCGCCTGCATCGACGGACAGTGTTCCGCCCCAGCTCAGCGCGGGGCCGCGCCCCGCCCCGGGGCCGGCCGCCGACGAGGGTCTGGCGCGGCGGCTGCGCGCGCTCGCCTGCACCGCGCCGCTGCACGACCTCGACGTGCGCAAGGCCAACCTCGCGGGCGAGTACTCGGTGTACGGCATGGCGGAGGTGGCCCTCGCGGCCATCGACCTCGTCACCCTCAACATGGACTTCGACACCGGCGCGGACCACGAACAGATCGTCGGCCGTCTCATCCCGCGCGTCGCCGCCCAGGCCCCGCGGCGCCCCGCCGCCGAGCACGAGCGGGTGGCGCGCTGGGTCCTGGAAAACCTGATCAACGTCGGCAGCGTCGACCGCGGCTTCCGCGCGGTGTACGGCACGTTCGGTGCGGACGGCACGTATGTGCGCCGCGACTACGACTTCAAGCTGATCGAGGAGGTCCCCGGCCCCGGCGGCACGGTCTACCTCCGTACGACGGACGAGGCGGTCAACGTCCTGGTCGGCGCCCTCGACACGGACGTCACCAGCGCGCAGATCGCCGCCGAGGTCAAGCTGGAGGTGCTGATCAATCGGGGCCGGCTCGCCGATGCCCAGCTCGCGGCCGAACAGGCCCGCTACCGGACCGTGCAGTACTCGGAGACCCTGCGCCGCGCCCTGGACGCGACCCGGCGCAATGTGCGTGCGGTGGACTGGCTGACCACCGTGCCCGATATGATCGCCGAGGCCCTGGAGCACGTGGCCGACCGCTACCGGCACGAGAACGCGATCCTCACGAACATTCGCAAGGCGCGTGACGAGTCCGAGGAACCGGAGCACAAACGTCGCGCGGCCGAGCTGGTCGACATCGTCAAGGACTGCATCCGGCGGCACACGCAGTTGCAGTCCCGGCTGCTCGAGGCCGGGCCGCTGTTCCGCGCCGAGCAGGACCGGCAGGCCTTCGCCACGCCGATGACGACGTCGGGGATCGACCTGTACGGGCACCTCCTCTCGCCCGTCCTGCCGCTGCCGCTGGAGCAGGCCGTGCGGGTCACGGACGCGTTCTTCGGGCGCGGCACCGGGTTGCGCACGCCGGTGTCCGTCCGGGTCGGGGACCTGGTCGACATACTGCTGACGCCGCCCGTGGAGCGGGAGCATCTGGGCGCGGAGATGCCCGAGCCGGATGTCATCGCCACGCCCGACGACAGCCGGTTCAGCGAGGAGCAGTTGGCGGCGGCGCAGGAGTTGCTCGACCTGCCGGCGGATGCGCCGCGGCGGCTGTCGGGTCTGCTGGCGGAGGCCCGGCGGCAGGATCCAGATCTGCCCTATCTGGTGGCCCTGCTGGCGGTGCACGCGGCCAGTCCGCCGGTCGGTACCGCCTACCGGCAGGGGGAGCAGAAGCTGTTGTTCGCCGTGGACGACGGGACCGAGCTCGATGATCCGGAGTTCGGCGGGGCGGATCTGATCGTCGGCACCGCGCTGCTGGACTCGGTGGGGATGGCGGCGGACCGGACGGAAGCAGCATGAGTCAGTACGAGTGGCACGAGGAGTCCCGACCGTGAGCGAGCATGTCGAGTGGAGTGAGCCGGAAGGGCCGGCCCCGACGGCCCCGGCCGCCATCACTCCCGCCGACGCCGCCGACGCGGCGCGGCTCGTGTCCTTCGGGCTCCAGCCCAAACTGCAGCCCGCCCGTGACCAGGAGTACGCGGACCTGTTGCGGCGGTACCGGGAGGACCCGCCGTTCGCGCGGCTGGCCGACGCCGTGGCGACCGGGCTGGGGCTGATCGTGCTGGAGGTGTCCCCGCGCGCGGGCATGGCCGTGACCGCCGCCGAGGACTCGGTGTTCGCCGTCCGCATGGGCGACTACGCGCGTCGTACGTCCGCCGACGGCGGCGACCGGTTCCTGCACGGGCTCGCCCATCTCGCCGTCGCCGCCATGGCGTTCCCGCGACCGGAGGACCTCGCCGACGACGGCTACATCGGCCGGGTCACGGTCAACGGAGTCGACGCCTTCGTGCGCCAGGCCTGCCGCCGTCTGGAGGAGCGCGCCGCCGAACAGGGCGAGAACACCGACCCGGCCACCGGCGCGCCCGGCCTGGAGGCCGCCTGGCGGATCTGGGTGCGGCGCAGCGCGACCGGCGCCACCAAGGACGCGCGCCGGCTCGCCGGTTCGACCACCGGCATCGTCGCCAAGGCCGTCGCGTTCCTCACCGACTCCGGATTCCTGCAGCGCACCGGCGACGACAACGGCGGCACGTACCGCACGACTGCCCGCTACCAGCTCCAGGTGCGCGACATGGCCGGCAGCGCCGCTCTCGCCGAGCTGCTGGAGCTGGGCGTCGTCCCGGTCACCGACGGCACACCGACGCTTATGCCCCCCGAGGAGAGCGACGACCTGGAGCTGGTCGCCGACGCCGGGCTGCCGTTCCACTCCTCCTGAACCCCCACCTCACGAAGGCTTACGAGAGTCCGCCATGTACGAGCTGTCCCGGGTCCGCCTCTACTCCATCGGACCCGCCGGTGCGCGCTACGCCGACACCGTGCTTGACCTGCGGGGCGTGGGCGAGATCGTGCCCGACCCCGCGCCCGCACAGGCGGAGTTCTTCGAGGAGGAGCCCGTCGGCCCGCCGCGCCGGCCCGCGCCCGCGGGCGTGCTGTTCCTGGAGAACGGCGGCGGCAAGTCGGTGCTGCTCAAGCTGATCTTCTCCGTGATGTTGCCGGGCCACCGGAACACGCTCGGCGGCGCCAGCTCCGGTGTGCTGCGCAAGTTCCTGCTCGCCGACGACTGCGGCCACGTCGCGCTGGAGTGGCAGCACGTGCTGACCGGCGAGTGCGTCGTCGTCGGCAAGGTCAGTGAATGGCGCGGGCGGCAGGTCTCCAACGACCCGCGCAAGTTCGCCGAGGCCTGGTACTCGTTCCGGCCCGGCCCCGGACTGAGCCTCGACAACCTCCCCGTCGCCGAGTCCACCGCCGTACGCGCCCCGGCCGAGGGCCAGTCCGGCGCCCGCGGGCGGCGGCGCACCATGAAGGGCTTCCGCGACGCCCTCACGGAGGCGGGCAAGACGTACCCGCACCTGGAGGTGCACTGGGAGGAGATCCACGACCGCTGGATCGAGCACTTGGGCGACCTCGGTCTCGACCCCGAACTCTTCCGCTACCAGCGGGAGATGAACGCCGACGAAGGCGAGGCCGCCGGTCTCTTCGCGGTCAAGAAGGACGCCGACTTCACAGACCTGCTGCTGCGCGCCGTCACCGACACGCGCGACACCGACGGGCTCGCCGACCTGGTCAGCGGCTTCGGCAACAAGCTGGGCCGGCGTGCCGAGCTCATCGCCGAACGCGACTTCACCGCCGGGTCCGTGGACCTGCTCGGACGGATCGTCGAGGCCGCCGAGGCCCGCTCACGCGCGCGTGACATCCACGCCGCAGCCGAGCGCCGTACCCGGGCCCTGGCCCGCAGGCTGTCCGCGCGCGGCGTGCGGGAGCGGGCCCGGGCCGCCGACCTGGCACAGCGGGTCACCGCCGCCGCGTACGCCGTCACCCATGCCGAGGCGGCCCGCGAGCGCAGCGCGCTGATCTCCGCCGAACTCGCCTACCGGCACGCCTCCCTGGCGCTGGCCGCCGCCGAGAAGACCGCCGCCGCACAGAAGCGCGAGCTCGCCGACGCCCGCACCCTGTACGCGGCGTGGCAGGCCGCCGAGGCCGTGCTGCGCCACCGAGCCGCCTCCGACCGCGTCGCCAGGGTGTCCGCCGCGATCCAGGAGGCGGAGCGGGACGCCGCCCCGGCGCTGGCCGCCCGCTCCCAGGCCGCCGTCGACCTCGTACGGGCCCTGCACGCTGCCGCGGAGAAGGCGGAGAGCCACGCCAACGAGGAGGAGGAGCGCTCCGCCGCCCTTCAGGAGGTCAGCGACGCCGCCTACCGGGACTCCACAGCCGCCGCCACCCAGGCCCAGCGTGCCCGCAGTGAGGTCGGGCACCTCAAGCAGCGCCTCGTCGAGGTCGAACAGGAGACCGCCGAGGCGGTCCGGGCCGGCTGGCTCGACGACAGCGCGCCGGACGCCGACCCGGCCCGCGCGGCCCTCGCCGCCAGCGATGCCGAGAAGACCGCCGTCGCGGCCTGGGACTCCGCCCGCGAAGCGTCCCGCCGGGCGACCGAGCACGCGCGCGAGGCCGCCGCAACCGAGAGCCGCGCGGAACTGACCGCGGCCCGCGCGGCGGACGCCGCCACAGCGGCCGAGCGGTCCTACGAGGCCGAGCGCCGCACCGCCGAGGCGCTGGCGGGGGAGGAGCGGCTCGCGGAACTGCTCAGCCTGCCCCCCGAGACCCGCCCGGGAATCCCGAAGCCCCGCCACGGCACGGACGGCGAGCCCGCCACCCGGCCCGTCCTGGGCGAGCAGGGACTCAGCCCCGAGGAACTCGACCGCTTCGCCGACGACCTGCGCGAACTGCTCGACGACGCCGTCAGCTCCGCCGAACGCCAGCTGTTCGACCTGCGTACGGCCGCCGCCGACGACTCCCGCATCCTCGGTGCGCTCGGTGACGGCGGGCTGCTGCCGCCCGGCCCGGACGTGCTGGCCACGGTCGAGTTCCTCGGCGAGCAGGGCATCCCCGCGCTGCCCGGCTGGCGCTACCTCGCCCAGGCCGTCGACCCGGCCGATCACGCGCGCGTGCTGGCCGCCCGCCCCGAACTCGTCGACGGTGTGATCATCACCGACCCCGACTCCCACGCACGCGCCCGGGAGGCACTGGGCGACGCGGCGCTGCTGCCCCGCTCCGCCGTGGCGGTCGGAACGGCCGCCGCCCTGCTCGCCCCGGACACCGGCAGCGGCGACGTGTTCCTCGTGCCGCCGAACCCGGCCATGCACGACGAACACGCCGCCGACGAGGAGCGGCAGGCCCTGCGCGCCCGGGCGACCGAGCGGGACGAGGAGATCCGCACGCTCGCCGTCCGGCTCGGCAAGGACCGCGAGCTGGCCGCCCGGCTGGCCTCCTGGCGCACCGGCTGCCCGGCCGGCCGGCTGGCCGAACTGGGCCGGGCGGCGCACGACTCCCGGGCGTTCGCCGAGGAGTCGGAGGCCGAACTGGCCGAGGCCCGCACGGTGCGGGCCGAGGCCGACGAGGCGGCCGCCGAGGCCGCCCGCGTCCGCGACGAGCGGCAGGAGGCCGCGCAGAAGGCCCGCCGCTCCGCCGACGCCCTCGCCGGACTCGCCTTCCGGCTGCGCGAGCGGGCCGGCTGGCAGGTCAAGCTGCGCGAACTGGCCGACGAGGCTGCCGAGTCCGAGGCGGGCGCCCAGGCCTGCCTGGAACGGGCCCGGGCCGCCGACGAGGACCGGCGGGCCGCCCAGCGCGCCGCCGACGACGCCCGCCGCACCGCCCGCGCCCTGCGCGCCGAGCGGTCCGAGATCGCGGGCGCCCCCGACGACGTACCCGAGGACGACGCCCAGGCCTCGAAGGCCTCCCTGCCCGCGCTGCGTGAGGCCTACCGGGCCGCGTCCCAGGTGTACGAGAAGGTCGGTGTGGGGGCCGACCTGCGGGCCGAGCAGGCCCGTGCCGAGAGCGACGAGAGCGCGGCGCGCGCGGAACTGGACCGGCTGAGCAACAAGGTCCGCACGCGCGCGGAGCAGCTCCTCGAATCCCCCGACGGCTCCGACGGACCCAGCCGCCAGGCCGCCGCCGCCCGTGCCGAGGAGCTGGTGCAGCTCCTGGAGACCCGTATGTCGAGCGCGAGCGAGCAGCTCGGGCGGCTGCGCGGCGAGGCCGAACGGCTCGCGCCCGAGGACGGCGAGGCCCACACCGACCTCCCCGAGGAACTCCAGCCGCGCGACGCCGAGCACGCGCAGATCCTGCTGCGCACCGCCACCGCCGAACTCGCCTCCCGTACCGAGGCGCTGAACCAGGCCCGCGAGGCACACGCCGAACTCCTCGACGCCCACCGCGCCGCCGAGGACGCGGCGAGCGGCTTCGACGAGATCGCCGCCATGCTCCGTGACCTGCTGCGCGAGCACAGCACCGAGGAGGAGCAGGAGGAGACGGAGCCGTACCCCGGCAGCCCGGAGGAGGCCCGGAAGTCGGCGGCCGAGGGCCGCCGTTCGCTGCGCGGCTGCGCCGCCGACCTGTCGGCCGCCGAGGCGGCCGTCCGGGAGGCCAGCGACATCCTCGTCCGGCACGCCAACTCCACGCGCTACGAGCAGGTACGCACCCCGGCACGGCAGCAGATCCGCGAACTGCCCGCCTCCGCGCTGCCCGAGCACGCCCAGAAGTGGGCCGACGCCTTCGCGCCCCGGCTCCGGGTCCTCACCGACGAGCTGGCGCAGCTGGAGCGCAACCGCGACTCGATCGTGGACCGGCTGCGCGGCCTGGTCGAGTCGGCCCTGGCCACGCTGCGCTCCGCCCAGCGGCTCTCCCGGCTGCCGGAGGGCCTCGGCGAGTGGTCGGGGCAGGAGTTCCTGCGCATCCGCTTCGAGGAGCCCGACCAGGCCACGCTCACCGAGCGGCTCGGCGAGGTCATCGACGACGCGACCCGGGCCGCCGTCAAGAAGAACTCGGACCTGCGGCGGGACGGCATGTCCCTGCTGCTGCGGGGTGTCGCGGCGGCTCTGCAGCCCAAGGGCGTCGCCGTCGAGATCCTCAAGCCCGACGCGGTACTGCGCGCCGAGCGGGTCCCCGTCGGGCAGATGGGCGATGTCTTCTCAGGCGGCCAGCTCCTCACCGCCGCCATCGCCCTGTACTGCACGATGGCGGCGCTGCGCTCGAACGACCGGGGCCGCGACAAGCACCGGCACGCCGGCACGCTGTTCCTCGACAACCCCATCGGCCGCGCCAACGCCACATACCTGCTGGAACTCCAGCGGGCGGTGTCGGACGCCCTGGGCGTCCAGCTCCTGTACACCACCGGCCTGTTCGACACCACGGCGCTCGCCGAGTTCCCCCTGGTCATCCGGATGCGCAACGACGCCGACCTGAGGGCCGGTCTCAAGTACATCAGCGTCGAGGAACACCTCCGGCCGGGCCTGCCGCCGCAGCCCCAGGCGGGGGAGGCGGTCCACAGCGAGATCACGGCGACGAGGATGTACAAACGCCCCGCGCCGGCCACCGGTTGATCAGGGATGGGCGTCGTGGCAGCGCCGGACAGCACGGCCAGGACGTTGACCGGCAGGCCCCCCAGCGGCCCAGCGAAAACCCGCCCCTCGCCTGGCGCCGCACGGTGAGGGGGCGCCGGCCGGGGCCGACCGGCCGGCGCCCTGAATCCTGGTGCCGCCCGCCTCGTCAGGTCCCGGAACCGGCCGAGTTCCTGAGTGCCAGTACCGGCCATCTCGTCAGGACCTCGGCCCCCGCCTCACTTCACGCCTCTCACTTCACGCAGCTCACTTCACGAATGCGACAACTGCCCGGCCCCACCCCGCCGGCCTATCCGCCCCTGAGCCCGCTCGGCGGCGCCTGCCTGTCGCCCGGTGCGGCGCCGCTCGCGTCGCAGCGCCCGCGCTGTGCTGCTCGGCACGGAGACCACGCCGTTGCGCTGGTTCCATACCTGGCGGGTCACCCACACGTCGAGCGCTCCCCAGGTGGCCACGACCGTACTGACCACACTGCTGATGACCACGGGGAACGCCAGCCAGGACCCGGCCATGGTGCACAGAAAGGCCACCATCGCCTGGATCAGCGTCACCGCTATGAGGAGGACCGCCCGCACGGCCGCCGTCCGGACCGGATCCGGCAACCGGCGCCGCCTCGCCGGCTCCTCGACCCACAGGGGCCGGTAGTGCTGCCGCTCGCCCCCGTCACTGCCCAGTTCGTGAGCCTGTGCCATTGCTCCAGGCGCTGTGCTCTCTGTCACGTCATCCGGATCGTCGCGAACGGTCGCCTCGGCATCCCGATGCCCCGTCACCCGCGCCCCACCCGTTCCGAGCGTCTCGCGCCGCTCCGCCGTGCCCATCACCGTGTCACTCCCCACCGCCAGCAGACCGCTCGCTCGCATCCGAAGACCCGTGCTCCCCAGCGGCTGCCCGGCTTGCGCTCTCTTACGCCGCCCGGTTGCGGGATGCGGCTCCTGTGGCCCATTCCGCCCCCATTTCCCGTAGAGAAGGACGAACAACCCCTCACGAAGATTCCCAAGAACCGATGATTTTCAGCCAACCGCCCTGGCCGTCCACGAGGATTGGCCGGTGTGACCACCATGGGTTCCGGGGAGACAACTCACGCAATGCCCGGACAACTCACCATGCCTCGTGGCTGGCGCGGAAGTTCAGCTTCCGGACCGGTCTTCGAGTTCCCCGTGCGTCGGTAGTAGGCTCGCGCCGTTTGTTGACGCACATGTGTACCCCCGGTAGCCCCGGGGGCCCGAGCAGGGGGAGGCCATGCGCTTTCGCGGGAAGTCCATCCGCCGGAAGATCGTGGCGCTGCTTCTCGTGCCGCTGGTGTCCCTGACGGCGATCTGGACCTTCGCCACGGTGCTCACGGGGCGTGAGGCGGGCGACCTGTTCAACGTGTCGACCGTGGTCGAGGAGATCGGTTACCCCATCGAGGACACCGTCCGTGTCCTCCAGGAGGAACGCCGCCAGACCCTCGTCTATCTCGCCGACCCCCGCGCCTCCGACGGGCTCGCCGCACTCCGGCGCAGCCGCACCGCCACCGACAAGGCTGTCGGCGGCATTCGCGAGAACGCCCGGAACCCCGACGTGCGCGACGCGATGGGCGAGGACACGGACGAGCGGCTGACCGCGGTCCTGGACGCCTTCGAAGGCATCGAGTCGCTGCGCCGCAGCGTCGAGGACGGCACCGTCAACCGCTCCCAGGCCCTCGACCTCTACAACCGGCTGGTCGACCCCTGCTACGTCCTCCTCACCAACCTGCACGTGGTCGACAACGTCGAACTGGACAAGCAGTACCGCGCGCTGGTCAATCTCGCCCGTGCCCGCGAACTGCTCTCCCGCGAGGACGCCCTCCTCGGCTCCGCCCTGATCGTCGGCAAGATCTCCCACTCCGAAGAGCGCGACATCTCCGACCTCGTGGCCCAGCGCACCCTGATGTACGACGTCAACCTCCAGCTGCTGCCCGTGGCGGAACGCGACCGCTACGAAAGCTTCTGGAAGAACGCCTCCTCCGCGCCCCTGCGCGTAGCCGAGGAAGCAGCCCTCTCCTCCGGCGCCGGAACACCCCGCGGCATCACCGCGAAGAGCTGGGACAGCGCCGCCGGCAACGTGCTCGACGAACTCGGCACCCTCAACGACCAAGCCAACGACCGCTACCAGGACCGCGTCCACCCCGTGGCCGTGGGCGTCATCGCCAAGGCGGTCATCGCCGGCGCACTCGGACTGATCGCGCTCCTGCTCTCCCTCTTCCTCTCCGTGCGCGTCGGCCGCACCCTCATCCGCGATCTGCGCCAGCTGCGCCTGGATGCCCACGAAGCCTCCGGGGTGCGGCTCCCCAGCGTGATGCGCCGCCTCTCGGCAGGCGAGCAGGTTGACGTCGAGACCGAGGTCCCGCGCCTGGAGTACGACAAGAACGAGATGGGCGAGGTCGGCCAAGCCCTCAACACCCTGCAGCGCGCCGCCGTCGAGGCCGCCGTCAAGCAGGCCGAACTGCGCGCCGGCGTCTCCGAGGTCTTCGTCAACCTCGCGCGCCGCAGCCAGGTCCTGCTCCACAAGCAGCTCACCCTGCTCGACGCCATGGAGCGCAGGACCGAGGACACCGAGGAACTCGCCGACCTCTTCCGCCTCGATCACCTGACGACCCGCATGCGCCGGCACGCCGAGGGCCTGGTGATCCTCTCCGGCGCCGCGCCCTCCCGCCAGTGGCGCAAGCCGGTCCAGCTCATGGACGTCGTTCGCGCCGCCGTCGCCGAGGTCGAGGACTACGAGCGCATCGAGGTCCGCCGCCTCCCGCGTGTCGCCGTCACCGGCCCGGCCGTCGCCGACCTCACGCATCTCGTGGCCGAACTCCTGGAGAACTCCACCGTCTTCTCGCCGCCGCACACCGCGGTCCAGGTCCTGGGCGAGCGGGTCGCCAACGGCTTCACCCTGGAGATCCACGACCGTGGCCTCGGAATGGCCGCCGAAGCGCTCCTGGACGCCAACCTCCGGCTCGCCGAGACACCGGAGTTCGAACTGTCCGACACGGACCGGCTCGGTCTGTTCGTGGTCAGCCGTCTCGCCCAGCGCCAGAACGTCCGGGTCTCCCTGCAGCCCTCCCCGTACGGCGGCACCACCGCGGTCGTCTTCATCCCCGACGCGCTGCTGACGGACGACGTCCCGGACACCAACGGCATCGGCTTCCGGCTCGACCGCCCCCAGCTGGCCCCGGAGAGCGAGCCGCAGGACGCCCGCCGCGCCGCGCTGTCCCCGGCCTCCGCCCAGCGGCCCGGCCTGCCGGCCTCCCTTCTGAACGGACCGGTCGAGCTGGAGGGCCCGGTTGGCCTGGACACCGTCGGCGACTTCCCCGGCGCCCTGGAGGACGAGGACAGCGAGCACGGCGGCCTGTTCCGCCCACGCCGCCACTCCCTCACCCGAGCCGAGGACGAGACGGCCGCCGACGCCAGCGGCGGCCGGGACCGGACGGACGCCGGCGACGAGCTGGGCGCACCGGTCCAGCTGCCCCGCCGCCACACCCCCAAGCTGGTCAGCTCGCACGGCCGCCCGGTCACCGAGCAGCGCCCCCGGAGGGGCAGGTCCGACGAGGAGACCGCCCCGGGCGCGGGCCGCACGGAAACGGGCGCCGCAGCCGCGCTCCCGCCGAGGCGCCGGAGCGAGGACTCCGCGAGCGACCGGTCCGGCCCCGAGCCCGCGTCCGCCCTTCCGGCCCGCCGCCGCAGCGAGACGTCCACGACCGGAAGCCGACGCGGTGAGGCACAGCCGGACGCACCGCCGCCGCTGCCGGCCCGCCGCCGGGGTACGGACTCCACTCGCCGTGGCATCGGCTCGGCAGGCCGCGCCGAGGAGCACACCGAGTCCCCGGTCTCGCCCCTCGGTGACCGCTCGGAGCAGTCCGCTCTTCCCAGGCGGAACCGCCGCGCGGAGATCGCTTCCAACGGCCCGGACGCACCCGGCCACCGCCCCGGCTCTCCGCAGGGTGCCACCGGCGGACCCCCGCGCCACGAGGCCGGCTCCGGTGCCGTGCCCCGGGGGACCGGCTCCGCACCCCAGCCCGGATCCGGCACCGCGCCCCTGCCCCGCCGCGTCCGGCAGGCCAACCTGGCCCCGCAGCTGAAGCGGACTACAGAACCGCGTACGGAGAACACGGCCGAGCCCGTCGAACGCGACGCCGAGGAAGTACGCAGCCGCATGGCCTCGCTCCAGCGCGGCTGGCAGCGCGGCCGTGAGGAGAACGCCGCGGGCGATGCCGCCCACAGCGGCACAGCACGACAAGGAACGACAGAGGGGGACGGTCGATGACCGCACCGAAGGCGACCGGCCACACCACGACCAACACGGGCGAGCTGAACTGGCTCCTCGACGACCTGGTGAACCGCGTCGCGAGCATCCGCAAGGCCCTCGTGCTCTCCGGCGACGGATTGCCGACGGGCGTGTCCAAGGACCTGACCAGGGAGGACAGTGAGCACCTCGCTGCCGTCGCCTCCGGCTTCCACAGCCTCGCCAAGGGTGTGGGACGCCACTTCGAGGCTGGCAACGTCCGCCAGACGGTCGTCGAGCTCGACGACGCCTTCCTGTTCGTGACGGCCGCCGGCGACGGCAGCTGCCTCGCCGTGCTCTCGGACGCCGACTCCGACGTCGGCCAGGTCGCCTACGAGATGACGCTCCTCGTCAAGCGGGTGGGTGTGCATCTGGGCGCCGCTCCGCGCACCGATCTGCCCGCAGGCGGGTAGTGGAATGACATGAGCGCTGACGGTCAGGGAAGAAGCCACTGGTTCGACGACGAGGCCGGACCGGTCGTCCGTCCGTACGCCATGACCCGCGGCCGCACCAGCAGCCAGGGCCAGCATCGCCTGGACCTGATCGCGGTCGTGGTCACGGAACCGCACGCGGACGACCCCGAGGCCGACCACATGCTCTCCCCGGAGCACGTGGACATCGTCGAACTGTGCCGTGACGTCCCGCAGTCGGTCGCCGAACTCGCAGCGGAACTCGACCTGCCGATCGGGGTGGTACGGGTCCTCGTCGGAGATCTCGTGGACGCGGAGTTCGTCCATGTGAACCGGCCCGTCCCCCCTGCCGAACTGCCGGACGAGAGTATTCTGCGCGACGTGATCAACGGCCTCCGGGCGCTGTGAGCAGCGCGGAAGCGGGGTACTGACGTGACTGGCTGGCAGTTCTGGGTCGACCGAGGCGGCACCTTCACCGACGTCGTCGCGCGGCGCCCGGACGGCCGGCTGCTCACGCACAAGCTGCTCTCGGACAACCCCGCGCGCTACGCCGACGCGGCGGTCGAGGGCGTGCGTACCCTGCTGGACGGCTCCGGTGATCCCATCGAGACCGTACGCATGGGGACCACGGTCGCCACCAACGCGCTCCTGGAGCGCACGGGCGAGCGCACCCTGCTGCTCGTCACCCGCGGCTTCCGCGACTCCCTGCGCATCGCCTACCAGAACCGCCCGAGCATCTTCGCCCGCCGCATCGAGCTGCCCGAGCTGCTGTACGAACGGGTCGTCGAGGTCGACGAGCGCATCGCCGCCGACGGCACCGTCCTGCGCGCTCCCGACCTGGACGCCCTCGCGGGGCCCCTCCAGGAGGCGTACGACGACGGGATCCGGGCCGTCGCCGTGGTCTGTATGCACAGTCACCGTCACCCCGCCCACGAGCAGGCCGTCGGGGAACTCGCAGCCCGCATCGGTTTCCCGCAGATCTCGCTCTCCAGCGAGGCCAGCCCCCTGATGAAACTCGTCCCGCGCGGAGACACCGCCGTCGTCGACGCCTACCTCTCGCCCGTCCTGCGCCGCTACGTCCGGCACGTCGCCGACGAGCTCGAAGGCGTCCGGCTGATGTTCATGCAGTCCAACGGCGGTCTTACCGAGGCCGGGCAGTTCCGCGGGAAGGACGCCATCCTTTCCGGGCCGGCCGGTGGCATCGTCGGCATGGCCCGTATGTCGCAGCTCGCCGGCTTCGACCGCGTCATCGGCTTCGACATGGGCGGCACCTCCACCGACGTCTCCCACTTCACGGGCGCGTACGAACGCGTCTTCACCAGCCAGATCGCCGGCGTCCGGTTGCGCGCCCCCATGCTGGACATCCACACCGTCGCCGCCGGTGGTGGCTCGGTCCTGCACTTCGACGGCTCCCGGTACCGCGTAGGGCCGGACTCGGCGGGCGCGGACCCGGGGCCCGCCTGCTACCGCGGCGGTGGCCCGCTCGCCGTCACCGACGCCAACGTCATGCTCGGCCGCATCCAGCCCGCACACTTCCCGCAGGTGTTCGGCGCGCACGGCGACGAGCCCCTGGACGAGGCGCTCGTCCGGGACCGCTTCACCACCCTCGCACGCGACATCGGCGAGCGGACCGGCGACGATCGCACCCCGGAGCAGGTCGCCGAGGGCTACCTGCAGATCGCCGTGGCCAACATCGCGTCCGCCGTGAAGCGGATCTCCGTCCAGCAGGGCCACGACATCACCCGCTACGCCCTCACCACGTTCGGCGGCGCCGGCGGCCAGCACGCCTGCATGGTCGCCGACTCCCTCGGCATCCGCACCGTCCTGGTGCCGCCCATGGCCGGCGTGCTCTCCGCGCTCGGCATCGGCCTCGCCGACACCACCGCCATGCGCGAGCAGTCCGTCGAGGCACCCCTGGAACCCGGCTCGATGCCCGGCGTCCGCGAAACCGCCGCGGACCTGGAGGCGGCGGCTCGCGCCGAACTCCTCGCCGAGGACGTCCCCGAGGAGCACATCGAGGTCACCCGCCGCGCGGAACTCCGCTACGACGGCACCGACACCACCCTCACCGTCGAGCTGACCGAGCCCGGCACGATGCGGCACGCCTTCGAAGAACGTCATCGCGCCACGTACTCCTTCACACTCGACCGCCCGATCGTCGTCGAAGCCCTCTCCGTCGAAGCCACCGGCATCACCGAACCCCCCGATCTCTCCGCTCTCGCCCCCTTCGGAGCCACCGCCGACGGCAGCTCCGACCACAGCCCCGCCGCGCCCCCGACCGTCCGCCTCCACACGGGCGGCGCCTGGCGCGACGTACCCCTCCACCACCGCGAGGACCTTTCCCCCGGCCACCTCGTCGTCGGCCCCGCGATCATCGCCGAGGCCGGCTCCACGACCGTCGTCGACGACGGCTGGTGGGCCGCCGCGACCGACGACGGGCATCTGGTCATGGAACGCGCGGCGATTACGCAGAGTTCCGATCTCGACACGAAAGTCGACCCGGTTCAGCTCGAGGTCTTCAACAACCTCTTCATGTCCATCGCCGAGCAGATGGGTGCCCGCCTCGAATCCACCGCCCAGTCCGTCAACATCAAGGAGCGCCTGGACTTCTCCTGCGCTCTCTTCGACCCGGACGGGAATCTGGTGGCCAACGCCCCGCACATCCCCGTCCACCTGGGCTCGATGGGCACGAGCGTCAAGGAGGTCATCCGCCGGCGTGGCTCCCGCACGCGCCCGGGCGACACCTACGCCGTCAACGACCCGTACCACGGTGGCACCCACCTGCCCGACGTCACCGTGATCACCCCGGTCTTCGGCACCGCACCGCCGACCGACACGGAGAGTGACCCCGAGGTCCTCTTCTACGTCGCCTCGCGCGGCCACCACGCCGAGATCGGCGGCATCGCCCCCGGCTCCATGCCCGCGAACAGCCGCAGCATCGAGGAGGAGGGGGTCCTCTTCGACAACTGGCTGCTCACCGAGAACGGCCGCTTCCGCGAGGGCGAGACCCTCCGCCTCCTCACCGAGGCTCCGTACCCGTCCCGCAACCCGAAGACCAACCTCGCCGACCTGCGCGCCCAGATCGCCGCCAATCAGAAGGGCGTCGACGAGGTCGGCCGTATGATCGAGGACTTCGGCCTCGACGTCGTCCAGGCATACATGCGGCACGTCCAGGACAATGCCGAAGAAGCCGTGCGCCGCGTCATCGACGCTCTCGACGACGGCGACTGCGCCTACGAGACCGACTCGGGCGCCGTCATCCGCGTGAGCGTGCGGGTGGACCGCGCGAACCGTGCCGCGACCATCGACTTCACAGGGACCTCGGCGCAGCTCGCCACCAACTTCAACGCGCCCTTCTCGGTCGTCAACGCGGCCGTCCTGTACGTCTTCCGCACCCTCGTCGCCGACGACATCCCCCTCAACGACGGCTGCCTGCGCCCCCTGAGCATCGTGGTACCGCCCGGGTGCCTGCTCGCGCCCGAGCCCCCGGCTGCCGTCGTCGCGGGCAACGTGGAGACCTCCCAGGCCGTCACTGGCGCCCTCTACGCGGCGCTCGGCGTCCAGGCCGAGGGCTCCGGGACGATGAACAACGTCACCTTCGGCAACGAACGCCACCAGTACTACGAGACCGTCGCCTCCGGCTCAGGCGCGGGCGACGGCTTTCCCGGCGCACCCGTCGTCCAGACCCACATGACCAACTCTCGCCTCACCGACCCCGAGGTCCTGGAGTGGCGACTGCCCGTGCTCATCGAGGAGTTCGCGGTCCGGCCGGGCAGCGGCGGCGCGGGCCGCTGGCGCGGCGGGGACGGCGCCGTGCGCCGCATCCGCTTCCTGGAACCCATGACCGTCTCCACACTGTCCCAGCACCGTCGCGTCCCTCCGTACGGCATGGCGGGCGGCGAGCCGGGCGCGCTCGGCGTCAACCGGGTGGAGCACGCCGACGGCACGGTGACCGAGCTGGGCGGCAGCGACTCCGCGGATGTCCTCAGCGGCGACGTACTCGTCATCGAAACCCCCGGCGGCGGAGGCTACGGCCGGCCGTCACCCGACCCCCATCAAGCAGGAGAAGAGATCGATGATCTTCGGGCGTTCTGAGCGCGGCAAGCCTCCGGTCGAGCCCGTCACGCTCAAGATCCTGGTGGCCGGCGGCTTCGGCGTGGGCAAGACCACGCTCGTCGGCGCGGTCAGCGAGATCAGGCCGCTGCGCACCGAGGAACTGCTCACCGAGGCCGGGCGCCCGATCGATGACACGAGCGGTGTGGAAGGCAAGCACACCACGACCGTGGCCATGGACTTCGGGCGCATCACCCTCCGCGAGGACCTGGTGCTGTACCTCTTCGGTACGCCCGGTCAGGAGCGGTTCTGGTTCATGTGGGACGAGCTGTCCGAGGGCGCGCTCGGTGCCGTCGTGCTCGCCGACACCCGCCGCCTGGAGGACTCCTTCGCCGCAGTCGACTACTTCGAACGGCGCTCGATACCCTTCCTCGTCGGTGTCAACTGCTTCGAGGGCGCCCCCCGTTATCCCGTCGAGGACATCCGCCAGGCCCTCGACCTCGATGACGGCGTCCCACTCATGATGTGCGACGCCCGCGACCGGGAGTCGGTCAAGGAAGCCCTCATCGGCGTCGTCCAGCACGCGATGGCCTACGCGGCCGACCGCCGCCAGACGGTGACGACCTGACGCGCAGCGCCGCCGGGCACGGCCCCTACCCCCGCCGACGGGGGTACGGGCGCCGCCGTAAACGACGAGCCACGCGCGTGTGTGGCTAACTGTCGTCGTCCTCCTCCCAGCCGAAGCTCTTCTCCACGGCCTTGCGCCAGTTGTGGTGCTCGCGGTCCCGCACCGAGGCCTCCATGGACGGCGTCCACTCGACGTCCTTCTGCCAGTGCGCCTTGAGTTCGTCCAGGTCGTTCCACACACCGGTGGCCAGACCTGCCGCGTACGCGGCGCCCAGACAGGTCGTCTCGGAGACCTTCGGCCGCACCACCGGCACGTCGAGCACGTCCGCCTGGTGCTGCATGAGCAGGTTGTTCTTCGTCATGCCGCCGTCGACCTTCAGGGTGGTGATATGCACCCCGGAGTCCTGGTACATGGCGTCCACGACCTCGCGCGTCTGCCAGCTCGTCGCCTCCAGCACCGCGCGCGCGAGGTGTGCCTTCGTGACGTACCGGGTGAGGCCGGTGACCACACCGCGCGCGTCGGAGCGCCAGTACGGCGCGAACAGACCGGAGAACGCCGGGACGATGTACGCGCCGCCGTTGTCCTCGACGCTCGCCGCCAGGGGCTCGATCTCGTCCGCGGTACGGATGATGCCGAGCTGGTCGCGGAACCACTGGACCAGCGCGCCCGTTATGGCTATCGACCCCTCCAGGCAGTAGACCGGCGCCTCACTGCCGATCTTGTACCCCATCGTCGTCAGCAGGCCGCTCTTCGACGGCACCGGGCGGTTGCCCGTGTTGAGCAGCAGGAAGCTGCCCGTGCCGTACGTGTTCTTCGCCGTGCCCACGTCGTAACAGGCCTGTCCGAACACGGCAGCCTGCTGGTCGCCCAGCGCGGAGGCCACGGGCACGCCGGCCAGCTGGCCGACCGCGGTGCCGTACGTCTCCGCGGAGGAGCGGATCTCGGGCAGCATGGACTCCGGGATGTTCATCGCCGAGAGGATCGAGGAGTCCCACTGGAGGGTCTCCAGGTTCATCAGCATGGTGCGTCCGGCGTTGGTCACGTCGGTGACATGCTGCCCGCCGTCCGTGCCGCCGGTGAGGTTCCAGATCAGCCAGGAGTCCATCGTGCCGAAGGCGATCTCACCGCGTTCGGCACGCGCCCGGAGGTCGGGCACGTTGTCGAGCAGCCAGGCCGCCTTGGGCCCGGAGAAGTACGTCGCCAGCGGCAGTCCGGTCTGCTCGCGGAAGCGATCCTGCCCGTCCGATCCGCCCAACTGGTTGCACAGCGCCGCCGTCCGCGTGTCCTGCCAGACGATGGCGTTGTGCACCGGCTTGCCCGTCACGCGGTCCCACAGCAGGGTCGTCTCGCGCTGGTTGGTGATCCCCATCGCGCTCAGCTGGTCAGCCCGCAGACCGGCCTTGGCGAGCGCTCCGGCCACGACCGCCTGCACCTTGGACCAGATCTCGGTGGCGTCGTGCTCCACCCAGCCCGGCTTGGGGAAGATCTGGCGGTGCTCGCGCTGGTCGACGGCGACGATCGCGCCGTCCTGGTTGAAGACGATGCAGCGGCTCGATGTGGTGCCCTGGTCGATCGCGGCGACGTACTTCTCGGCGTTGTCCGTCATGGCTACCTCTCGATCGCTCGGTCAGAAGGCTGCGTTGTAGATGAGGGCCGCGAGAATTCCGCCGACCGCAGGTCCCGCCACCGGAATCCAGGAGTACCCCCAGTCGGACGCTCCCTTGTTCGGGATCGGGAGGAACTGGTGCGCGATGCGCGGACCGAGGTCACGTGCCGGGTTGATCGCGTAACCGGTGGGCCCACCGAGGGAGAGACCGATCCCGACGACCAGCAGGGCCACCAGGAGGATCGAGATGCCGGAGCCGTAGATGCCGGCGCCCTCGCCCGGGATCGGGCCGATGCCGACGCCCTGGACGACCCGGTTGTCGCCGACCAGGGCAAGGATGGGCAGCACCAGGGCGATGGTCGCGAGGATCTCCGTCATCAGGTTGGCGACCGGGTTCCTGATCTCGGGGATGGTGGAGAAGATGCCGAGCGTCGGCACCGGCTCGTCCAGCGTGCCTTCCGTGGTGCCCGTCTTCCGCACGTTGGCCTGGAACTGGGCGAAGTAGACAAGATACGCGAGGACGGCGCCCAACGTCGCCCCGACCAGCTGCCCGAGCAGGTAGACCCAGACCTTGCCCCACACGCCCGTGTCGACGGCCAGGCCCAGTGTGACAGCGGGGTTGATGTGGCCGCCCGACAACGGGGCGGCGGTGTACGCGCCGGCCAGGACGCCGAAGCCCCAGCCGAACGCGATGACGATCCAGCCCGAGGCCCGGGCCTTCGAGAATCGCAGGGTCACGGCTGCGTTGACACCCGCGCCGAACAAGATGAGGATCGCCGTGCCGATGATCTCGCCGACGAAGATGTCTACGTTGCTCATGGCGGCTCCTAGGCCCAGGCCCGGGGACGATCGCCCCGGTCCTCATGTGCAGGGTGCGTTTCCCATGGCTGGTTCAGCCGAAGGCGGGGTGTTCCCGTGCCCCGTCGGCATCCATGACGAGCGTGCTGTATCCATGACGAGCGTGCCGTCCCAGCCGGATCGCCCGTGGGGAACGGGCCTTGGCGCAGGCGCACGCACGCGCCGCAGTGCCGGGATACGCCGAGTATGTACGGCGATGTCGACTGACACGGGAAGTGTTCACCGGCACCCCAAAAGCGTCAAGGTCGCCGACCGCAACGGTTGACGGCCATGTGGCGGCGGCCGGGCTCTTGCCGGGCCAAGTGGCCGGTTGACGGCTGCGGCGGTGCCCGGTCAGGTCGTTGTTCAGGTCTGTTCGTGGCTCGCGCGGGCCTTGGTGCGCCGCTCGAGGCTCGGCCGGGGCGTCCGGCCCTCCGCTGGACTCCGCCATCGGCGACCGACCAGCGTCACCCTGACCTCCTCGCTCTTCTCGTGTACAGGATCTACCTGACCAGGCGGTTTCTCAACCGCACGAGGTCGGCACGGTTCCGGGCGGCATGCGGGGCCTGTCGCCGTCCTGCTCGGGCACGGTCCGGAGCTATGAAGGTCCGGAGCTACGTGACGGCCCCTCCGGCCTCGGCCACCCAGAGGAGGTTCAGTTCACGCCCCTCTCGACCGTCAAAGGTCTCCCTGCGCACCGCCGCGCGCACCGCGCAGACGGCCAGCCGGCAGTCGAGCCCCTGGTCCCGCCTGGGCCCAGCCGGGCCTCGGCCAGGAGGTCGCCGGTCTCCGGCCGGGCGAGTGTCTCCAGTCCGGCGACCGCGCCGTCCGTCAGATTGACGACCGGTGGGAAGGCGAAGCGGAGAGTGTCCGTCCAGGGGTGCACGGGAGCATGACCGCCACCACCGTTGCCCGCCCGAGCGCAGTTCATGAGACGTTCACGCAGAGTCCTGCACGGGCACAGAGCGTATGGTTGACGGGCGCCTCGCCCGGCCACAGCCCGACAGCGTCGGCCACCGGCTCGACGTCGCCTCGTCCCGGGCTCTCCGGTTTGCCGCTGCGGCTGTACGACCGGCACCACATCGGCTCCGGCCCAGTGCCACTGCGGCTCACCGCACCGCGATCACCGCCGATCCGTGCCCGAACAACCCCTGGTTCGCGCTGATGCCGACGCGCGCTCCCGCGACCTGCCGGGCACCCGCCTCGCCCCGGAGCTGCCAGGTCAGCTCGCACACCTGGGCTATCGCCTGTGCGGGAACCGCCTCACCGAAGGAGGCCAGCCCACCACTGACGTTCACCGGTATGCGCCCGCCCAGGGCCGTCCCCCCGTCCCGCAGCAGCTTCACGCCCTCGCCCTCGCCGCACAGCCCCAAGTCCTCGTACCACTGCAGTTCGAGGGCCGTGGACAGGTCGTAGACCTCGGCCAGCGACAGGTCCTCCGGCCCGATGTGCGCCTCCTCGTAAGCCGCACGCGCGATCGACATGCGGAACGTCTCGCCGGGTGGATCCACCGCTGCCGCGGAGTCCGTGGCGATGTCCGGCAGGTCCGGCACGGTGTTGGGGTAACGCGGTGTCACCGTGGACACGGCCCGGATGCGCACCGGCTCCGTATGCCCGTGTCGCGTTGCGAATTCCATGCTCGACAGCACCACCGCCGCACCGCCGTCGGAGGTCGCGCAGATGTCGAGCAGCCGTAGCGGATCGGCGACGACAGCAGAGGCGGCGACCTCCTCGCAGGTGACGCCGTTGCGGTAGCGCGCGTTCGGGTTCAGTGCTCCCATTGCCGCGTTCTTCACCTTCACCTGTGCGAAGTCGTCACGTGTGTCACCGTGCAGAGCCATGCGTCTGCGGGCGTACAGCGCGAAGTACACGGGGTTGGTCGCCCCGAGGATCCGGAACCGCAGCCAGTCGGGATCGTCGGGCCGGTCCCCACCCGCGGGACGGAAGAACCCCCTGGGAGCCGCGTCGGCCCCCACCACGAGCACGACATCGCCGAGCCCGGAGAGGATCCGGGCCCGCGCGGCGTCAAGGGCCTGCGCCCCGGACGCGCAGGCCGCGTACACGCTGGTGACCCGGGCTCCTTGCCAGCCCAGTGCCTTCGCGAAGGTCGCCCCGGCGACATACCCCGGGTATCCGCCACGCACGGTGTCCGCGCCGACGATCGAGCCGATGTCCCGCCACTCCAGCCCGGCATCGGCGAGTGCCGCGCGGGCGGCTGTGACGCCGTACTCGACGAAGCTGCGCCCCCACTTGCCCCACGGGTGCATGCCCGCGCCGAGCACCGCCACCTCCTGACTCATGCCTTCACCCCCGTCGGCCGCCAGTGCCACGTCGTCCAGGTCGTCTCCGCGTCCTCGTGGAGCACGCCCGGCACGACCTCCACCTCCATGCCCACCGCCAGATCGGTGACGGTGACCCCGGGAGCCGCCTGGCCCAGCACCACCATCCGCTCGGCCTCGAGCTCCACAGCGATCAACGTGCACGGTTCCCACGAAAGTTCCGGATCGCTCACGTAGGGTGACGGTGGCCGATACCGGCTGTCGGTGTACGACCAAATATGCCCCCGCCGCGACAGCGGGACCTCCTCCAGCTCCCCGCCCGCGCAGGCGGGGTTGCGGCAGTGATGGTCCTCGCGGGGGAAGAAGACCGAGGCGCACGCCGAGCAGCGGGTTCCGAGCAGCCGGAAGCCGTCCCCGTCCTCGGCGAACCACCCCGCCACCACAGGCGTGCGTGTGCGCGACACAGTTCCTCCCCGCAGACCAGATCTGACGGAACGTCAGAAGTGTGCCACGGTCCGCCGGAGATCGGCAGTCGTCGCGCCACGCTTCCCCGGCAAGCCAACTCCTGATAGACGCAGGGAACATGACACGACTCACCACCGTGACGCGCGCCCTGAGCACCGCGGTCGCCGCCCTGCTGACAGCGACCGCTTCCACCGCCCCCGCCCAGGCCGGGACCGGTCCCAAGGCCCCGAAGGGCTTCGTGGCGTTGCGAAGCGTGGACCCGACGATCATCCAGGAGATGCGCTACGTCACCCCGCACAACTTCGTAGGGGAGCGCATCGACGGCTACAAGCAGCCGATCTGCGTCCTGACCCGCCCCGCCGCCGAGGCCCTCCACCAGGCCCAGAGGAAGCTGCTGCGCCAGGGCTACACGCTGAAGGTGTACGACTGCTACCGACCGCAGCGCGCGGTGGACCACTTCGTCCGCTGGGCCGAGGACCTCGACGACGAGGCGATGAAGGGCGAGTTCTACCCGGACGTCGACAAGAGCCGGCTGTTCGCCGACGGCTATATCTCCGAGAAGTCCGGCCACAGTCGCGGATCGACCCTGGACCTCACCCTCGTCAGGCTGCCGGCCGCACCGACCCGGCCGTACCACCCCGGAGAACCCCTCGTGCCGTGCTTCGCACCCCGGGCCGAGCGGTTCCCCGACAACTCGGTCGACATGGGGACCGGCTTCGACTGCTTCGACACCCTCTCGCACACCCTCGACCCGCGAATCCAGGGCGCACAGCGCGCCAACCGCCTGCTGCTCAAGGGCACCCTGGAAGGCCAGGGCTTCGTGAACCTGGCAGAGGAGTGGTGGCACTACACCTACAAGCCCGAGCCCTACCCGGACACCTACTTCGACTTCCCCGTGTCCAGGAAATCGCTCACCGGCCCTCACTGACCGCCTGCCCGCGAGGCCCTCCCGGTGATCGGCTACAGTCCGCCGCGTGTCCGAAACTCAGCACTCCAGTTCCAATTCCGCGCCGGACTCCCACTGTTCGAGCTGCGGCACGCCCTACGGAGAGGGCGTCTCCGGCTGGCCCCGCACCTGTCCGGCGTGCGGCGCCCAGGCCTACCGCAATCCGCTCCCGGTCGCGGTGGCCCTCCAGCCGGTCTACGACACCAAGGGCACCGCCCTGGTCGTCATCACCCGAACCGTCGCCCCCGCACGCGGGGGCATCGCCCTGCCCGGCGGCTACGTCGACCACCGGGAGGACTGGCGGCAGGCCGTCGTCCGCGAACTCAGGGAAGAGACCGGCATCGACGCGGCCGGCCGCGACGTACGGCTCGTCGACGCGATGAGTTCGCCCGACGGACACCTGCTGCTGTTCGGCGTCCTCCCGGAACGCCCGGCCGAAGGCCTGCCGCCCTCCACCGCCACGGACGAGACGGAGGGCTGGCACCTCCTGCGCAGGCCGGAGGAGCTGGCCTTCCCGCTCCACACCGTGGCCGTACGGGCCTGGTTCGAGGGCCGCTACTGAGCTCAGCGCTCCCCGGCTCCGCGGACGCGCACAGGGTGGGGCGGCTCACCCCCGCCGTCCTCACCCTCCCGACCCTCCCGCTCGACGACCACCCGCGAGCCCGCCCACCGGGCGGTGTAGCGCTCGATCTCCGGCTCGTCCCACCCCTCGCCCCCGTCCGGCACGACCAGCCCGCCCCCGGTCCGTCCCCGGGCGGGCGCCCACACCTCCAGTTCCAGCCCGCCGTCCTCCCCGCGCACGGGAAGCACGGCACCCGCGCGTGCGAACACCGGGATCCGGGACAGGGGCGCTTCGACGAGTACCTGCCCCGGCCCCTCGTACGCCTGCTCCGTCACCGTGTCGTACCAGCGCCCGCGGGGCAGCCGCACGGCTCGCCGGTCGGCGCCCGGTGCGAGCACTGGCGCCACGAGCAGGCTGTCACCCAGCAGGAAGACGTCGTCGCAGTCCCGCAGCGCCCGCTCCTCCGGTGCCGCCCACCACAGGGGCCGCACATAAGGCGCTCCGGTGCGCCGGGCCAGATGCGCCAGCGTCATGAAGTACGGCAGCAGACGACGGCGTTCCACGAGCGCCACGCGCGCGTGCTCCAGCACCTCGGCACCGAACTCCCACGGCTCTCTGCGCCCCGCCCGCAGACTCGCGTGCGTCCGGAAGAGCGGCAGGTACGCACCCAGCTGGAACCACCGCAGGTACAGCTCGGGTGACGGATCCCCGTCGAAGCCTCCGATGTCCGGCCCCGAGTACGGAACGCCGCACAGCCCGAGCCCCAGCACCAGCGCCAGCGACGCGCGCAGCCCGGGCCAGCCGGTGGCCACGTCTCCCGACCACGTCCCCCCGTAACGCTGCATCCCGGCCCACCCGGAGCGGGAGAACAGGAACGGCCGTTCCTCGGGCGCGAGCCTCCGCAACCCTTCGAAGCCCGCCCTGGCCATGCACAGCGCGTACACGTTGTGCGCCTCGCGATGGTCCCCACCCCGCCCCTCCAGTGCGTGCCGGGCCGAACGCGGCAGTGTCGACTCCCCGAAGGCGGCGAACGACGTGGGCTCGTTCATGTCGTGCCAGAAACCCGAGAACCCCTGCGCGAGCCGCTCCTCGTAGAGGCCGCCCCACCACGCACGCACGCGTGCATGCGTGAAATCCGGAAACACCGCCTCACCGGGCCACACCACACCCTCCACGACCCGTCCCGAGGCGTCCCGCACGAACGCGTCCCCGGCCACCCCGCCGTCGTACACGGCATTGCCCGGCACGGCCTTGACGGCCGGATCGACGATCGACACCAGCCGGATGCCGTCCCTGCGGAGCTCCTCGGCCAGCACGGGCAGCTTCGGGAAGCGGTCCTGGTCGACGGTGAACACCTGATGCGCGTCCAAGTGGTCGATGTCCAGGTGCAGGGCGCCGAGCGGCAGCCCGTGCTCCAGGTAGCCCGCGGCGATCCGCCGCACCTCCTGCTCACTGCCGAAGCCCCACCGCGCGTGCTGATGACCGAGCGCCCACGCCGGAGGCAACGCCGGGGCGCCGGTGAGCGAGGCCCAGGCGAGCAGCACGCGCGCGGGGGTGCCCACCATCACCCAGCAGCGCAGCGGACCACCGTCCATCCGCAAGTCGCTCGTCCCCGCGCGATCATGCCCCGACCCCGCGCCCTCCTCGCCCTCCCGCAACGTCACCGTGCCGTCCCACGCGTTGTCGTGGAAAGCCAGGTGCGTACCGCCGTCGGAGACCACCAGTTGCACCGGCATCGTGATGTACAGCGGGTCGTCACCCGGCGTGAACGGACGGCCCGGGTCGGTGTTCCACAGCCGGTACGTCCCGGCCGGCAGCCGGGGGCCCGAGGCACGCCCCCCGAGGCCGAAGAACCGCGCGTCCGCGGCCACCTCCGACCGCTGCATCCACCGTGCCGGGCCGCCGCCGACCGGCTCCCACCACCGCGGCGGCAGATCACGCCGCAGCGTCACGCCACCGGGCGTCTGCACCTCCACCGCACCGTGCCGCGAGACGACGACCGTCACCCGCTCGGCCACCACCCGCCAGCCGCCGTCCTTGTCCGGCTCCAGCACCGCCCGCGGATCCGGCTCCGGACACCGGCCGGCCAGCGCGTACGACGGCTCCGGCTCCGCCCCGTCCCACCCCCAGAAGACGGCCCCGTTCACAGCGACCAGAATCCGCAGCTCCGAGCGGCTGAACCGGACGACACCGCCCCCCGGCCCCGGCTCCGCCTCCCGCACGGTCCCTGGCACCCGCGCCCGCTCCGGGCCCCGCGACGGCAGCCCGCTGGCGTCGGCCCGCCGCCTGCGCCACGCTGCTCGTACGGTACGCACACCCTGCGCCGCCCCCACCGAAGCTACCGCTTTCACCGAACGCACCAGGTCACGACCGTTCATGTTGCCCACCCTGCCACTGACGGCGCAACGCGCGCGTGTCGTTCAACTGCCGTTCACCCGTGCCAGGACCACATCTTCACGACACGGACTCCGCGGGGCGCACCCTGGTGCCGAAGTCGATCACATGGCATTGTCCGTGCCAGCCGCTCACGCGCACACCCCAGCCGTGCGCGGAGGACGCACACGACGCGCACAAGCCGGGAGCCGACCATGTCGACCGTCAGTCCCCAGCCGCTCTGGCAACCCGACCCCGCACGCATCGCCCGGGCACGGATCAGCAAGTTCCAGGCCTGGTCCGCCGAGCACCACGGCGCCCCCGCCGAGGGCGGCTACGCGGCCCTGCAGCGCTGGTCCGTCGACGAGCTGGACACCTTCTGGAAAGCCGTCACCGAGTGGTTCGACGTCCGCTTCTCGACCCCCTACGCGCGCGTGCTCGGCGACCGCACCATGCCGGGCGCCCAGTGGTTCCCCGGGGCGACCCTCAACTACGCCGAACACGCCTTGCGCGCCGCCGGCACCCGCGCGGACGAACCGGCCCTCCTGCACGTCGACGAGACGCACGAAGCACGCCCTGTCACCTGGGCCGAGCTGCGCCGCCAGGTCGGCTCCCTGGCCGCCGAGCTGCGTGCCCTCGGCGTACGCCCCAAAGACCGCGTCAGCGGCTACCTGCCCAATGTCCCGCAGGCCGTGGTCGCCCTCCTCGCCACGGCAGCCGTGGGCGGCGTCTGGACCTCCTGCGCGCCCGACTTCGGAGCCCGCAGCGTCCTCGACCGCTTCCAGCAGGTCGAACCCGTCGTCCTGTTCACGGTCGACGGTTACCGCTACGGCGGCAAGGAGCACGACCGGCGCGAGGTCGTCGCCGAGCTGCGCCGCGAACTGCCCACCCTGCGGGCCGTCGTCCACATCCCCCTCCTCGGCACCGAGGCACCCGAGGGCGCCCTGGACTGGTCGGCCCTCACCTCGGCGGACACGGAGCCGCTCTTCGAGCAGGTGCCCTTCGACCACCCTCTATGGGTGCTCTACTCCTCGGGCACGACCGGCCTGCCCAAGGCCATCGTCCAGTCCCAGGGCGGCATCCTGGTCGAGCACCTCAAACAACTCGGCCTGCACTGTGACCTGGGTCCGGAGGACCGCTTCTTCTGGTACACGTCGACCGGCTGGATGATGTGGAACTTCCTCGTCTCCGGCCTGCTCACCGGCACCACGATCGTCCTCTACGACGGCAGCCCCGGCTACCCGGACACCGGCGCACAGTGGCGCATCGCCGAGCGCACCCGGGCCACTCTCTACGGCACCTCGGCCGCCTACGTCATGGCCTGCCGCAAGGCGGGCGTGCACCCCTCCCGCGACTTCGACCTCTCCTCCGTCCAGTGCGTCGCCACCACCGGCTCGCCCCTGCCGCCGGACGGCTTCCGCTGGCTCCACGACGAGGTCCGCGACGACCTGTGGATCGCCTCCGTCAGCGGCGGCACCGACGTGTGCTCCTGCTTCGCCGGCGCCGTACCGACCCTCCCGGTCCACGTCGGCGAGCTCCAGGCCCCCTGCCTCGGCACCGACCTGCAGTCCTGGGACCCGAGCGGCAACCCCCTGGTCGACGAGGTCGGCGAGCTCGTGGTCACCAACCCCATGCCGTCGATGCCCATCCACTTCTGGAACGACCCCGACGGCAGCCGCTACCACGACAGCTACTTCGACACGTACCCCGGCGTATGGCGGCACGGCGACTGGATCACCCTCACCTCCCGCGGATCCGTCGTCATCCACGGCCGCTCCGACTCCACGCTCAACCGCCAGGGCGTCCGCATGGGATCCGCCGACATCTACGAAGCCGTGGAACGCCTCCCCGAGATCAGGGAGTCCCTCGTCATCGGCATCGAGCAGCCCGACGGCGGCTACTGGATGCCTCTCTTCGTCCACCTGGCCCCCGGAGCCGTCCTCGACGGGGCCCTGCTGAACCGCATCAAGCAGACCATCCGCGAGCAACTGTCCCCGCGCCATGTCCCCGACGAGATCATCGAGGTACCCGGCGTCCCGCACACCCTCACCGGCAAGCGCATCGAGGTCCCCGTCAAGCGCCTCCTGCAGGGCACCCCGCTGGAGAAGGCGGTCAACCCGGGCTCCATCGACAACCTCGACCTGCTGGCCTTCTACGAGGACATTGCCCGCAAACGCGCCTGACGCCACTCCCGGGCGCGGCGATCAGCCCCCATAAGTGG
Source organism: Streptomyces sp. NPDC033136 (assembly GCF_055578235.1). Classification (NCBI taxonomy): domain Bacteria; kingdom Bacillati; phylum Actinomycetota; class Actinomycetes; order Kitasatosporales; family Streptomycetaceae; genus Streptomyces; species Streptomyces sp. NPDC033136. The sequence goes on from NZ_JBVIPD010000006.1 coordinate 445,847, forward strand.
CCTCGGACTCACCGAGCACGGCGGCGAAGTCCGAGGCCAGCCGTGCCGCCTCGGCCCGCTCCAGCCCGGCGACGGAGATCCGCACACCCGGAGCGGAGGACAGCCTGAACCGTGCCCCCGCCGCGATCCACCAGCCGTAGGACCGCAGCCCGTTCACCACGGCCGATTCGTCACGCACCGGCACCCACACGTTCAAGCCGCTGACCCCGTGCCCCGCGACACCCCGAGCCCGCAACTCCTCGAGCAGAGCGCGACGGCGTTGCGCGTACGCTCCCCTCGCGCGGGCCACCAACGCGCGCGTGCCGTCGTCGGTCAGGAGTCCGTGCACCGCCTCCTGGAGCAGATGGCTGACCCAGCCCGACGTCAGCAGCAGCCGTCCGTCGTGCCGCGCCAGCGTGACCGGATCACAGGCCGCCGCGGCCCACCGCAGATCGGGCCCCAGAAACTTGCTCACCGTCCGCACGTGCACCCAACGCGTCAACCCTCTGGCGGCCAGCGTGTGCAAGGGCGCGTCGGCGACCGCGGAGGCGTGGTCGTTCTCCACGACCAGCACATCGGGCTGGTCCCGGAGCAGGGCGGCAAGCGCGTCCCGGCGCTCGGCGGAGAAGCAACCGCCGTACGGATTCTGCGCCCTGGGGCTGCACACCACAGCCCGCACACCGGCCCGCAGGGCTCCACGCAGGGCATCGGGACGCAGGCCCTCGTCGTCCACGGCCACAGGCACCGCCCGCAACCCCAGAGCCGTCATCAGATCCAGGAGATGGTGGTAGCCGGGGTCCTCCATCGCTACGGCGTCACCGGGTCGCAGCTCCACGGACATCAGCCGCGCGATCAGATCCAGCGCCCCGTGGGCGAAGGTCACATGCTCCACCGGCACGCCGTCGGGGCGGAGCCAGTCCCGCACGGTCTCCTCCAACCGCGCCAGCCTGGGCGTCGCACGATGCGACCGGGACGCGGGGGACAGGTGCGATGACGGCAGGCGACCGGGAAGCAGTCGGCGATCCGGGTGGCCGCCGGCCAGGTCCCGCAGACCGTCGGGGACTTTGGGCGGTCGCCGGGACGCGACGGCAGGCGCGGGGGCCACGACCGTGCCGCCCCGTCCGCGCGTCACCACGACCCCGCGCTGCCGCAGTTCCTTGTAAGCCGTCGCGACCGTTCCGGGACTGACTCCGAGTTCGTCCGCCAGCCGCCGCACCGGGGGCAGGGCGGCCCCCGGCTCCAACGTGCCCTCGGCCACGCCCCGTTCGACGGACACGGCAATCCCCTTGGCCGTCGCACCACTGATCTCATATTGTGTTGCCACGTTGATGATTATGTATCAGTACATAATTCCATGCAAGGGGGAGCAGTGCATCCGACGCGCCGCACGATCGCCTGGTCCAAACGCATACCCGGAGGACCCGACGGACGCAGAATCGTCGCCGCCGCCCTCGTCGACCGCATCGGCAGCGGCCTGTGGGCCTCCGTCTCGGTCCTCTACTTCACTTACGTCTCCGCCCTCACCGTCGCCGAGATCGGCACCCTGGTCGCCGCCGCCGGAGCCATCGGAATCGCCGGCGCACCTCTGGCCGGCCGCATCGCCGACCGGCTGTCCCTCACCCGCGTCCTGATCGCCACGCAACTGGTGCGCTCTCTGGCCTCCCTCGCCCTGCTCACCACCGACAACTACGCCCTGCTCCTCGTCTACTCCGCCGTCGGCGGCCTCGGAGACCGGGCGTCGAGCGTCCTCACCAAGCTCTACGCCACCCGCGTCGCCGGACCGGACCGTGTCCGGTACCAGGCCCTCCACCGCACCCTCGCCAACGCCGGCTGGGCCCTGGGAGGTCTCACCGCCGCAGGCGCCCTCGCCGTCGGCGCCGCCGGCGCGTACCGGTGGCTCCTCGTGGGCGACGCCCTCTCCTTCGTCGCCTGCGCCCTGATCACGCTGCGCTGCGGCGAACCACCGTCCCCGTCCCGGACGGTCGCCACCTCCAAGGACGCCGCACCCGCGACCAAACCGCCCACCCCGTGGCGCGACCGCACCTATCTCGCATACGTCACCACCGAGACCGTCCTCTTCCTCGACGACGCCGTCTTCAAGGTCGGCCTGCCCCTGTGGATCGCCCACGAGAGCAACGCCCCACACGGCCTCGCACCCCTGCTGATGGTCCTCAACAACGTGATGGTGGTGGCCCTGCAGGTCCCGCTGGCCCGATTCGGCTCCACCACGGCAGCCGCCCGCTCCCTCCTGCTCCCGCTCTCGGCCGCCTTCGCACTCGGCGGTGCTGCCATGGCCCTCTCCGCCACCGGAGGCCCCGTCGCCTGCACCGTGCTCCTCACCGCCGCGGCCGCCCTGTTCACGCTGGCCGAAATGCTCCACGCCACTGTCTCCTGGGAACTCTCCGTCGCCCTCGCGCCCGACGCAGCGCAGGGCGCCTATCTGGGAGTCCACGGCGTGGCACAGTCCGCGCAGCGCAGCATCGGACCACTCGCAGTCACCGCCGCCATCGCCACCGGCCCCCTCGGCTGGGCCGCCTTCGGTGCCACCATCGCCCTGACCTGCATCGCCCAGCATCGCCTGGTCCGAGACCATCTCACCGGAAACCCATTGTCAGTGCCGTCGATTACTGTGAGTGAGCATTGATCGACCGTGCAACAGGGGGAAACAATGGCGCACACCGACAACCGGACCATGCGACGCGTCCTGGGCCGTGAAATCGCCGGAACCATCGGCCTGCTGACCGACGAGCACGACTTCCGGGCCATGCGGCGCTACCGCAGCTTCACCTTCGACGACCACACGGCCTACCTCCAACAGATCGAGGGCCTCCTCAGGACACGCGCCCTGCAGGGCAGTCACACCACGGTGGCCCTGTTCGACCCCGAGGAGTACGCCGAGTTCTGTACACGGAAAGGCCTGGACCCCGACGACCCGTCGAGCCGCACACGCTTCACGGCACAACTCGCCGTCACTGGACCGACCCTCCCGTACGAGGGTCAGCCGCTGGCCGACCTCCTCCCGGCCCTCGTCGACGAAGGCGTCCGCCAGGCCACCTGGGAGTACGCCACGACACTCCTCGCCCACCTGGGCGCCTGTGCCTCCTGCGGCGAGGACATCGGACGCGCGGCCTTCTCCCGCGCCTCGCACCTCCTCGCCCGCATCCTCGACACGGCCCCGCCCGGCAACCGGCACCTCGTCTGCAGCGTCACCGGTCCACCCGAAACGCTCGTCGCCGCACTCCACTGTGCCGACGACGACGGCGCCCTGGACCTCGACGAGACCGAGGCCCTCGAGTTCACCACTGTCCTGGCCCTCGGCCTGGCCACCGAGAGCCCCGGAGGCCTCGTCATCCGCGCCAGCGCCCCAGACACCCCCGACAGGGTGTACGGCTGGCGCCTGCGCTCCTACGGACTCCAGCCCCTCACCGCAGGAGAGGTCTTCGACGCCTACTGCACCGACATCGAGTCCGGAGACCTGATCTCCCCGGAATCCAACGTCGACTACTGCGCACCACCCGACCTCGGCGATGACAAACCCGCACGGGGACACCACCACTGAAACGCGAGAGGGGCGCCCCCTGGAAACCGCCCTCAGTGGAGCGCCCCTCCCGGGCGGCCATCGGCCGACCGTGCCCGGGCTACTCGCCCGACAACACCGCCTGCGCCGCGCTGCGCGCGTCCTCCGCGCTGTCCGACGCCCGCGCCGCCGCGGCGGCCCGCTCGCACTGCGCCAGCGTGTACTTCGCCAGCGTCGCCCGGACATAGGCAATCGACGCCGCACCCATCGAGAGAGAGGTGACGCCCAGGCCAGTCAGCACACACGCGAGCAATGGATCGGAAGCGGCCTCACCGCAGACACCACAGCTCTTGCCCTCGGCCTTCGCCGCCTCGGCGGACAGCGCCACCAGGTCGAGCAGCGCCGGCTGCCACGGGTCCTGCAGCCGGGAGACGGCACCCACCTGACGGTCCGCGGCGAATGTGTACTGCGCCAGGTCGTTGGTCCCGAGCGACAGGAACTCGACCTCCTGCAGGATCGAGCGGGCGCGTAGCGCCGCCGACGGGATCTCGACCATCGCACCGAACTTCGCCCTCAGCCCTGCCTCACGGCACGCGTCCGCGAAGGCCCGGGCGTCGGTGCGGTCCGCCACCATCGGGGCCATGACCTCGAGGTAGACCGGCAGCCCCTCCGCGGCCTTCGCGAGCGCGGTCAGCTGGCTGCGCAGGACCTCCGGGTGGTCGAGCAGCGTCCGCAACCCCCGCACGCCGAGCGCCGGGTTCGGCTCGTCGCCCGGCGTGAGGAAGTCGAGCGGCTTGTCAGCGCCCGCGTCCAGCACCCGCACCACGACACGCCCCTCGGGGAACGCTTCGAGCACCTGTCGGTACGCAGTGACCTGCCTGTCCTCGGGCGGCGCCTGCTTGCTGTCGTCCAGGAACAGGAACTCGGTACGGAAGAGCCCGACACCCTCGGCACCGGCCTCGACCGCGGCCGCGACATCCGCGGGACCACCGATGTTCGCGAGCAGGGGCACCTTGTGACCGTCCGCGGTCGCACCGGGCCCGGTCGACGCCGCCAGCGCGGCCTTCCGCTCCGCCGCCGCGGCCTCGAGCTGGGCCTTCCTCTCGTCACTCGGGTCCACGAAGATCTCACCCGTGCTGCCGTCGACGGCGATCATCGTGCCCTCGGCGAGCTCACCGGCCCCCGGCAGCGCCACCACTGCCGGGACACCGAGTGCCCGGGCCAGAATCGCGCTGTGGCTGGTCGGACCGCCCTCCTCGGTGACAAAGCCGAGCACCAGAGTCGGGTCCAGCAGCGCGGTATCGGCGGGTGCGAGATCGCGCGCAACAAGGACGTACGGTTCGTCGCTGTCGGGGACACCCGGCATCGGCACGCCCAGCAGCCGGGCGACGATTCGGTTCCGCACGTCGTCCAGGTCGGCCACCCGGCCGGCGAGGTACTCACCGGCAGCCGCCAGCAACTCGCGGTACGAGGCGAAGGCGTCGTACACCCCGCGCTCGGCCGTGCTGCCGACGGCGATCCGCCGCTCCACATCGGCCATCAGCTCGGGGTCCTGGGCCATCATGGCCTGCGCCTCGAGGACGGCCTGGGCCTCGCCCCCGGCCAGATTGCCGCGGGCCATCAGGTCCGCCGCCACCGCCTCCACGGCCTTGCGGGCGCGCCCCTGTTCACGCTCCGCCTCGTCCGCCGGGATCTGCTTCGCCGGCGGCTCGAGGACCGCCGTTCCCATATGCCGAACCTCGCCGATCGCCACACCGTGGCTGACGCCGACGCCTCGCAGCGTTGTCTCCATCTCACCCGTCTCCGAATAGTGCGGCGGGTCCCGCCGCCGCGTTGGTTGTCGTACTCGCCGTCATAGGACGGCACGGACGTCACTTCCAGAGGAAGAGACTGTCGCCGGCCTTCACATCGCCGTTGTCGCGAAGATCGGAGAGAGCTTCGGCCGTGGCTTCCAGCGCCACGACCGGGCAGACCGCGGACTTGCCGGCGGCCTCGACGGCGGCCGGGTTCCAGCGCACGATGCCCTGACCGCGCCGGACGGTGTCGCCCTTGTCCACGAGCAGCTCGAAACCCTCGCCGTTGAGCTGCACGGTGTCGATGCCGAGGTGGGTGAGCACGCCGTGTCCGTTCTCGTCCACGACGACGAACGCGTGCGGATGCAGGGAGACGATGACGCCGTCCACGGGCGAGACGGCTTCGGAGGAATCGCGTACGGGGTCGATGGCTGTGCCCGGGCCGACCATGGCCCCGGAGAAGACCGGATCCGGCACTGCGGCCAGTCCGATGGCGCGTCCAGCGAGTGGGGACGTCACGGTGGTCATGGGAAGCCTCCCAGGGGTGGAGATCGTTATGGCCGTCCCGGTAGGTACCGGACGGCACACCGTTCAGCAGCGTATGTCACGTGAAGTGCAGGTCCGCGTGGGCACTTCTAAGTGGTCTAGACCATACCTCAAATGGATTTGCATGCGCTCTGCGGCCGCGTGTACAGTCGTACTCCTGCCTGGGGCTGAACGACGCGACCTCGCATCCCGGCCCGGCAGCAACCAACTTGTCAGATCCTATCCCCGGGTCGCTTTCTGCATGCTCGCAGGGCAGTGGTCAGAGGGCCGGAAAAACACTGATAGAGTCGGAAACGCAAGACCGAAGGGAAGCGCCCGGAGGAAAGCCCGAGAGGGTGAGTACAAAGGAAGCGACCGTTCCTTGAGAACTCAACAGCGTGCCAAAAGTCA